>NZ_JAVAYO010000017.1:0-171859 GCF_054863005.1 Bradyrhizobium sp. 25ACV
TGCTCTCCCCGGGGAGCGTTGCACTATTGCCCCCGTCGCCTTGCGGATGGCTGACGGATGCGTCCGGTTGGACGACACCCATCACCGCAAGACTTGGCGCACAGACCCCGGGCGCCAGGACGACACGATTTTGCCGTACGCCGATCACACCGGTCGTGTGCGCGATACTTTCGCTCACGGCTCTCCGCCCTGCGAAAGCTCTTCGCGCCGATGTCACCTGCGTCCACCGCCGCCCGGCCCGCGTTCGTGACGATCGCGATACGCCCCTCTTCCTTGGGCCGGGTTGCCGCGACACATACGTCATTTCCGAATTTCGATAAAGTGGAATATTTTCGCCGCGGTGCGTTGACCCATTGCTGGCGTGTTTTGCCTGACGGGCAACGCAAGGGATTGTGGCCTTGTAGCCCGGATGAAGCGCAGCGTAATCTGGGGCCTTCGTGCTTCGTGACAGGACACCCGGATTACGCTGCGCTCCATCCGGGCTACGGGCCTATGTTGATTTGCGCAATCAGCCACCGCGTTGGTATGGTTCCTGCAAGCACTTCGGCTTCCCTACTCCCTGACAGAACGAGACAATGCCAAGCTCAAGACCCGACCGTATCCGCAAACTCCTCGCCGACCTCGTCGGCTTCGACACCGTCAGTGACCGCACCAACCTGCCCCTGATTGCCCATATCGAGAGCTACCTCGCCGCGTTCAGCGTCAAGGGCGAGCGCATCACCGACGCGACCGGGCAGAAGGCCTCGCTGTGGGTCACGATCGGCCCTGAAGATCGCCCCGGTTTCGTGCTGTCAGGCCATACCGACGTCGTGCCTGTCGTGGGCCAGGACTGGAGCCACGATCCCTTCAGCCTGATCGAGCGCGACGGCAAGCTCTACGGCCGCGGCACCACCGACATGAAGGGTTTTGTCGCAGTGTGCCTTGCCATGGTGCCGGAGATGCTGGAGGCCAAGCTCACAACACCGATTCATCTGGCGATCTCCTATGACGAGGAGATCGGCTGCGTCGGCGTGCGGCCGATGCTCGGCGAGGTCGCGAAAAAACGGATCACACCGCTCGGCGCCTTCATCGGCGAGCCGACCGAGATGAAGGTCATCATCGGGCACAAGGGCAAGCACGGCGTGAGCGCGACGTTTCGCGGGCTCGCCCGCCATTCCTCGATTGCACCCGACGGCGTCAACGCGATCGAATACGCCGCCGAGCTGATCGTCGAGATCCGCCGCCGCGCCGTGGCGCTCGCAGCCGTGCGAGCGACCGACAGCCTCTACGACGTTCCGCATTCGACGCTGCTCACCAGCATCGTGCACGGCGGCGCCGCGCTGAACATCGTGCCCGATACCTGCACGGTGGATTTCGAATGCCGCGGCATCGGCATCACCGAGTCCAGGGAGGTGACGGATGCGATCATCGCATGGGCAAAGGCCGAGCTCGAGCCCGCGATGAAGAAGCAGCATCCGGAGTGCGGCATCGATTTCGAGGAGATCCTCGACTACCCCGCGCTCGACACCGCCGCCGACGCCGCCATCGTCACGCTGGCCAAGAGCCTTGCAGGGCGCAACGACCACGCCAAGGTCGCCTTCGGCACCGAAGCGAGTTTGTTTGCCAGCATGGCCGATATCCCCTCGGTGGTGATCGGCCCCGGCTCGATCGCGCAGGCGCACACGCCTGATGAGTTCGTGGAGATGGCGGAGTTGGAGAAATGCGCGGGGTTTGTGGAGAGACTGATCGCGCATTGTGCGAAGAATTGAAAGCGTAGGGCGCGAATTGCGGGTCTCGTTTCCCGCCTCCTCGTCATTGCGAGGAGCCCTTGCGACGAAGCAATCGAGAATCCCACCGCGGAAACAGTCTGGATTGCTTCGCTGCGCTCGCAATGACGGCGCGCGCGGCGGCCTCCCATGGCCCGCATGAGCCAAACCACATGCGGGGCCGCTATCCGGGGATATCGCTTCGCTCACCCGGGCTATGGTGCCTCCGCTAGCTCAGCGATCCTGCAATGCCAGTCGCACGCCGACGGCGCAGTAGATAATTCCAACCACCTTGCCCTGCCATCTCAAGACGGCCGGATGGCGACGCAAGACATTGCCGAGACGGCCCGCACCAACCGCGAACACGATGGTGCTGAGCAGGCCGAGCAGCACGAAGACGACACCGAGAGTGGCAAGCTGAAGTGCCGCCGCGCCGTGCTCCGGCTTCACGAATTGGGGCAGGAATGCCAGGAAGAACAGCGCGGTCTTGGGATTCAGCACTTCGGTGAGCACGGCCTGCCGGAAGGCACGGCCCGCGCCAATCGCGGGCGCGGCGCCGTTCAACTCGATCGGCGCCTTGTCGAGCATGGCGCGAATGCCGAGATAGATCAGGAACGCCGCGCCGGCATATTTGACGATGCTGAACATCAGCGCAGATGTCGCGATGATCGCCGACAACCCAACGATCGCCATCGCGGTGTGGATCAAGTCACCGGCCGCGATCCCCGCTCCTGTCGCAATGCCGACCTTCGTTCCCGAGCTTGCCGCCCGAGCCATCGTGAGCAACGTCGCCGGACCTGGAATGAACACGAAGCCGAGCACGATGAGGATGTAGGTGATCAGGGTGGTGTGGTCGATCATGCACGGATCTCCCCGGGCGGATTAACGCGGCTTCTCGGTTCAAACACTAGCGTCTCTGGAATACTGGATTGCCCGCCTCGCGGGCAATGACACCGCGCGTTTGGAGACGGCGACGCGCCACAAACAAAAAAGCGCGGCCACAGCGGCCGCGCCTTCGTCATTCCTACACCGCGCCCGCCTTCTGCGCGTATTCCCATGAGGCCTGCGACAGCGGCACGGTGCGTTTGGCGGATTCGAGCGCCTTGGCGTTGGCGGCGGTGCCGTCGCGGACGCGGCCGGCGATGCCTTGCGTGATGCCGGCGAGACGGAACAGATTGTAGGCGAAGTACCAGTTGAGATCAGGCACCGTCATCTTGGTGACGTTGCAATAGATCTGCGCGGCCTCTTCCACGCTCGGAATGTTGAGCGCCTTGAGGTCGGCGCCCTGCAGGCCCGGCATGATCCACTGCATCAACAGGTAGGTGAAGTCGGCCATGGGATCGCCGAGAGTCGACAACTCCCAGTCCAGCACGGCCTGCACGCGCGGTTCCGTCGCGTGGAAAATCATGTTGTCGAGGCGATAGTCGCCATGGACGATCGAGACGCGCGCCTGCTCCGGCACGGTCTTGGGCAGCCATTCGGCGACCTTCTCGAACTCGGGAATGTGCTGCGTTTCCGACGCGCGATATTGCTTGGTCCAGCGGTCGATCTGACGCGCGAAATAATTGCCGGGCTTGCCGAACTCGCCGAGCCCGATCGCAACAGGATCATACATGTGGAGCTTCGCCAGCGTCTCGATCTTGCTGGTGAAGATCTTGCGCCGCGCATCGCCATCCTGGCTCGGCAGCGTCGGATCCCAGAACACCCGGCCCTCCTCCATCGACATGATGTAGAAGGCCGCGCCGATGACGCTGTCGTCCTGGCACAGCGCATAGGCGTGCGCGACCGGGAAACCCTGCTTGCCGAGCGCCGCGATCACGCGATATTCGCGATCGACCGCATGCGCCGACGGCAGCAATTTGCCGAACGGTTTTCGGCGCATCACGTAGGAACGGTTCGGCGTGTTCAGCCGATAGGTCGGATTGGACTGGCCGCCCTTGAACTGGAGCACGACCAGCGGCCCCTGATAGCCTTCGACGTTGTCGCGCATCCAGGCCTCGAGCCGCATCTCGTCGAAGCGATGACGCTCCTCGACCGGCTTGGTGCCCGAGAACTCTTCGTCTTTCCTGACGCCGTCAGCCACGATGACGCTCCCCTCTTCAGTCCTGACCATTTCAGGTCGAGCATGATCCTAATCGGTAACCGCTGACGCACTTGCGTCAAGCGGTCACCGCATCATGCCCTGTCGTTTCTTCAGATCGAGAGCGCCTCCCGGCCCTCCCTCTCAATGATTTGGAGAATTTGCATACTTCCGAACCTCGAGCCTGGCAATGGCGCGATTATGCACCTCGTCCGGACCGTCGGCGAGACGGAGCGTGCGGATGTGAGCGTAGTCCTTGGCAAGGCCCGCCTCGTCCGAGACACCGGCGCCGCCGAAAGCTTGGATCGCCTCGTCGATGATCTTCAGCGCCATGTTGGGCGCTGCGACCTTGATCATGGCGATCTCGGCCTGCGCGGTCTTGTTGCCGACCTTGTCCATCATGTCGGCAGCCTTGAGGCAGAGCAGGCGCGTCATCTCGATGTTGGTGCGGGCATCGCCGATGCGCTGCTCCCACACAGAGTGCTCGACGATCTTCTTGCCGAAGGCGCTGCGCGAGGACAGGCGCTTCACCATCTTCTCCAGCGCCTCCTCGGCCTTGCCGATGGTGCGCATGCAGTGATGGATGCGGCCCGGGCCGAGCCGGCCCTGCGCGATCTCGAAGCCACGGCCTTCGCCGAGCAGGATGTTCTCCTTCGGCACCCTGACGTTCTCCAGCAACACCTGGGCGTGGCCGTGCGGCGCGTCGTCGAAGCCGAACACCGGCAGCATCTTCTCGACCTTGATGCCAGGGGTGTCGAGCGGAACCAGGATCTGCGACTGCTGCTGATGCTTGGCCGCCTTGAAATCGGTCTTGCCCATCAGGATCGCGATCTTGCAGCGGGGATCGCCGACGCCGGACGACCACCATTTGCGGCCATTGATGACGTAATGATCACCATCCTTCTCGATGCGGGTCTCGATGTTGGTCGCATCCGACGAGGCCACCGCAGGTTCCGTCATCAGGAAGGCGGAGCGGATCTCGCCGTCCATCAGCGGACGCAGCCATTTGCGCTTCTGCTCCTTGGAGCCGTAGCGGATGAACACTTCCATGTTGCCGGTATCGGGCGCGGAACAGTTGAACACTTCCGAGGCCCAGGTGATGCGGCCCATCTCTTCCGAGAGCAGTGCGTATTCCAGATTGGTCAGTCCCGCGCCGCGGAATTCGTCGTCCTCATGCTCGGACGGCGGCATGAACATGTTCCAGAGGCCTTCGGCCTTCGCCTTCTTCTTGAGGTCCTCCAGGATCGGGATCACCTTCCAGCGCTCGCCGGCATGATCCTGCTGATCATAGATCGGCACCGCCGGGCGCACGTGCTTGGCCATGAAGGACCGCACGCGGTCGAGCCATTCCTTCTGCTTGGGCGACAGATCGAAATCCATGGGACGCTCCTCGTCTCTCTTCTGCGAAGCTGTTTGCTTCGCGAGCCTGTTTTGCGCCGGACTGTCCTCCCGCTGCGCGCAGCCCGCAAGCGCGCAGCTTGCGGACGCTTCGGAACCGGCTCCGCAAGTTGCGAACGAGTCCCGATTGCGATTGACATCTCCGGCCTTCAAACGATAGTTTCATACAACTGTTTGAATTGCAACTCCCTCGCTCACGACGTCATTCCGGGGCGGCCTGCAGGGCTGAACCCGGAATCTCGAAATGTGGGGCGAGATTCCGGGTTCTCGCTTCGCGAGCCCCGGAATGACGGGATGAAGGTCATGGCCAGCGATCATACGAGATCTGCCATTCTCGCCGCCGCCGAACGGCTCTACGCCGATCGCGGCTTCGGCGACGTGACGCTGCGCGACATCGTCGCGGAGGCGGGTGTCAACCTCGCCGCGGTGAACTATCATTTCGGCTCGAAGGACGAGCTGATCGCGGAATTATTCGTCACCCGCTCGATCGCCACCAACCGCGAGCGCCTGCGCGAATTGAAGGCGGCGGAAGAGCAAGGCGGCGGCCGTGCGCCGATCGAGGTGATCTTGCACGCGCTGGTCGGGCCGACGCTGCGCGGCTGCCTCGGGCCTGAGAACCAGCGCTCGACCGCAGCGCGCTTCATGATCCGCGCCTCGATCGAATCCGTGCCGCCGATCCGCCGCATCAAGAACCGCGAGATCGACCATTTGCGCAAATTCGCAGGCGCGATGCGCCGCGCCCTGCCCGACCGCAGCGACGTCGATATCTACTGGGGCCTCAACTTCGCGCTCGCCATGGCGCACCACACCATCCGCGAGAGCGAAAGGCTGACAAAACTGTCGGAAGGCAAATGCGACCTCGACGACGTCGGGGACGTCGTCGCGCGCGTCGTCAGCGTGGCGACGATGGCGCTGACGGCGGGAAAGGCCGAGACGAAGGCGCCGGCGAGGGTGGCGGCGCGGTAGTCCCTCACATCATCGCGATGCAGTCGATCTCGACGTCGAAGGGGCCGAACCATTCCGGCGTGCAGACGAAGATCCGCGCCGGCGGATCATCAGGGAAATAGCGCGCATAGATGGCGTTGAACGCGGCGAAATGTTTCGTCGAGGTGCAGTAGACGTTGCACTTCATGACGTTGTCGAGCGAGGCGCCGGCCACCTGGAGGCACAGCTTCATCTGCGCCATGATGATCTCGCTCTGCCGCTCGATCGGCATTTGCGCGATCTCGCCCGTCTCCGGGTCGAACGGCGGCAGGCCGGCGACGAAGATCATGTTGCCGGCGCGCGTCACCGGCGAGACCGGCGCGTTGCGGCGGTCGAGAAAGGTCGAGATCGGTTCGACGCGGAGCGCTTCGCGTTTCATGCAGCCACCTTCAGTTCAAGCGAGACCGACGGCTGACTACATTATCCTGCAGCCGGCATGCTTCGCTTCTAATCGAAGTGTGGTTGTCGCGACGGGTTCAGGCCCGCTGCGGCATCTCCTCGGCCTCTTCCTTGGCGAGCAGCAGCAGCATCTCGATGCCCATCTCGCCTTCCTGCGGCGAGCGGATGAACTTGATCTCCTCGGCACTCTGCCGCAGTGCGGCAACGATGGCGACGGCCTGATTGGCGGTGGCCGCCTCGGTCGCCAGAATTGCCTTCTGGTCCTTGGCCTGGAACCCGATCGTGTAGGACATCCATTTCCCTCCCGACATTAGTGGAGAGATCGAAACAGAGTCTGGCACGGAACGGAAGCCTGTGAGACTACGGACCGGAACTATCTGGGGATGGCGCGCAAGCTTCAGGCAAGCCCGAGCATCGCGCGCGCGTCCTCTGCGGCCGCCGCTTTGCTGCGAACCACCCTCTCCCACGAGGGAAGAGGGTAAGAACGCGCGCCGCTCCGCTAGCTTAGATGATCCCCTGCTGCTTCAGCGTCTCGATTTTGCCCGCATCATAGCCGAGCTTGCCGCCGAGGACCTCCTGCGTGTGCTCCCCTAACAGCGGCGGCGCGCGATATTCGGTGATGGGGGTGCCCGAAAGAGTCAGCGCGTTGCGGATCAGCGAGAGCTCCGGTTCGAACTTGTGCTCGGTCTTCACCCGCATGCCGCGCGACTGGACGTGCGGATCGGAAAACACCTGCTCGAAATTGTTGATCGGACCCGAGGGCACGCCGGCCTCCTCCAGCTTCTCCAGCCAGTGGGCCACCGGCTGCTTCAGGAACAGGCCGGCGAAGATCGCCATGATCTCCTTGCCGTGCACGACGCGGTCGTTGTTCTTAAGGAAGCGCGGGTCGCTCGCAAGCTCCGGCTCGCCGAGCACGGCGCAGGTTTTCCGGAACTGGCCGTCATTGCCGACCACCAGCATCAGTTCGCCATCGGTGCAGCGGAACACGCCGGCCGGCATGCCGCCATTGCCCCAAGTGCCGCGGCGCGGCGGCGTCTTGCCGTTGACGAGGTAGATCTGCAGCCAGTGCGACAGCGACGCAATGACGGTGTCGAACAGGCAGACGTCGATATGCTGGCCCTGCCCGTTATTGACGTCACGATGGTAGAGCGCCGAGAGAATCCCGATCGAGGTGTTCATGCCGGTCATGTAGTCGACGATCGACGGGCCGACCTTCATCGGGCCCTCGCCGGGCTCGCCGTCGATATGACCGGTGACGCTCATCAGGCCGCCCATCGCCTGCAGGATGGCGTCATAGCCGGCGCGCGGCGCATACGGTCCGGTCTGGCCGAAGCCGGTCACCGAGCAATAGATGATGCCGGGGTTGATCGCCTTGATCGTCTCGTAGTCGAGGCCGTAGCGCTTGAGATCGCCGACCTTGTAGTTCTCCATGAAGACGTCGACGTCCTTGGCGAGCTCGCGGATGATCGCCTGCCCCTCAGGCTTGGCGATGTTGACGGTGACCGACTTCTTGTTGCGGTTGGCGCAGAGATAGAAGGAATTGTTGTTGTTGGCCTTCCCTTCGGGGTCGCTGAGATAGGGCGGGCCGAAGGCGCGCGCGTCGTCGCCGGTGCCCGGCCGCTCGATCTTGATCACCTCGGCGCCGAGATCGCCCAGCATCTGGGCCGACAAAGGCCCGGCAAGCACGCGCGTGAGGTCAAGGATCTTGATGCCTGAAAGCGGCAGGGCCGACATGTCGATTTCCTCCGGGGAACTGAATCTTAGAGCTGATTTTGGCGCGGCGGCTCCAAGCGGGCCGCGCTCCCCAGCGGATACACTATTTTGGCGCCTTGAGCACTGCACTGGCGGCATGCGGCTATCCGCAGCTCCGGTAGCACGCCAATTCCTGTCCGCAACTTTCCGCGCCGCGAATATTGCCTGATCGGCTCAGGTCGCGGCCGCCGCCACCACCCGCGGCCGCCGCCGGCCGAGCAGGACCAGGATCAACACCGTCGCGCAGGAGCAGACGAAGGTGAGACCGAGCGCGCCGCGGCTGCCGAATTCGGTGAGCAGGCCAACGAGGAGCGGCGGCGAGATCGCGGACGCCAGATTGAGCGGCAGCGCGATCATCGACATCGCCTTGGCGAACTCGGCCTGGTCGTAGAACACGAGCGGGATGGTGGCCCGCGCCACCGCCATCGCGCCGCTGCCGGCGCCATAGAGCAGGATGAAGACCGCGACCGCCCAGGTCGCGCCTTCGCTCAGCATCAGCAGCAGCATCGCGACGGGCAGCGCGGTGCCCGCGACGAGCCCGGTCGTGATCCCGTCCCATCGCCCGCCGCCGAGGAGATCGAGTCCGCGGGCGCTGACCTGGATCACGCCCAGCATCGAGCCGAAGAGGAGCGCCTGCGCCGGCGCCAGCCCCTCCGCCCGCAACAGCTCGATCATGATGGCGCTGATGCCGAAATTGACGAAGGCGTTGAGCGTGATCGCGGCGACGACGAGGCCGAACGTGCTCCTCGGAATCGCAGGCACATCGGCAGACTTGGCCGGCGTGCCGCCATCGTCCTTCACAAGTCTCCGGCGCGGCGCCACGAACGCATAGAGCGGAAGTGACACGAGGATCAGCATGGCCGCGTAAACCAGGCACGTCCCGCGCCAGCCGAGGTGCCCGCTGAGAAACGAGGTCGTCGGCCAGAAGATGCTGCTGGACAGGCCCGTCACCAGCATCAAGGCCCCGATGGCGTTCTTGGCCTGCCGCCCCGCGATCTCGTTCAGCATAATATAGGCGCCGGTCGACAGCGTGGCGCTGCCGGCGATGCCGAGGACGATCCAGGCGGCGAAATAGAGCATCGGCTCATGCGCGAGAGACAGCAGCACGAAGCCCGGCGCGGTGACGACCGTGCCGACCATCATGACGGTCCGCGCGCCATGCCGCGCAAACGATTTGGCGAGCCACGGCGCGCACAGCCCCATCGAGACGTAGAGAACGGATGTCCCCGCGAACACCGCCGGCAGGCTCATGCCGAGATCGGCAGCGAGATCGCGCCCGACGATGGCGGGAAGGCCTATTGTACCCCAGCCAACAAGCTGGGTGATCGCGAGCACCAGCAGGACCCCGATGAGCCTGCTGTCAGATTTCAAGAACCGCATTCCAACCGTTGCCTGCCCGGCAGGCGCCGATCACGCCTGTGACACCTCTCTTAGCCGGAGACTCAGCGTGCGGGAACGCCGGCCGCCGAATGGCAGAAGGCAGCCCGGAGCATGTCAGGAGGAGGCAGTATCCCCTACCGCGCGATCCCAAGCAGGGATCGCGCCTCGGCGGCGGTCGCAACGCGGCGACCGTGGCGCGTGACAGCCTGGCAGGCGATGGTCACGAGCTCCGCATTGCTGGCGGCGAGGCGCGTCTTGTCGATCCTGATATTGTCCTCGAGCCCGGTCCGAACCGCGTCGGCGCCCCGCGCCAGCGCCCAGCCCATGACCTCGGCCTGGTGACGTCCGATCCCGGCCGCGGTCCAGGTCGCATGCGGGATCAGCCGCCTGAGCTCTGCCAGCAGGATGTCGAGGACATGCTCGTCGGCGGGCATCGCGTTCTTGACACCCATGACGAATTGCACGTGCGGGCGTGTGTCCATCAGCCCCGCCTCGATCAGGCGGCGGGCACCATGGATATGAGAAAGATCGAAGATCTCGATCTCCGGCCGGACGCCATTCGTCTGCATGCCGGTGGCGAGGGTCTCGACCAGGGCGGCGCTGTTCTCATAAACGATCGTCGGGAAGTTCACCGATCCCGTGGACAGCGAGGCCATGTCCGGCTTCAGATAGAGCGACGATCCACGCGCCGAGGGATCGCGGCCCCGCCCGCCGGTCGAGAACTGGACGATCATGCCAGGACAATGCTTCCTGATCCCCTCCGCTACCTTCGCGAAACGTTCGGGATCGGACGACGGCGTCTCGTCATCGTTGCGAACGTGGATGTGGGCAAGCGTGGCGCCGGCCTCGAAGGCCTCCTGCGTCGACTCGATCTGTTCGGACGGCAGAATCGGCACCGCCGGATTGTCCTTCTTGCGCGGAACGGAGCCGGTGATAGCGACAGCAACGACGACGGGGTTCATCCTGCAACCTCATGATGATCGCGCTCACGCGCACCAAGTTCGATCAGGCCTGACATAGCGCACGGAGCCCTGCCGCCGCAAACATCAATTGTCGCAGCGGCAAGGCTTCCTCGCGTCCGCGTCAGGTCTGAACTGCGGCCACACCGCTCGCCGCTTCCGCCCGCTGCCGCTCATAGTCGGCTCGGGCGATCGGAACGGCCTTGGGATTGCCGAGATCATCGATGCTGATCCGATAGGTCTCCCGGGCCGAGACGGCCGCCAGCGCCGCGATCACCGTGATGCCGAAGGCGATCGCGCCCACCGTCAAGGGAATGTTGGCCGAGCCGGGAGGCGCTACGATGGCGAACAGGGCTGGAAGCAACGCGGTGATGGTCGTTCCGATGTTCTGCGAGATCGCCATCGCCGACACCCGTGTGCGGGTCGGAAACAGCTCCGGGTAAAAGCTCGGGAAGATCGCGTTATAGCCCTGATAGACGACGCCCCACATCAGGAGCGACAGCAGGATCGCCAGCGGCACGTTCCTAATGCTGATGGCATAGAGATAGCCGAAGGCGAGCAAGCCGGAGAGCAGCGCGCCCACGACGATCGGAGGCTTGCGCCCGACCTTGTCGGAGAGATTGCCGACGAAGGGAATGACGAACACGGCCAGCATGTTTCCGAGGACCGGGATCCACAGATAGACGTCCTTGGCAAAGCCGATGCCGTAGGCCGGCTGCACCGCGTAGGCCGCACCGAAGATGGTCGCAACAACCGGAATGACATTCATCAGCGCCATGCAGATGACCCTGAGCATGTCGGGCCAGTTCAGCTTGATGGCCTGAACGATGGGCGCCCGCGGCGTTTCTCCCCGCTCGCCCTCTCGCGCAAAGGCGGGGGTCTCGTCGACTTCGCGGCGAATGATGTAGCCCGCGACGATGACGAAGAAGCTGAGCAGGAAGGGAATCCGCCAGCCCCAGCTGTTGAAGGCGTCGGTCGGCATATAGGCCGCCAGCGGCAGGAAGACCGCGGCTGCGAGAATTTGTCCAGCCTGTACGCCCTGAAGGGCGAAGCTTGCATAGAAGCCGCGTCGACCGAACGGCGCATGCTCCAGAATCATCGAGCTTGCGCCGGAGATTTCGCCGGCAACGGCAAATCCCTGCACGAGGCGCAGCATGACGAGCAGGATCGGCGCCAGGATGCCGACCTGCTGATAGGTCGGCAGGATCCCCACGGCCATGGTCGAGATGCCCATCAGGAACATGCAGACGATGAGGACGGTCTTGCGGCCATGGGTGTCGCCCCAATGTCCGAGCACGAAGGCGCCGATCGGCCGGGCCACATACCCAACGCCATAGGTCGCCAACGATGCGACGATCGCGACCGTGGGATTGTCCGACGGGAAGAAGATTTGCGGGAAGATCAGCGACGCAGCGGTCGCGTAGATGAAGAAGTCATAATATTCGAGAGCCGACCCGATCCAGCCGCTGGCAGCAGCCTTCCTGGACTGACTCATGTCGTGGATCGCGCGCGTGGTACCCATCACAAAAGTTCCTCCCGATCTGTTCGTTTGTTGGCGTCCCGTTGGCGGGCTTCGCTGGACAATTGGACAGCAATCCCCGGGCGCTCTGCGGAGCTCCGCGAGCGCTTGGCACTGCCGGTCGGTGTCTTGAGTGAGGACGACAGTAGGCTTTCGCCGGGCTAACACAATTACCCAGTTATGCGATAAACCTAACATGATGTTATCAGGGCTAAAGGGCCGGAGCCGGCCGTCCTGCACGCTGACCGACGGCTCGGCATGCCGCCGCGGAATTCATTCCGGCGGATTGAAAGTGCGCACGAAATACACGGGATCCCGGCCCTTCCTGAGGCGATAAAGCTGAGCTGGACGGTTCGGGCCGCGCCGCATCTTTGCGACCGGCTCGATCATGTCAGCCGACAGGATCCGGGTGCGGAAGGCGCTTTTCTCGAGCGGGCGGTCGAGCACGATCTCATAGACGCGCTGCAGATCCGGCAGGGTGAATTCCGGCGGCATCAGATAGGCCGGCAGTGAGGTGTACTCCACCTTGTTGCGCAGGCGCTGGATTGCGGTTGCCAGGATGTCGCCGTGATCGAAGGCGAGCTTGTCCTTGAGCCTTCCGCCTCGAATCGGAAACCACCGCGCATCGTTCGCCAGCACGCCTGCTTCCGCCGGGATCAGCGCGAAATAGGCGTGCGTCGCCGACCAGCCGCGCGGATCGCGCGTCGCGCTTCCCCAGCTTCCGAGTTGCTCCAGATAAGGGCTGGTGACCCCGGTCTTCTCCCTCAGCTTGCGGGCTGCGCAAGCCGCGAGGTCGCGGTCCTTCGTGACGTCCACGAAGCCGCCCGGCAGCGCCAAGCTGAGCGGAAACGGCTCGCCCTCGCCGGCCGGGCGCTGCATCAGCAGCACCTGAAGGCTGTCGTCGAGGATCGTAAAGATCACGACATCGACCGTGGTCAGGGGGCGCGGAAAGTCCAATTCTCCTGACTTTCCAAGGCCCTTGCCAAGGTCCTTGCTCCGCCCCTCACCTGCCATCGCCAATCTCCCCTGTTCGGTCTTGACAGTAGCATAGTTAGTTGTACAGTCCAACTTACTTAGTTGCTCAGACACACTTATTGCAGCCGTTGGAGAAATACATGTTCGGCGTCAGGTTCATCAAGGCCCAGCCCACCACCTATCTGATGAAGTATCGCGCCGGCGCGATCGTCGCCGAGGGTGCTGGTCTTTCCGCGCTCTATTACGCGCCGGTGACCATGCTGGTCGCGGTGCCGATCGGCAGCCGCGACGCCTCGTTCATCTTCGAGCAAACCGCGCGCGACTTTCAGACGCTGACCGTGCAGGGTCAGGTGACTTATCGCGTCAGCGACCCGAAGAAGGCGGCATCGATGCTCGACTTCACCCTGAAGGCTGACGGCAAGACCTATGCGAGCGATGATCCGGAGAAGCTGCCGGAGCGCATTCTCGGCACGGTCGAGGTCCTCGCCCAGCAAGCGGTGAAGGAGCTGACGCTGAGGGACGCATTGCAGGCGTCCGATCGCATCGCCGACATCATCGCGGGCGGATTGAGGGCGCGCGCCGACATCGCCGCTCTCGGTCTCGAAATCCTCGGCGTGTCGATCCGCGGCATCAAGCCGACGCCGGACACCGCAAAGGCGCTGGAGGCACAAGCGCGCGAGGCGATCCTGAAGAACGCAGACGAAGCCATCTTCGCCCGGCGCAACTTCGCCGTCGAGCAGGAGCGCGCCATTCGCGAGAGCGAACTCGACACCGAGATCGCGGTCGAGCAGAAGAAGCGGTCAATTCGCGAGACCCAGATGGATGCCGAGGCGAGCGTTGCAGCAAAGCGCAATGAGCTGCGCGAGGCCGGCATGGCCGCGGACATCGTGCTGGAAGGCAAGCGCAAGGATTTCGTCGGCCTCAACGCCGAGAACACCAGGACGCTGGCCGACGCCGAGGCCTACCGCGTCGGTGCGCTGATGAAGATCTTCGAGGGCGTCGACACCCGCGTGATCCAGGCGCTTGCCGCCGCCGGCATGCAGCCGGGTCAGCTGATCGCGCAAGCCTTCTCCGGCATTGCCGAGAAGGCCGAGAAGATCGGCCAGCTCAACGTCTCGCCGGATCTGCTCAGCCAATTGATGGAGAAGCCGAAGGAGGCCGCCAATGCCCGCCGCCAATGACCGCAAGGTGGTGCTGGTGACGCGCAAGACCAGGCTGGAGGACCTGATCGCGCGCCACCTGACGGCGGCGCAGGCGCGCTTTTATGTCGAGCATCCCGGCGCCGACTTCTCCGACTATGAGTGCGAGCACGAGATCTACCGGGCGCAGCGTCACACGACGCTGCAAGTGCTGGAGCAATGGGGCCGCTATCAGGTCATCGACCGCGGCTTCCTGCCGAACTTCCTCTTCGGGCCTGATGACATCGTGGTCGCGCTCGGCCAGGACGGCGTCGTCGCCAACACGATGAAATATCTCGACGACCATCCGCTGATCGGGCTCAATCCGGATCCCGCGCGCCACGACGGCATCCTCCTGCCGTTTGCGCCGTGCGACCTCGCAAAACTCCTGCCGGAGGTCGCCACTGAGAAGCGCAGCAGCCAGGCGGTGACGATGGCGGAAGCACGGCTCAACGACGGCCAGGTGCTCTACGCCGTCAACGATTTGTTCATCGGCGCCCGCACGCATGTCTCCGCGATCTACGAGCTTGCGACCGGCGGGGCGACGGAACGGCAATCTTCGAGCGGACTGATCGTCTCGACCGGGCTCGGATCGACCGCCTGGTTCAAGAGCATCGTCACCGGCTCGCTGGCCATCGCCGGAAGCCTTGTTGGGCAGCCTCCCCCGCTGACCGGTTACGAGGCCCTGCCCTGGGACGCGCCGGAGCTGCGCTTCGCGGTGCGCGAACCCTTCCCGAGCCGCCATTCGCAGACCAATCTCATCTGCGGCCGGCTCGCTTCCGCGGATCAATTGCGCATCCGCTCGCTGATGGCGGAAAACGGCGTCATCTTCAGCGACGGCGTCGAAGCCGACCGCCTCGACTTCAACGCGGGTGCCGAGGTCACGATCGGGATTGCCGCGCGGCGCGGACGGTTGATCGTCTGATCATGTTAGGCCGCCAAGCCGCCTCACGCGGTGTGGCCGGGATCGACGTGCTTCGGCGTCTTCTTCTCGCGCTGCGGCGTCATCTTGGCCGGATCAGGCGCACCGGGCACGCCGCGGGGACCCAGCTGTTCGCGCTGGATGTCGTCCTCGGAACGGGAAGGCTCGACGCCGTTCGGCTCACGCGGCTTTGTCATCGCGGCCTCCTTCTCGAATGCTGCTTCGTGTTCGGCTCTAGACGCCGAGCGCGTTGCCACCGGCTTCGCGTCCGGGCACGCTGACCTGGACTTCATGTCCCTCACGAAGCGCGAGGGATGCGGCGGCGACCGCCGATTCGAATGCAGCCTCCTTGGTGGCGTATGTATTCTTGACGTCGCCGTCGTGCAGCACGCCCCATTCGTCCTGCACCGGCACGATGGCATATTGAGCAAGGCCCATTGTCCAACTCCTGGCTAGAGTTTCAGAATTTGGCTTTCACCGTCTGTCCGATAACGCGCCGGCGGGCCTATCGTTGCGTCAGCTGCGGATGCGCGGCGGTGACGCGCCACACCGTGTTGCCGCTGTCGTCTGCGACCAGCAAGGCGCCTGATTTGTCGATGGCGACGCCGACGGGCCGGCCGCGCGCCTTGTTGTCGCTGTTGAGGAAGCCGGTCACGACGTCCTGCGCCGGTCCGCTCGGCTTGCCATCCTTGAACGGCACGAACACGACCTTGTAGCCGTTGAGCACCTGCCTGTTCCAGCTGCCATGCTCGCCGACGAAGGCGCCACCACGATAGGCGGCCGGCAGGCTGGAGCCGGTGTTGAAGACCATTCCGAGCGGAGCGACATGCGAGCTCAAGGCATAATCCGGCACGATCGCCTTGGCGACCAGATCCGGCCGCTGCGGCTTAACGCGGGGATCGACATGCTGGCCGTAATAGCTGTAGGGCCAGCCGTAGAAGCCGCCGTCCTTCACCGAGGTCATGTAGTCAGGAACGAGATCGGGACCGAGTTCGTCGCGCTCGTTCACCACCGTCCACAACGCGCCGGTCTGCGGCTCGAAGCTGAGCCCGTTCGGATTGCGCAGGCCGCTTGCGAACACGCGCCACCGGCCGGTGGCACGATCCACCTCGAGGATCGCCGCGCGGTTGTGCTCGGCCTCCATGCCGTTCTCGGTGATGTTGCTGTTGGAGCCGACACCGGCATAGAGTTTCGAGCCGTCGGGGCTCGCGACCAGGCTCTTGGTCCAGTGATGATTGATCGGCCCGCCCGGCAGCGGCGTCAGCACCGTGCCCGGCGCGGTGATCTTCGTGTCGCCTTCCGTGTAGGGATATCTGACGATGGCATCGGCGTTGGCGACGTAGAGGTCATTGCCGACCAGAGCGATGCCAAACGGCGAGTTGAGATGATCGAGAAAGACGCTTTGGGTATCCGGCACGCCGTCGCCATTGCTGTCGCGCAGCAGCGTGATGCGGTTGCCCGGCCCGGTGTCATTGCCGCCCGAGGTCGCCCAGGACTCGATATAGCCCATGACGATCTCCTTGGGCCGCTTGATCCCGGCCCCCTTCGGCGCCTTGGATTCCGCCACCAGCACGTCACCGTTGGGCAGCACGTAGATGAAACGCGGATGCTGCAGGCCGGTCGCGAAAGCCTTGACCTGCAGGCCCTCAGCCACAGTCGGCGTCTCGTCCTTCTTCCAGCCGACGATGCGCGCGATGTGGACCGGCGGCAGCAGATATTGCTTGATGTCGGGCAGTTCAGGGTTGGCGCCGATTTGCGCCTTGGGGTCGCCGCTGCCGTCGTCGCAAGCAGCCAAGAGCAGCAGTGAGGCGCACAGCAGCGCGCGGCCGATCGAGAACGTCATCGCGCAACTCCTACGCCGTGGCGATAGACCATGGCCCAACCAAGCCAGCCGGTGACGGGCAGGATCAGCACGGTGATCACCGAAAGTACGAGCCCCGTCGGCCACACCGAGGTCCAGGCATCGCGGGTGTGGATCAGCAAGTTGACGATGGCCAGGATCAGCGCCACGGCATTGCCGATCAGATGCGGCCAGGCCGGCGTCTGCGCCCGCACCAGGCGGTTGCCGAGGAAATCAATCAGGCCCGCGATCGCCGCTAGCACGCCAAAGACAACGCCGACGAGCAGAAGCCAGGCGGAAAAATCCGCCCACATGATCTCGGCGCTGGCGACATAGGCGATGTCGGTCAAGAGCGCCCCGACAAAGGATGCGATCGGTATCGGCACCAGCATCGGATGAATGGGATGACCCGCGATCTGCGCGGTGGTGCGCACGCGCATGTCGTCTTGCACGGTGGACCTCGTGACTTTCGGCCTGCCCGACCGGCCAACTCACGCGCGGAGTGATGGTTCCTGCAACCGCTCGATGGCACGGACGGATCCGCGGGTCGGCCTGCCGCACCAACTGAACGTCTGCGGCCCAGCCCGAATCGTCGGGGCATGCCCGAGGCCGACTTGCCCGAAGAAGTCGATTTGCCCGGAATCAACGCCGCTCGGGCTCAGATCAGCGGAGGTCCCTGCCGCAAATTCATGTGCCGGTTGACGTCCTTGTAAAGGAGATAGCGAAACCGACCCGGGCCTCCTGCGTAGCACGCTTGCGGACAGAAGGCGCGCAGCCACATATAGTCCCCGGCCTCGACCTCGACCCAGTCCCGATTGAGACGGTAGACGGCCTTGCCCTCGAGCACATATAATCCGTGCTCCATGACGTGCGTCTCTGCAAAGGGGATCGTCGCACCCGGTTCGAACGTGACGATATTGATGTGCATGTCGTGTCGCATATCGGCCGGATCGATGAAGCGCGTGGTAGCCCACCTCCCCTCAGTGCCCGGCATCGATACTGATTCCAAGGAGTCTGCATTGGTCACGATCACCTCGGGCTGGGCCAAACCCGGCACGCGCTGATACAGCTTGCGGATCCAGTGAAGCTGCGCCGGGCTCTGGCCGCGGTTACGAACGCTCCAGGCGCAGCCAGGTGGCAGATAGGCGAAGCCGCCGGGCCTGAGCTCGTGTTCCCTGTCCGCCAATTTGACGACCAATCTGCCACCCACAACGAACAACGCCCCTTCGGCGTCCTTGTCCGGCTCGGGAATTTCACTTCCTCCACCCGGCGCCATGTCCATGAGATAATGCGAAAACGTCTCGGCGAATCCGGAGAGCGGTCGCGCCAGCACCCAGAGCCGCGTGTCGTCCCAGTGCGGCAGGTGGCTGACGACGATATCGCGCTGCACGCCGTTGGGAATAACGGCGTAGGCGTTCGTAAAGACCGCCCGGCCACTCAGAATATCCGTCTGGGGCGGAAGGCCGCCCTGCGGGACGTGATAGGTTTGCGATGACATCACCAAGCCTCGTGGACGTTATCGGGGGTCAACTTGCGGCTCTGCCGAGATCGAGTTGCATGTTCTCGTCCAGCCGATATTCTTCGAGATTGTCACCACCACCCTTTCGATCGACGACGAGGAACGAGCTTGCGTCCTCGAGAACCAGAAGCGGGTGGTGCCAGCAGTTTCGGGCATAATTCACGCCTTGCTTGCCATTGGCCGCAAACGCCCGATAGCTCGATGGCGTGCGCGGATCCGTGCAAACGACGACCAGCCAGTTTCCTCCGCTCAAGGGCATGAACAGCTGGCTTCCAAGCGGATGGCGCTCCATCAGGCGGATGGCGATCGGCGTGGGCCGCGCGGAGGCGACAAACCAGCTGATGTTGATCTGTCCGCCTTCCGCGCCGACATCGATATTGGCGAGTCCGTTGTAGCGCGCCGCATATCCCTGATTGATCGACAGGGGCGTCAACCCTTCCGTTTCGACGACTTCGCCAAACGGAGCGAATGCCTGCCGCGTCAAGGGCTCAATCGGGAGTGTCGTCATCTCAACCAAACGCCTCTGCCTTCAACTCGTCTGCAGGCCCGCGACGGGAGCGGTCGCGCCGGCCGGATCGATCTGCAGAGACTCGCTGGAAGGAACGATCTCGCCATCGAGGATGCGCTGCGCCTTCGCGCGATCGAGGTCGCCCTCCCACGAGGCGACGACGACCGTGGCAACGCAGTTGCCGACATAATTGCCGAGCGCGCGGGCGATGCCGATGAACCAGTCCACCGACAAGATGAGCACCAGCCCTATCGCCGGGATGGCCGGAATGGCAGCCAGCGTCGCCGCGAGGACGACAATGGCCGATCCCGGGACGCCATGAGCCCCCTTGGAGGTGAGCAGCGCGACGCCGAGGATCGCCAGGAGATCGCCCGTGGCGAGCGGCGTGTTCGTCGCTTGTGCAATGAAGACCGCCGCCAAGGTTAGGTAGATCGAGAAGGCATCCAGATTGAACGAGTACCCTGTCGGAATGACCAGACCGACCGTCGAGCGCTTGATCCCGAGCTGTTCGAGCTTGCGCATGGTCTGCGGGAGCACGCTGTCGCCTGCGGCCGTGCCAAGAACGATCATCAGCTCTTCACGCAAATAGACGAGCAGCTTGAACAGGCTGAATCCCGAGAGCCGCATGATCGCTCCGAGCACGACGATCACGAAGAAGAACACCGCCAGATAGAACAGGGCAACGAGCCCCCCAAGCTGCTTGAGCGAACCGATGCCGTACTTGCCGACGGTGAACGCGATCGCACCGAAGACTCCGAGCGGGGCGAGTCGGACGACGAAATTCATCATCTTGAAGATGATCTCGTTCACCCGCTCGACGAATTCGATGACCGGCTTGGCGCGCTCGCCGCACAACGACATGGCGCAACCGAACATGATCGAGACGATCAGGACCTGCAAGACGTCGCCAGTGCTGAAGGCTCCGACGATCGTCGACGGGATGAGCTTCATGAGGAATTCGGAGACGCCCCCGCCGGCGACCTGAGCCGCGGTCTGGCTGAACCCGCTGAGCGCCTTGGCGTCCAGAGTCCTTGGGTCGATGTTCATTCCGGCGCCGGGCTGGAAATAGTAAGCAAGCGCAATGCCGAACACCAAGGCGATGGTGGTGACGATCTCGAAATAGAGAAGCGAGCGAATGCCGACCCTTCCAACCTTCGAGAGGTCGCCGGCCGCCGATATTCCCTGCACCACGACGCAGAACACGATGACGGGCACCAGCATCTTGATGAGCTTAATGAAGCCGTCACCCAGGGGCTTCATCTGCAACGCGGTGTCCGGATAGGCCATGCCGAGAGCAATGCCCGCCGCCAGGGCAACGACCACTTGGAAGAAGAGTGACTTGAAAATCCTGGGCATGGCTTTCCTCGCTCGCTGGGCTTCCTTTGGTCTGGCTTGGTCGGCCTGAGCCTTCGCCATTCTTGTCGTTGGCGGTGACGTGAAATCGCCGCGGATGGAGCCGTTCGGTCGCCGCATTGCGCGAGAAGTCTCCATCGGTCATTCGTTGACCAGCCCCGCGACCAAGTCCAATATATAGAACGACACGATTGATAGGGTTTCGCTATGGATCTGCGCCAGCTCAGGTACTTCATCGCGGTTGCCGAAGAGCGCAGCTTCACCCTCGCCGCCCGGCGGCTGAACCTCTCGCAGCCGCCGCTCAGCCAACATATCCAGGCGCTCGAGGCCGAGCTCGGGACCCAGCTCCTCTACAGGACCAGCCGCAGGGTCGAGCTGACGCAGGCCGGTGAATCCATGCTGGTGCGGGGGCGCGCGATCCTGCAACAGGTCAAAGTCGCCGAAGACGAGGTTCGGTCGATAGGCGCTGGCCTGATCGGAACGCTGGATGTCGGAGCGACCGGCTCCATCCTGCGCGGTCGCCTCGCAGAGCTGCTCGCGGCCTACCGGAAGGTTGCACCGCTGGTGAAGATGACGGTGCATGAGCAGGCGCCGGCGTTCCAGATCGCGGCGCTCCTCAGCCGTACCACCAACATCTGTCTCATTCGCGGTGTCCCCGCCGAACGCGATTTGACCAGCAAGCTGGCATGGCGCGAAGAGGTCGTTCTCGCAGTGCCCCGCACCCATCGGCTGGCGCAACGCAAGCGCATCGCCCTCGGTGACCTGGCCTCCGAGGATCACGTCGTCCTGGATCCGAACAGCTCCGAGTTCGCGCGGTACGTTCAGAAGTGCTGTGTCGACGCCGGCTTTCTCCCGAAGGTATCCCAGCAAGTCGTCGACGCCCAGTCGATCCCAAGCCTGATCGCCGCAGGTTTCGGCGTGGCACTCGTGCCGCAGTCGATTGGGCGGTTCACGACGACCGACATCGTGTTCCGCCCGATCAGGCCCTCACCGCCCACGGCCGATGTGTTTCTGGTGTTCAGGGAGGACGAGACGTCGATGGTGGTGCACAATTTCATCAGGCTCGCTCTTCGATACCTCAACCAGCGAAGAGCCTGAGCCAGGTCCATGTCATCGATTATGTCTGCGATGGTCGTCGACGCAAGCGGTTGCGGCCTATCTGCAAGACGACGACGAGGCGAAGTAAGACGCGCACATTGGCGAAGCGCGAGGTGTCGCGATGAAAAGTCTTCGACACGCTAAGCCGTTGAAAATGTTGGAGCGGGTGAAGGGAATCGAACCCTCGTATTCAGCTTGGAAGGCTGCTGCTCTACCATTGAGCTACACCCGCGTTACGGGCTCCCTAACACGGCCGGGCGGCGGTCTCAACTGTTCAGGAGGTCGCTTTTCGGCGCGTCCTGAGCCCTCGCGAATCGCGCCCGGTTCCTCCGGAGCCGCCGCCCCTTAACAGCGGCAGCAATGCCCCCTATATTGAAATCTTCCGAAACCAACGAAAGGAGGTGATCCAGTGTCTTTTACCAAGCGCTGTCACCTCGCTGGGATCGCCCGCTAAGTTCTAGATAAGGGCTTGGCATCGGGGCGCTCTCAGCCCTGGACCAGCGAGCAAGAAATCGGGCGCGACGGGGCTTCCCCGCCGCGCCTTTTCGTCGGGGAGCGCCGCTCAGGCCGGCGGCTCGCCCGCAAGCACCTCGCGAATCTTCTGCGACAGCTCCGACTTCCGGTAGGGCTTCCTGAGCAGCGCCACGCCGGGATCGAGATGGCCTTCGTGGACGATAGCGTCGTCGGTGTAGCCGGAGGTATAGAGCACCCTTGCTCCCGGCCGCCGGAGCCGGACCGCGCCGGCCAATTCCCGTCCGTTCATGCCGCCGGGCATGATGATATCCGTGAACAGCAGGTCGAATTTGGCGCCCTGGTCGACCAGCGCCAGTGCGGACGCGCCGTCGCCGGCCACCAGCGTGCGATAGCCGAGGCTGCCGAGCCGGGCGATGACATAGCCCTGCACCAGCGGATCGTCCTCGACCACGAGGATCGTTTCGTGTCCGCGTGCCGTGTCGAGCGCCTGGACCGGCGCGGTCCTGGCCGGCGCCTCGCCCTTCGACCGCGGCAGGAACAGCCGCATCACCGTGCCGCGCCCCTCCTCGCTCTCGACGACGACGGTGCCGCCGGTCTGCTTGGCAAAGCCGTAGACCATGCTGAGCCCGAGGCCGGTGCCGCGGCCGACGCCCTTGGTGGTGAAGAACGGCTCGAACACGTGCTCGCGGATGTCGGCGGGGATGCCGTGGCCGGTGTCGGTGACCGCGACCATCACGAAGGCGCCGCGCATCGCATCGCCGTCGCCAGCAGCGTCAGTGTCATCGAGCTCGCAGTTCGCGGTCTCGATCGTGAGCTTGCCGCCGCCCGGCATCGCGTCGCGCGCGTTGACGGCGAGGTTGACGATCGCGGAGGAGAGCTGCGATGGATCGGCCATCGCGGACCAGGCGTCGTCGGCGAGCCGGGTCACGATCTCGATATGGGCGCCGAGGATCGGCCTCAGCAGCTTCGCGGTCTCGATCACGAGGGCGTTGACGTCGATCTCGCGCGGCTCCAGCGGCTGGCGGCGCGCGAAGGTCAGGAGCTGCGAGGTGATCTCCGCGCCGCGCGCGGCCGCATCGTCGATCAGCTGCGCGATCGCGGCGAATTCAGGCTTGTCCGCAAGCCCCTCCTGGATGATCTCGATGGTGCCGGTGATGACCGTGAGCACGTTGTTGAAGTCGTGCGCGACGCCGCCGGTGAGCTGGCCGATCGCATCCATCTTCTGCGACTGGCGCAGCCGCTCCTCGGTCTCGTGCTGCTCGGTGAGGTCGGTCGCGGAGCCGCGATAACCCATGAAGCTTCCGTCGGCGGCGAAGATCGGCTGGCCGTTGACGCTGAAATGATGCATCCGCCCGGTGATGTCGCGGCCGCGATATACGAACTTCCGGAACGGCTCGTGGCGGTCCAGCATCGCCATGTGCGCGCGCCATTTCTCGGGCTCGGCGTCGCTGCCGGACGCGGCATCGGTGCGGCGCTTGCCGATCAGCGCCTTGTTGTCCATGCCAAAGACGCCGGCCCGGTCGGATATGTAGGTGAACCGATGGTCCGGTCCGGTCTCCCAGAACCAGTCGGACGCGGTCTCGGCATAGTCGCGGAAACGCTCTTCACTCGCACGCGCGTCCTCTTCGGCGCGCTGGCGGACCTTGAGGTCGCGCTCGAGATTTGCATTGGCCTCGCGCAGCTCGCCATAGGCCCGCTGGAGGTTCGCGCACATGGCGTTGAAGGCGTCGATCACCTTGTCCAGCTCGTCGGCATCGTAGGGCGGCCGGCGCTCCAGGCGCAAAGGCGGCGGCGGGCGCGCCAGGCTGTATTTGCTGACGAAGTCGGCGATGGCGACCAGATGCCGCGTCACCAGCAGATGGAACATGTAGATGATGAACAGCGAGACGAGGAACGTCTTGGCCGCCTGGCTTGCCAGGATCACCAGCGCGCGGTTCAGCAGATGCTGGTAGACGTCGGTCAGCGTCGCCTCGACGTGGAGCACGCCGATCTTGCGTGCGGTCCCCTGCACGATGGTGTTCAGCGGATAGTCGCGCGTCACGACCGAGCGGGTGCTCGGCTCGCCGATGGCGAGACGGATCGGATTGGGACGGTCGGCAATCTCGCGCACCTCGACGGCGCGGATGTCGGGCAGCCGCAAGATACCGTCGAGCTGGAGCTTGAGCTGGTTCTGGTCGAGATTCCACAGGCTCTCGCCGAGACTGCCGGTGGTGCTGCGGCCGATCTCGTCGAGCCTGGTCTCGATGAGGCCGACCTCGCGATCGTAATCGAGATAGAGCTGGAGCGCGGTCAGCGTCAGCGTCACGACCGAAGAGAACAGCAGCACGGCGGCGAGCAGGCGCGGCCCGACGCCGCTGCGCGACCAGTTGAAGAGCCGGGACAGCAGCGCGGCGAACATCGAAGGCGCGAGCGCGGTGCCGATCAAATCCTGCTTCGCAGCCGCCGGTGCAACTGCGCGGCCGCGATTGGAGTCCTCGTCACCAGCCTTGGCCATGCACCACATCCCCGGAAATGGCGGCACGCTGCGGCCGAGCGGTCGCAGCCTCGAGCATTTCGATCGTCGAGACTTCCCCTTCCCGCGATGCGATCCCGTCGGCCGATTTCCTGTCAACCCCTGGGCGGCTCGAGGTCGGCGGGGTCATATCTTGCGTCCGGCAGCAGGATTGTCGCGCAAGCTATCACTTCGCGTGGTAGAATGACATCGGTGAAAGTCCGGAAGTCGCCTGCACCTCGGGCGGGGAGTGACCGCTATGGCCACGCGCAGGACCGGTCTCCGTAGATCGGGCGGACATCGGAACCCAGCGGTAGCATCGGGCAACGAGGAGGCGCGTCATGTGGCGGATTATCGTCGCCTGCCTGTCACTGCTTGCAAGCAGCCCATCGCCGGCGCAGGAAGTCATCCGCCTGGCGCGCATCGCCGACATCCCCGATCAATATGTCGGCGGCGAGATGCTGCGGGCCGTTTACGCCAGGCTGAACATCAGGCTGGAGTTCGAGGACGTCCCCGGCAAGCGCGCGCTCGCGCTGTCGAGCGCCGGCGCGGTCGACGGCGAGATCCAGCGCATCGGAACGCTCTCGCGCGACTACCCGACGCTGGTCCAGGTCACGCCGGCGATCAACTATATCGAGCCTGCGGTGTTTGCGACGAAACTCCGGTTCGACGTCGCCGGCTGGGATTCGATCAGGGACTACAGCATCGGCATCGTCCGCGGCGTTGGCTCCTCGGAGGCCGGCACGCGCGGCATGGCCCGCGTCACCGCGACCACTGGCCTCGACAACATGGTCAGGATGCTCGATGCTGATCGTTTCGACGTGATGGTCACCGACCTCTTCAGCGGGCTCGCCGCGGTGCGCAAACTCAATCTGCAGGCCAGGATCCACCCGCTCTCGCCGCCGCTCGAGCGCATCCACATCTACCATTATCTGCATGAACGCCATCGCGACCTGGTGCCCGAGGTCGGCAAGGTCATCGCCCAGATGGAGGCGAGCGGCGAATTGGCGGCGCTGCGCGAGGCCCTGGTCAAGCAGGTCTTGAACGCCCTGTAACGGGCCGCCGGCTCAGCCCACGCGAAGCCGCTCGCGCAAGGCGACGGCGGCGATCAGCATGCCGACGCACCAGGCCACGACTGCGCGGTGAGGCTCGCCGCCGAGCAGCACCGTGAAGATGCTCGTCAGCAGGCACGGCACGATGACCTTGCCCGTCCGGCTCGTCAGTGCGAGCAGGAACGGCATTGCCGCGATCGATATTTGCAGGACGTCCATTTGGAAAACGGGCGCGAGGCTTCAGAAGCCGCAAACACCGAGCGCGCGCGGCCGCTTGCCGCGCCGGCTTTCGACGATGCGCTCACCGCCATTCTCGGCCGAGCTGCCGTAATAGCGGTGATGGCCGCTTTGGTCGTGCAGATCGGCCGTCTGAGATTGTCCGGCCCGACGTGCGTCGCAGATGATCTTGATGTGACCCGACATTGCCGCCTCCAGCAGAAATCTTGTTGTTTGTGGTCATCAGTCGCGACCACTTCCGGCGGCGTTCACACGGCAACGCCGCAATCGGGTTTCAGGACGGTTTCGTCGCGGCCTGGCTACGCAATATTTTGTGCTCGAATTCTTGTTTGGGGATTGTCGGCATCGCCTGCGGTGCTACGTCCTTTGGGATCGGTGCAGAAAAACAACGAGGTGACGATGCTGTACGCCATCCTGGCCTACCACGTGGAAGACGAGATCCTGTCCTGGACGCCTGAGCAGGACGCCGCGGTCGTGGCCAAGGTCATCGAGGTTCAGGCCCCCTTGCGCGCCAGCGGGCAGTTCGGGCCGGCCGCCCGTCTGGATGAGACCCGAAAGGCACGCACCTTGCGTGGCCCGGGCGCCGGCATGGTGCTGGACGGTCCGTTTGCCGAGACCAAGGAGCAGCTTCTGGGCTTTCACCTGATGGAATGCGCCACCGAGGAGGAGGCGATCGCAGCGGCAAGGAAACTGCGTGCGGTCAATCCGACCGCGGTCTACGAAATCCGCCCGGTCAAGCTTTACGTGCCGGCCGATGGGTTCGGCGCGACGTCCGGGTGAGGCGCGGCCTCACGCGCCCGGCCCAGTCCGCGCACCGGAGAAGCGCTGGATCGCGAGCCCACCGAAGGCGATGAACCAGACAAAGGGCGCGACGTGCGGGGCGAATGCCGCCACGATCGTGCCCGGAATGAACACCAGGAGCGGAAACAGCGAGGCCATGATCTCGTTGCGCCAGCTGCCAAGGATGGTCCACCACAGCCAGGCATTGAGGCCGGCGATCGCGGTGAGGTGCAGCCCGTAGAGCACCGCAACCGCGCTGCTCATGCCGTAATTGGTGTAGAGGCCATTGGTGACAGGCAGCAGCACGATCGAGAGCAGGAAGAACGGGTTGAGGATCACCGCGCCGCGGCTGCCGACCGGCTGGCGCGCCAGCCGCCGGTGATGGCTGATCCAGAACACCCCGGCGATGATGAAGCTGAGTGCGAAGCCGGCGAGCTTGCCGGAATAGACATGGGCAAGATCGCTCCAGCCGGGCGCGCTGGTGAAGACCGCGGCCTTGGGCAGGTCGTAGGCCAAAAGCGTCATGGCGACACCGAAAATGGTGTTACTGAGCGATTCCAGCCGCCGCATCTCGAACTGGTCGGATTTGAGCTCGGTCATGCCGGGGTGCGCTTTTCGGACTGGAACCTGGGGTCGTCTTTCCCCCTAAATCCTAAACTCGGTCCCGTCCAGCCGCATTGCGATTCGCGACGGGATCGCCGACTCTCGCCCTTTCACCGGGGCGATTCGTGGCGACATATCTGGACACGCTCAATGCGGAGCAGCGCCGCGCCGTCGAGCATGGCGTGGCCGATGGCGCGACCGTGGGCGCTCCCCTGCTGGTGATTGCCGGCGCCGGCTCCGGCAAGACCAACACGCTGGCCCACCGCGTCGCGCATCTGATCGTCGCCGGCGCCGATCCGCGCCGTATCCTCCTGATGACGTTCTCCCGCCGCGCGGCGGCCGAGATGGCCGGCCGGGTCGAGCGCATCGCCCGCAAGGTGCTGGGCGAGAACAACGCCGCGATCATGCGCGATGCGCTGACCTGGGCCGGCACCTTCCACGGCATCGGCGCGCGGCTGCTCCGCGAATATGCCGAGCGGATCGGCGTCGATCCCGCCTTCACCATCCATGACCGCGAGGATTCCGCCGACCTGATGAACCTGGTCCGGCACGAACGCGGCTTGTCGAAGACCGAGAACCGCTTTCCGGCCAAGG
Organism: Bradyrhizobium sp. 25ACV; assembly: GCF_054863005.1. Taxonomy (NCBI): domain Bacteria; kingdom Pseudomonadati; phylum Pseudomonadota; class Alphaproteobacteria; order Hyphomicrobiales; family Nitrobacteraceae; genus Bradyrhizobium; species Bradyrhizobium sp. 25ACV. The sequence goes on from NZ_JAVAYO010000017.1 coordinate 27,841, forward strand.
GCACGTGCCTGTCGATCTACTCGCGCTGCGTCAATGCCGAGATGGAGATCGAGAAGGTGCTGGGACAGCATTATCCATGGTGCAGCGGCTGGGCCGCCGAGCTGAAGGGCTTGTTCGCAGCTTACGTCGAAGCCAAGCAGGCCCAGCACGTGCTCGATTACGACGATCTCCTGCTCTACTGGTCGCAGATGATGAGCGATGCGCTGATCGCCGAGGAGATCGGCGGCCGCTTCGATCACGTTCTGGTCGACGAATACCAGGACACCAACCGCCTGCAATCCTCGATCCTGTTGGCGCTCAAGCCCGATGGACGCGGCCTCACCGTGGTCGGCGACGACGCCCAGTCGATCTATTCGTTCCGCGCCGCCACCGTGCGCAACATCCTGGACTTTCCGCAGAGCTTCTCGCCCCGCGCCGAGATGATCACGCTCGACCGCAATTACCGCTCGACACAGACCGTGCTGGCGGCGGCCAACGGCGTCATCGGGCTCGCTCGCGAGCGCTTCACCAAGAATTTGTGGACCGACCGCACCGCCTCGCACAAGCCGCAGCTCGTCACCGTGCACGACGAGGCCGACCAGGCGCGCTACATTGTCGAGGAAGTGCTGGCGAACCGCGAGCAAGGCGCGCTGCTCAAGCACCAGGCCGTGCTGTTCCGGACGTCCTCGCATTCCGGCCCACTCGAGATCGAGCTGACCCGTCGCAACATCCCGTTCGTCAAGTTCGGCGGGCTGAAATTCCTCGACGCCGCGCACGTTAAGGACGTGCTGGCACTGCTGCGCTTTGCCGAGAACCCGCGCGACCGCGTCGCCGGTTTCCGCATTTTGCATCTGTTGCCGGGCGTCGGCCCCGCGACCGCGCAGCGCGTGCTCGACCAGATGGCGGAGAGCAGCGATCCGCTGGCCGTACTCGGTCAGCTTCCGGTGCCCGCGCGCACCGGCGCCGACTGGACCGACTTCGTCCGCACCGTCGAGAACCTGCGCTATTCGGAATGGCCGGTCGATCTCGAACGCGTACGGCTCTGGTACGAGCCGCATCTCGATCGGCTCCACGAGGATTCCGAGACCCGCCGCGCCGATCTGATGCAGCTCGAGCAGATCGCAAGCGGCTATGGCTCGCGCGAGAAATTTTTGACCGAGCTCACGCTCGATCCGCCGGATGCGACCAGCGACAAATCCGGCCCGCCGTTGCGCGACGAGGACTATCTGATCCTCTCCACCATCCACTCCGCCAAGGGCCAGGAGTGGAAGTCGGTGTTCGTGCTCAACGTCGTCGACGGCTGCATGCCGTCCGATCTCGGCGCCGGCACCAGCGCCGAGCTCGAAGAGGAGCGACGCCTGCTCTACGTCGCGATGACCCGCGCCAAGGACGATCTGCACCTCGTCGTCCCCCAGCGCTTCTTCGTCCACGGCCAGGCCGCCAAGGGCGACCGCCACGTCTACGCCTCGCGCACCCGCTTCATCCCGGAGCAGCTGGTCTACCTGTTCGAGCGCACCGCCTGGCCGAAGGCCGCAGCAGGTGCGGCCCGCACCGCGGCGCAAGGGCCGAAGATCGACATCGGGGCGCGGATGCGGGGGATGTGGCGGTAGACGCAAGAGGCTCGTGTCGGAACCTGTCAGGATAACTGGAACAACAGAGGTCCGACATGAAAGCCGTCGTCGTCGAGCAATACGCACCGATCGATCAGATCGAACTGAAGGACGTCCCGCCCCCGTCCATGGAACCGGGACAGCTGCGCATCCGCGTGGAAGCTGCCGGGATCGGCTTCGTCGACGGGTTGAAGATCGAGGGACGCTATCAAACCAAAGATCCCCTGCCCTTCATTCCCGGCACGGAGTTCGCGGGCGTGGTGACGGACGCGCCCGGCGCACCCGGCGGCTATCAACCCGGCATGCGCGTGATGGGGATGACGCGCTCGGGCGCGCTTGCCGAGGAGATCGTCATCAGCCCCGAAGCGCTCCATCCCCTGCCAGACGGCGTCGCGGCCGAAGTCGCCGCCTCGTTTCGCGCCAATTATCTGACCGCGCTCTATGCGCTCGGTGCACGCGCCTCGCTCTGCGCAGGCGAACAGCTTCTGGTGCTGGGCGCAGCCGGCGGTACGGGAATTGCGGCCGTCCAGATCGGCAAGCTGCTTGGCGCCCATGTAATCGCAGCAGCATCGACACCGGACAAGCGCGCGTTCGCGCTGGCGTACGGCGCCGACGCTGTGATCGACTACACGCAGACCGGCTGGCGCGACACGCTGAAGGAATTGACGGGAGGACACGGCGCCGACGTGATCTTCGATCCTGTCGGCGGCGAGATTTCAGTTCAGGCATTTCGCTCCATCGCCTGGCGTGGCCGTCATCTCGTGGTCGGTTTTGCCGCCGGTGCGATCCCGGCATTGCCGTTCAATCTGCCGCTGCTGAAGGGCGGCGCCCTGCTCGGTGTCGACCTCGCACAGATCCCGTTGCGCGAGCCCGAGGTGCAGAAGCGCCTGATGTCGCAGTTGACGGGCTGGCTTGCCGACGGCCAGTTGAAGCCCGTGGTCGGTCGCGTCTTCGCGCTGGGCGATTTCCGGGAAGCGTTCAGGACCATGCAGACGCGCGGGGCGCTCGGCAAGATGGTCGTGCGCGTCTCGACATAGGACGCACGAGCGGCGCGAGGGCGTCCGTGACGTGGCGGTAACTATGCGTTCAACCGGTCGAACTGGACTTTGCCCGCCTTCATCACCAGCGGGATGTGCTCGCCCTGGCCGAGCAGGCAAGCGACGTCGCTGAGCGGATTGCCGTCGACCACCAGCAGGTCCGCGATGGACTCGGGGACGATCCGGCCGAGCTTGCCCTCCATGCCGAGCACTTCGGCGCCGATCACCGTGGCGCTGGCGATCACAGCGCGCGGACCGAGGATCTCGGCGCGGATGCGGAATTCGTCGCTCTGGAGGCGCTGCGACGGCCCGAGCAGGTCGCTGCCGAACCCCATCTTCACGCCGGCGTCGCGATAGATCGCGAGCGAACGCAGGCCGGCGTCGCGGACATCGGCGATCTTGGCCACGCTCTCGGGCGGCAGGCCATATTGCGCGCCCTCATTGGCCAGCGCCTCGTAGGTGACGAGCGTCGGCACCACATAGGCGCCCTTCTCGGCCATCAGGCGGGCGGTCGGAGCATCGACCAGATTGCCGTGCTCGATGGTGCGCACGCCGCAGCGAACCGCGCGCTCGATCGCGGCGGCGGTGTAGGCATGGGCGAGCACATAGGTCTGGCGCCCGCGCGCCTCCTCGACGATGGCGCGGATCTCGTCCTCGGAGTAGCCGAAGGCGCCGACCGGATCGGTCGGTGATGCGACGCCGCCGGACGCCATGATCTTGATCTGGTCGGCGCCCATCTGCAGCTCCTCGCGCGCCGCCTTGCGCACGCCGTCGACACCATCGGCGACGCGCGCCAGCGCGCCGACGCGCACGCAACACGGACATGGCGCGTCGCTGGCGAGATAATCCGAGCGCGCCCGCATGTCGCCATGCCCGCCGGTCTGGCTCAGCGCACGGCCGGAGACGAACAGCCGCGGGCCGTCGGTGAGACCGGTGTCGATCGCCTGCTTCAGCGCGTGGCCGGCACCACCGGCGTCGCGGACGGTGGTGAAGCCACGGCGCAGCATGCCGCGCAGCAGCAGCGTCGAGCGCAGCGTCACCAGCACATTCGGCATGTGCACCTGCTGCGCCAGGTTGAGCTCGACCGCGATCGCATGGACATGCAGGTCGATCAGGCCGGGCATCAGCGTCTTGCCCTTCAGGTCGATGGTGCGATCGGCGGTGACCTGAAGCGGCCGGTCCGAGACCTCCTTAATCACATTGTCCGCGACCAGCACGTGATGGCCCTCCAACAAATCCGGCTGAAGCGGATCGAGCAGAGCGGCGTTCTTGAATAGGGTGCTGGGCATGGTCGTTTCCTGTCTGGTCAGGACTGTGTGAGCAGCGCGGGCAACGCGAGCTGGGCGAACGGGAGACACGCGGCGACATCGTCCGCGCCGTACCAGCCCGCTTCATGCAGCAGGTTGAGCGACCCGAGTGTGCGCCCGCGCCAGCGCACGGGCATGTTGAGCACGCTCTCGCAGCCGAGTGAAGCGATCAGCTCGTGATCGGCGAACACATTGCGCAGATCGTCGAGGCTGCGGCCGATATAGGCCTCGCCGCGGTCGAGCACGGCCTCGGTCCATGGTCCCGGCGCGAGGCGCTTACGCCCGCCCGTGGGGTAAGGCCCGGGGAGATTGGAATAGATCCGCGCCGCTTCGCCGGTGTCGTCGTCATAAGTCAGGATCGTAAACAGCTTGTGCCCGATCGCCGATTTCAAGGCGTCGTCCAGCGCGGCGAACAGCGCCTCCGGCTGATCCGCCCTGCCCTGCGCCGCCGCCACGGCGTTGAGCAGCGGATCGGCCCGGCGTGTCGTCTCCCTCATGCGACTTCGCCCGCGGCAATGCCTTCCAGCGAACGACCGCGCGTCGGCACGCCCATCACCACGACGGTGAGCGCTCCGATCAGCAGAACGCTGGTGGTGATCCCGAACACGCCGGCAAAGCCGAAATTGGGATAGAGGTAGCCGACCAGGATCGGCGAGACGATCGCGCCGATGCGGCCGATCGCCGAGGCAAGGCCGGCGCCGGTGGTTCGCACCGGCGTCGGGAACACTTCTGCGGTATAGGCATAGACGCCAGCATAGGTGCCGTTCATGAAGAACGACAGCAGGATTCCCGCGACCATGATGTGCTGGTCGCTCTGCGCGAAGGCGAGTCCGAGCGCGCTGATGCCGCCGAGCACCATGTAAGAGGCAATGGTCGCCTGCCGGCCGATGCGCTCGTTGAACCAGGCGGCGCTGAAATAGCCGGGGATCTGCGCGCAATAGATCGCGATCGAATAGGCGAAGCTCTTGGTGATGCTCATGCCGTTCTGGACCAGCAGGCCGGGGATCCAGACGAAGAAGGAATAATAGCTGAAGGTGATCGCAAGCCACATGATCCAGGTCATGACGGTGATGCGCGCCTGCCGGCCCTCGAGCAGCGCCGCGAAATTGGCGAGCAACGTCCCCCCGGCGACGGGCGGGCTGACTGCATCGACGACCGGCTGCGGCAGCACATGCCCCTGGCGTGCGAAGCCGGCTTCGATCTTGTCCAGCACCGCTTCGGCTTCCTTCGCCCTGCCCCGGCTTTCCAGCCAGCGCGGCGATTCCGGCAGCGCCCTGCGCCACCACAGCAGCATGACGACCGGCACGGCGGTGATCACCAGCACGATGCGCCAGCCGTTCTCATAGGCGGGCACGATGAAGTAGCCGAGCAAGGCGGCCGCGACGAAGCCGAAGGAGAAGAAGCCGGCCAGCGCGCCGGTGAAGCTGCCGCGGAAGCGCCGCGCCACGAACTCGGCGAGATAAGGCGCGATGATCGCGCTCTCGGCGCCGGTGCCCATGCCGGCGACGACGCGGGCGGCGAAGAAGGACGGCCAGCTGTCCACGGCGGCGCTGACGATCGATGCGGCACAATAGAGCGCCAGTGCCGACATCATCACCGCACGGCGACCGATCAGGTCGCCAAGCGTGCCCGCCAGCAACGCGCCGAACAGGAAGCCGATATAGGTGCTGCTACCGAGCACGCCGATCTGCACGCTCGTCAGATTCCAGGCGGTGCGCAGCACCGGCAGGATGAACGCCAGCACGGCCGCGTCCATCGCGTCGAACATGTAGCCGAGCCCGCCCATCAACAGCAGATGGGTGTGGAAGCGTGCGAATGGCAGGCGCTCGATGCGCGCCGAGATCATCGACATGTAAGTCCCCTCTGTCCGGCGGCCCGGCATCCGCAAGTCCCTGGGGGAACCATAGACAAAGAGATATTATCGTCATAATTTATAATCGTGATCCCATACATCACCACGGTGAATGTTCTGTCGTTTCGATCGCTCGACCTCAACCTGCTGAAAGTCTTCGAAGCCCTGATGACCGAGGGCAGCGTCACGCGCGCCGCCAACGCGCTGCTGATGACGCAGCCGGCGGTCAGCAACGCACTGGCGCGGCTGCGCGACGCGCTCGGCGATCCCCTGTTCGTCAGGTCCGGCACCGGCATCCGCCCGACCCAGCGCGCGGTGGTGCTGTGGGAGCCGATCGGCGAGGCGCTCGAAACCGTCCGCGGCGCGCTCGACGAGCAGGTGTTCGATCCGCGCCGCGCGCAGACCGAGTTCAGCTTGTCGATGTCGGATTACGTCGCCTCGCTGGTGATGCCGAATCTCCTCGGCCATTTCGGCAAGGTCGCGCCCAAGGCGCGCGTGCACACCGTCCCCAACACCATTCTGGAGATCGCCGATCAGCTGGAAGACAACAGGGTCGATTGCGTGCTCAGCGTCTACGTCAACGAGGCGCAACAGCCGGCCGCGATCCGCTCGCGCTCGCTGTGGACGGTCGACTACGCCTGCTTCATGCGGCGCGGCCATCCGCTCGCCGCCCAGAAGCGGCTCAGCACGCGCAGCTTCCTCGGCGCAGGCCATGTCGATGTGAGCCTCGCCGGCAAGACCCTGCCGTCCTACGATCTCTTCCTCGCCTCGCGCGGGCTGTCGCGCAATCTGGTCGCGACCGTCAATCACTACAGCGCCGCCTACGAGGTGGTGCGCCAGTCCGACCTGATCGCCGTGCTGCCGAGCGATCTGCGCTCGCAATCCCGGCACGCGCCGTTCCTGCACGCCATGCCGCTGCCGCTCAAGGCGCCGCCGCGCATCGTCAGCCTGTTCTGGCACCAGCGCAATGACACCGTGCCGGCGCAGCGCTGGCTGCGCGAGACCCTGGTCGAGATGTTCACCCGATCCGACTGAGCGTACGGGCGCGGGCCTGGCACGATCCAAAAAGGAAACGGTGGGTTTCTCAAAGCAGCATTGTTGCACCGGCCGCCGCGGCCTAGCTCCACCGCAAACGATCCCCTCCCACAGCGACAAGCGCAAGCTGCGCCCGCAGAGACCTCACCGATGACCGCATCGCTTCAATTCGGACTGGATACCTTTGGCGACGTCACCAGGGACGCCGCAGGCGCAATGCTTCCGCACGCGCAGGTGATCCGCAACGTCGTCGACGAAGCCGTGCTGGCCGACGAGCTCGGTCTCGACTTCATCGGCCTCGGCGAGCACCACCGCGCCGATTTTGCGATCTCCTCGCCGGAGACCGTGCTGGCCGCGATCGCATCGCGCACCAAGCGCATCCATCTCGGCTCGGCCGTGACGGTGTTGTCTTCGGACGATCCCATCCGCGTGTTCCAGCGCTTTGCGACGCTGGACGCGCTCTCCAACGGGCGCGCCGAGGTGATCCTCGGCCGCGGCTCGTTCACCGAATCCTTTCCGCTGTTCGGCTTCGATCTGCGCAAGTACGAAGAGCTGTTCGAGGAGAAGCTGGACCTGTTCGCCGCACTGCTGTCGCAGAAGACGGTGACCTGGGAGGGCAAGCTGCGTCCGCCGCTGCGGGATCAGCTGGTCTATCCCCCGGTCGAGAACGGCACGCTTAAGACCTGGATCGGCGTCGGCGGCAGCCCGCAATCGGTAGTGCGCGCTGCGCATTACGATTTGCCTTTGATGCTCGCGATCATCGGCGGCGATCCCGCGCGCTTTACGCCCTTCGTCGATCTCCATCACCGCGCCGCCAAGGAATTCGGCCGCCCCGCGCAGCCGATCGGCGTGCACTCGCCCGGGTATGTCGCCGAGACGGATGAAGAGGCGCGCGAACAGCTATGGCCCGACTACAAGGCCATGCGCGACCGCATCGGCAAGGAGCGCGGCTGGCCGCCGATGGGCCGCGACGAGTTCGTCAACGAGGTCGAGCACGGCTCGCTCTATGCCGGCTCGCCGGAGACGGTGGCGCGCAAGATCGCCAAGACGGCGAAGACGCTTGGTGTTGAGCGCTTTCAGCTGAAGTATTCGGCGGGGCCCCTGCCGCACGAGAAGCTGATGAAGAGCATCGAGCTTTATGGGCGCAAGGTGGTGCCGATGGTGCGGGAGATGATGGAGTAGCGGCTTGACGCGGCCGCCTACTTCATCAGCCTGAGCCGGCTCGCGCCGACATAGAGCGAGAGCACGGCCGCGTTCGAGACGTTGAGGCTCTTGATCTCGCCCGGCATGTCGAGCCGCGCCACGATGCTGCAGGTCTCGCGGGTCAATTGCCGGAGACCCTTGCCTTCGGCGCCGAGCACCAGCGCGAGCGGCTCGCGCAGCGCGACGTCGCTGAGATCCGCGCTGCCTTCGCTGTCCAGCCCGACGGTCTGGAAGCCGATTTCGTTCAGCGTGGTCAGGGCGCGCGCGAGATTCTGCACGGTCACAACAGGCACCAGCTCCAGCGCGCCGGAGGCGGCCTTGGCCAGCACGCCGGTGGCTTCCGGGCTGTGGCGCGCGGTAGTGACGATCGCCTTCACCGCGAACGCTGCGGCGGAGCGCAGGATCGCGCCGACATTGTGCGGGTCGGTGATCTGGTCGAGCACCAGCACCATGCCTTCTTGCTTCAAGGTCTCGATATCAGGCGAAGGCAGAGGATCGGCTTCCGCAAGCAGGCCCTGATGCACGGCATCGGGCGAGAGCAGACGGTCGATCTCCTGGGGACGGACGATCTCGGGCGTGACGCGTGTCTCGATGTTCTCGTCCGCAAGCCGCTTCGCAGCGTTCTCGGTCAGCGTCAGCTTGCGGATCCGCCGCTCCGGGTTGGCCAGCGCCATGGTGACGGTGTGCCAGCCATAGAGGATGACCGGCCCGTCGGCGTGCGAATCGCGGTCGCGCCAGGCCGGCCGGCCGGCCGATTTCCCGGGTCTGTTGAAGGGCTTAGCCCCGCCGCGGGGGCCCCTGGGGGCGAATTTTTTGTCCTTCATGGGCTCGCTTGTGTCACGGGTCCCTGAATATGGCAATTTGGATGGCTTCGAAGGCGATTTTTAGCTGTTCGCCTCGGTTGACTTTGCCCCACCGGATCGCCCATAACCGCGCCCGGTCGCGCCCCCATCCGGGCTGTCGCGGCCTTCACGTTCCATGGCCGTCTTCGGTCGCCGGCAAGGTCCGGCCCGATTGTGCTGCCGTCGAGCGGGGGAGTGTCCCGAGTGGCAAAGGGAGCTGACTGTAAATCAGCCGCCTCATGGCTTCGCAGGTTCGAGTCCTGCCTCCCCCACCAGCCTTCGCTCGCTTCGCGAGCTTCGGCTCGGCAAGCCAATCCAGAACATCATTTAGCGAAGCGAGCGAAGGCTGCCACGCCGTAGCCGGTAGGCGTAGGCGGGCTGACAAGCCCCGATCGATTCCAATCGCGACCACGCACACATCGCAAAAGCAAAACGCCCGTCCGCATCGTGCGAACGGGCGTCTCGTTAGCTCAACCGATCAGAGATCAGTAATAGCGGCGCAGCACGCGGTGACCGCCGTAGTACGGCGCCGGCGCGTGGCGATGGGCGTAGCCGTAGCGCGGACCATGGCCGTAGTGCACGCGCGGCAGATAGCCGTAGCGCGGGCCGTAGCCGTAGCGATACGGACGGTAGTACGGGCGGTGATAGGGAGCCACGGCGGCGCGATAGCCGTAGCCGTAATTGGCGGGCGCGACGACCGCGTCTTCACGGTAGGTCGGATACGGCGCGAAGGCGCCGGGGCCGGTGTAGGTCGGCCCCTGGTTGACGTAATAATACTGCGTGGTCGGCTCGGCGAGACGCTCGAAGGCGCCATAGCCGTAGCCGGCACCATAGCCGTAGCCGCCGCAACCGGTGTTGCAGCCGGAATAGACCGGCGCGACTGGCTGGCACGGGTTGAAGCCGCACGCCGCGGCGGGTGCCGTGGCGACGAACATCACGGCAGCCGCCGCGACCAGTCCCGAAATCATTTGACGCATTACTCTCTCCTGTTGATTTCTGTTTGTTGGATTTTGACGTTTCTTAACCCGGCGGCTTGCCGGGGACCTGGACATGCGGCCGCGGTCGCGGTGGCCGCGGACGATCGTTGATTTCAGGCGCGAGGATCACCGGCGGCGGATCGACGGGCACGTCCATCTGCGGCGGCAGCGGCGCCGATTGCGCGCCCCAGCTCTGGTAATAGCTCTCGGCGGGCTTGGGCAATTTGCGGTTCGCGGGCGGCTCGACCTCGAGCCGGCCGTAGCCGGGTCGCAGGCCCATCGTCGGATAATAATGGCCGACGTCGGCAGGCTGCCGCTCGGCGATGTAGCGCCCTCCATAGATCGTGGGCTGCACCTGCTGGTTCTTGCCCAGGCCCCAGACACCCTCGACCACGGCATAGGACGCGTCGATGTTGTTGATGATGATCGGCACGCCGGGCCGGCCGGGAACCACGATATCGAAGCCGCTGCCGGCAAACGCCGCCGCGGGCAGACCGATCAGAAAGGCAGCGAGCGCCACAACGCGCATGAGGGGGACCCCGGTTATGCGGCGGCAACCTATCCGATCGCGGCGCAGAGAGGGTTAAGGCCCGCTCACCAAATTCCGGTAAGCCTAATGTGTAAGGATTGCGCGCCACTCAAATGCTGCAAGGCGGACTAGCGAAGCATTAACGGCATGTGGCTTCGCCAAGCGGAACCGCGTCTGCTCACATCGGTTTGACCGCCGCTTGCGAGAAAATCCACCGGTTTCATCGGAACGTCCGGCGCCGCAAGCGTTTAGCCCCCGTCAACAAAATGGGAGCCAACAACCATGACCATCAAACTTCTTGGAGCGACGGCGATTGCGGCGACCATGCTGGCAGGCTCTGCCATGGCGCAGGCTGTCATCAACGAACCCGGCCGCTGCTCGGCGCAATTCCCCAACGCCAATTGCCAGAATCTCGGCCCCGGCAATCCCTACACCGATCGCGGATCGCGCCATCGCCGCGTGGCCTATCGTCAAACCAATTCCTACCGTCAGGCCAATGGCGACTGGAATAATGACTGGAACAGGAGCCGCACCGGCTTCTGGCCGACCGACGTCGCGGCCGGCGTAGCCGGCGCCGCGATCGGCACCGCCGGCGCCATTGCCAGCGCGCCGTTCCGCGCCTGGGACAATTCCTACGCCTACGACAATTCGTGGGACAACCGCGGCTTGGACAATCGTGGCTGGGACACCCGCACCTACGCCCAGCGTAACGGCTTCGTCTGCACGCCCGGCACCTGGTTCAAGGGCGCAGACGGCCGCCGGCACATCTGCCAGTAAGGCGCTCTAAATCGATGCGAGTGATCGGGCGGCCTTCGGGCCGCCTGATTCATGTCTGCGGCGACGACGTTCGGGTTCTGGCACTTTCCGATCAAGTCTGGTATTGCGGCGCGCAACGGGTGGACACCCCGGCCCATGCCGGCCCTGCCCGCGTCGCCGGCTTAGCTCAGCGGTAGAGCAGCGGTTTTGTAAACCGAAGGTCGGGGGTTCAATCCCCTCAGCCGGCACCAGCGTCCGACGCGCAGTTTTCAGCTCGAACGCTTCGGCACGCTGCCGTGCTGGAAATGCTCAGCGCCTGACATCTCCACCCAGCCATGTTTGGACTGCTCGAACACCGATCTGATCGGCGGCGGAAAATCGGGATTTGCGATCGCGCCAACGGCAACGCCGATCATCGCGGGCAGATTCTCGGCTTGCCAATAAACCGTCGAGCCGCAGTCGGGACAAAAATAGCTGCGGACCTTGCCGCCGCTCGCCGCCGTCCGGACGTAGGGCTTTGGCGTCCCTGTAATCGTGACGGTCTCTACTGGATAGAAGGCGCCGACACCGAACGGCGCGCCGGTTCGTCGCTGGCAGTCGAGACAATGACAGGCGACGACGAGCTGCGATGGTCCCGGCAGCGACAGCGAAAGCGCACCGCAGCGGCATCTGGCCTCGATCATCGAATTCTCTCCTCGTTGGTCGGGATGCAAGTTGAAAGGGAGGCCTATGACGAGGTTGACGAAGCAGCCCCGACCTGTGCCCCGGACACAGTGCAGCGCCTCTTCGGCGCTGCGCTGCAGAGCCGGGGCCCGTCGCGCCGCGTTCCTCCGTGCCGCTTTCTGAGTCCCGGCTCAGCGCCGCAACCCTGAAAGCATTGCAGCGCGTCCGGGACACGGCGGCGAAACTCTCACTCCGTCCCCACCTCGAACGCCAGCAGCACGTTGCCGGCGACGCCGCTCCATTGGCCGTAGCCGGAATTGGTGTAGAGCATGCCGCCGGCGATGACCGGCCCGGGGCCGTCGATCGCGCCGCCATGGGCGGGGACGCCGTTCACGGCCGTGAAATCCTGCGCGGTATCGAACTCCCAGAGCAGCTTGCCGTCGGTGGCATAGGCGCGCAGGAAGCCGCTGACGCCGCCGGAGAACACCACGCCCGGGATCAGGCTCACCGCCGCCGAGAGCGCGGGGCTGCATTTGGGGCGGTCGCCGCAGGCGACCGGCGGCACCTCCATCGCGATCTTGCCGCTGGCGAGATCGAGGCCGAACAGGCCGCCGCCTTGCGTGGAATCGAGTTGCCGGGTTCCGTCACGCATGAAACGCACGTCGGAGTTGGCGACATAGATGCGCTCGCCGTCCGCGGCCGAGCCCCACTCGCTGCCGCCGAGCGCTCCGCCCTTTCCTATCCGGGTCTGCCACAGGATCTTGCCGCCGTCGTCGGGATCGAGCGCGTGCACGACGCCGGACTTCTGCGCGATGACGAGCACGCGCCTGCCGTCGCGCAAGGTCACGAGGATCGGCGACTGGCCGAAATCGTGATCGGGTCCGTGATCCTCCGGACAATTGGACTTGTCCGCGGTGAAGCACGCCACGATGAAGGCATCCTTCGGCGTCGCCTGCTGCTTCCAGAGCAGCTTCCCGGTCCCAAGCTCGAACGCGAGGATGGCATCGGCGGTCGCCGCCGGCGGGTTCGAGTATGAATTGCTGGTCGCCACATAGACGGCACCCCGCTTCGCATCGATCGTCGGCGCCGACCAGATCGCGGCGCCGGACGGACCGAACAGCTGCGTGCCCCTGGCATTCTTGCCGGTCGGATGCGGCACTTCCGGAATCGTATAGGCCTGCCAGACCAGCTTGCCGGTCACCGCGTCCAGCGCCACCACGCTGCCGCGGAAGGTGCAGCATTCGTAACTGGCCTGCGAGCCTGCGGCTTCCTCGATCGAGGACACCGGCACGTAGAGCACGCCGGAATGCAGCGTCGGCGCACCGGTGATGCGCGCGGCGGCATGCTCCTCGACCTTCGTCTTCCAGATCAGGGCGCCGGTCAGCGCGTTCACGGCATAGGCGTTGGCGCGCAAATCGCCGAAGAAGATCGCGAACTGGTCGGAGCCCGGAAGCGGCGCAAAGCTGATCGCGGCGCGCACCGCCGCATCGATCGCCAGCGTCCACAGCGTGCAGCCGCTGCGCGCGTCGAGCGCGTGCACCTTGCGATCGGTGCCGCCGATGAACAGCATTCCGCCCACGATGGTCGGCGGCGCAAACGACACCGAGGCGCCGGGGAATGCATAGGCCCATTTCAACCGCAGGCGCGGCACCTGTTCCACCGTCAGCCCCGCCATGTCGGCGGGCTGGAAGCGGCTGTTGTTGGTGTCGACGCCCCATCCGTTCCAGCGCGGACCGTCAAGGGCTTGCGGAAAACCGCTGGCCTGCTGCGTACAACGACCTTCCGCGTCGGGCGCAACGCCGCCGGTCGCGATCTTGCCGGTGACGAAGGACGCGATCGCGCGGCGTTCCGCGTCGCTGCGATCCTTTGCCATCGCCGCCATGCTGCCGGAGGTCAACGCCGCCAGCACATGGTCGAACGACATCGCCTGCATGGCGCCGCGGCCCGGCACGCGGGTCTGCACATCGCCGTCGTGGCATTGCGCGCAATGCGCGGCATAGAGCGCTGCCCCCTCCTGCTGTGCCAGCGCCGGCGCGCTGCACCAGATCAACAACGCGGCCAGGACAGCACATGCTCTCATGGTGGGCTCCGGCAGGTCACCGCGATACGAGATCGCTACACAACCCAAAGTCTATCGCCGGGGCGAGCGCGGACGCAATGGACGTTCTGCTCGCAGCTGTCACACATCCGTGGCCGTGCGGACGCGATCCGGCAACTCATCCAGCCGCCAGAGCCCAAGGCTCTTGTCGCGCCAGCCGCCATCGCCCTCCTCACAGCGCTCGTCGATCAATTCGCGCGGCGCCGGCCAGTCGAACGGCGCCTTCGTCATGTTGAGCGCGCGCCAGTCGCCATCCTCGCAATCGCGGTTTTCCTCCCACTCCGGAAATGTCGTGGCGAGCAGGAATTGCGCGCCGCTCTCGCGAAAGCGGGCGATCACGCGGGCGATGTTCTGAAAACTCAGATGCACCAGGCAGTCCCGGCACAGGATCAGATCGGCGCGCGGCAGTGCATCGCACGTGATATCGGCCACCAGGAATCGGCCGGACAATTCGCCGCGCGCCGCACGCGCGTTGTTGGTCTCGATCAGCGACGGCACAATGTCGATGCCGATATAGTCGAGGTCGAGTTTGACGCGGGCGATCCAGCCGGCATCGCCGCAGGGCGCATCGAGCAGCGAGCGTACGCCGAGCCGCTGCAGCAGCGGAGGAAGCGCCTCCCGGATCGCGGCGGTAGCCGTGTCCTCCGAGCCGAGGCCCGACACCGAGTTCGTGGCACCCCAAAGGTTCGTCCGCTCGATCCGCTCGAACCGCGCGGCGAGATCGAGCCCTGAGAAATTGTCGCGGTCGGCGACGAAGCGTTCGTGGGCGAGCACGGGAGGACGATTGGAGATCATGGGATCGGACTCAAGGTCGAGATTTCGGTGCAAACACGCTATACTCGCGACCGATGCGCTCCACCACCCCGACAGAAAAGGCCAAGATCGCCGCTGGCGCGGTGACGGCCGTCGTCATGACGGCCGTGCTGTTGGTGTTCGTGCTCGCTTGTCTGCTGGCGCTCTAGAACGCGCGACGGGCGGATGCCGGCGGACTTACGCCGTGCGCACCGTCCGCAGGAATTTCCCGACCTCGTCCTTCAGCCGGTTGCTGTCGGTCGCCAGCATCTTGGCGGTCGAGAGCACCTGCGAGGAGGCCGAGCCGGTCTCGGCCGCTCCGCGCTGCACGTCGGTGATGTTCGAGGAGACCTGCTGGGTGCCGTGAGCGGCCTGCTGGACGTTGCGCGAGATCTCCTGGGTCGCGGCGCCCTGCTCCTCGACGGCCGCGGCAATGGTCGAAGACACCTCCGACAGCCGCTCGATGGTCACGGAGATATCGCGGATCGCGTTGACGGATTCCTGGGTCGCGGTCTGGATGCCGGAGATCTGCAGACTGATCTCGCCGGTCGCTTTCGCGGTCTGCTCGGCCAGCGTCTTTACTTCGGACGCGACGACCGCGAAACCGCGGCCGGCCTCGCCGGCACGCGCCGCTTCGATCGTGGCGTTCAGCGCCAAAAGATTGGTCTGGCCGGCAATCGTGTTGATCAGTTCCACGACGTCGCCGATCCGCGTCGCGGCAACCGAGAGCTCGCTGACCCGTTCCGTCGTGGTGCGGGCCTGGGCGACGGCTTCGCCCGCCATCCGCGCGGATTCCTGCACCTGCCGGCTGATCTCGTTGACCGAGGAGGACAGCTCCTCCGTGGCGGTCGCGACCGACTGCACATTGCCGGTAGCTTCGCCGGACGCGACTGCGACGACCGACGTCAGCTCCTGCGCGCGCTGCGCGGTGGTCGCCAGCGTCGAGGACGACGCTTCGAGCTCGGTGGAGGCGGATCCGACCGTCTCGATGATCTCGCCGACGGCGCGTTCAAAGCCGTCCGCGAGGTTGACCATGTCGCGGCGGCGCTGCTCGGCGGCCTGCTTCTCGACTTCGAGCTGCGCGGCCTTGAGGCGCTCGACTTCCAGCGCATTGGTCTTGAACACTTCGACCGTGTTGGCCATGTCGCCGATCTCGTCGCGCCGGTCCTTCTCGGGCACCTCGGTCTTGAGATCGTTGCGGGCAAGCCCCTCCATGGCGAGCTTGAGCCGGGCGATTGGCTGCGACATCGCCTTGAGGCCGATGAACAGCGCGATCGCGATGCCCAGGATCAGGCCGCCGGCGCTGACGCCGATCACGGTCCAGGTCGCGGCGTGAGCGTCGCGGCTGATGGTGTCCTTGCGCTTGGCGACGGCCTGGGCGGTCTCGGTCACGAACTGAGCGATGCGCGCGAGGGCAGCATCCATGACCGGATCACACTCCTTGTGCGCGCGTTCTGCCGCCTTGGCATTCTCTTCCGGGCTGCTCGCCTGCGAGCCGGCCTTCAGCACCGGATCGCAGCTGGCGAACACGGCTTTCAACTGATCGCCGATGCTCTTGACCTGGCTTGCGCGCGATGGATCATCCTGCTCCGCCGCTTCCAGGAACTGACGGATCTCGTCGCGATTTTGGTTCGCGGTCTTGAGGCGGTTGGCGTTGCCCGCCTCGGTCGCCTCGGTGAGGACCGCATACAATGCCGCGTGATAAGTCTCGGCGCGCCGCTGCGCGCGCGTCAGATTGAGGGCAGCAGACTGCGCTGCGGAGAGTTCGGTAAACCCGTCGACGGTTGCGGAAAGCTCTCGCACCCCGAAGCCCGCGACCGCGGCCAGCGCGCAGCCCATCACGGCCACGATCAATGCGACCTTCCACACGATTTTCAGATTGTTCAAAAAGCTCATCGCAGCCGTCCCAATGATTCTTGCTGACGCATAATCTCAGCGTCGTGCATTGGAACCGGCGGGCGTTAAGATTTAATGCAAACTGAAGGCGTCATCTTACGGAAAAATAACCCTTTTGAGCCTCGTCGTAAGCTTCGCGTAAGCTTCGGCCCATTTTCGGTCGCGCGATCCAGCGTGGCCGGCCTGGAACCGAGCCTCGACGTCGGCCGTTGTCGACCTATGCGGATCAGGGAAGAAAACCGAAATATGTTTCTGCTGGCGACCGTGACGCTGTGCTGTGTCGCCGTGGCCGGGACATTGACGTTGTTCGAGCCGATGCTTTCGCCGGCCCCCGAAAAGCGGCTCGCCGAGACAGCCGTGATCGACGTCACCCGGACACCGGTTCAGACACCGG
The DNA here is from genome assembly GCF_054863005.1 of Bradyrhizobium sp. 25ACV. Lineage (NCBI taxonomy): Bacteria > Pseudomonadati > Pseudomonadota > Alphaproteobacteria > Hyphomicrobiales > Nitrobacteraceae > Bradyrhizobium > Bradyrhizobium sp. 25ACV. The sequence continues at coordinate 44,811 of NZ_JAVAYO010000017.1, forward strand.
TCCGGGTGGTTGGCGCACCGTTCGAGCCCAACATCAATCCGCGCCAGCGATAGCGCTCACCTCGGCGACGCCTGCGTGCCCTCCTCGGGCCGACCATGCGCACGCGCCAATTCCTCGACGAACGCGATCACCTCCGCCCGCTTGTCGGGCGGCAGCAAAAGGAACGCGCGGATGAGCCTCAGGCCCTCCACTTCGTCCGACCGTTCTTTTCCGGAATCCATCCGACTACTTTCAGGCGACCGGGAAAAATATGCAATCCCTTCTTTACCGCCTTGATTCGGCGCAGCCGCTTTGCTGGAATGGGGCCGGCTGAGGTGGATCATGAAATGGATCGCGGAACGCGACGCGCTGATCGCGCAGACACTGGCCTTCGTCCAATCGGTGACCGGCAGGAAGGATGATGTCCTTCAGCCGGAAGGGACCTCGGTTGCCACGACAGTCGCGGTCGAGAGCGTTGCCGTGGAGGCCGCCGCAGTCGAGATCGAGCTGACGCAAGCTCCGGTACCGCCCCCACCCACTCCTCTGCCGCCACCGCGGGCGATCGGTGATTTCCGCACCGAGATGCAGGCCCGCATCGCCAATTTCCGCAAGCATCAGGAGCGGTTCGAGCGCGAGCGCGAGGAATATTGTGCCGAAACCCTGACCAAATTGCGCGCCGCCATCCACGACGCCTCCGGCCCATCGGCCAAAAAATAAGGCCGCCCTCCGGTCAGAGGGCCTACAGCCAGGACCATACCAGCCAAAGATTGGCCGCGCAGGCGCCGAATAACGCCAGCGTCAGCGGCAGGAGCATGTGCCCGCAGGAGGTCTTCAGGTCGCTGGTCATGCCGGAAAACATCCGCTGATTCCGCCAAACGAGTCCCAAGGATTCTTTTTTTCCCGATTCAGGACTCGTTAAGGACTCAAGTCCCGGCAACCCGGATCACGGCCCCGTGATCGCCAGCCCCCCGGAACCGGCGGCCCATGAGGTCGTTAACGCGGTTTCCGGGAGCGGGAAGAATGCCCTACGCCTTGTTCTGCAACGACGCCCAGATCAGCAAGGCCTATCCGAGCGAAGCTGACGTCTGGAAGCTCGCGTATCGGAGCGGTCTGGTCGTGGATGTCAGCGCCGACGAGGAGCGTCCCGGGCCACGCCGGGTGCTCGACAACGACTACGAGATCAGGCCCTGCCGGGTCGCCCAAGGTGAGGACCCCGCCCAAAACAAGGCCGAGGCCGACCGCCAGTCGACGATGGAGCTCGAGCTGAATCCGTGAGATCTGGCGGGCGGAGGCCGCCAAGCGATCAGGGCGTTGCGGTTGCCAGGGAGGCCTGCTCACCGGCCAGCACCACGCAGGCCTTGCGGCGATGCAGCCCGCGGATCGCGCCGGTGACCTTGAGCACCTTGCCCGACGGGCAGGACGCGTCCTTGACGAAAGCCACCTCGTAAGGTGCCAGCATCAGAGGCTCGGATTTGAGGATTGTCTGTGCAGAGCACGGCAGGCAGACAAAGCACGAGAGCACCACCGCCGACACCAAGATACGCATGTCCGTCGTCCCACCAGCCCGGTAATTCTCATATAACGCTTTCCGGAGCGCGAGTTCCGTAAGCGGCAAAAATTATTTTTGCTTTACCCAAGTCCCATGACGCGCGTGAGAAGGCGCCCGCCGGAATGTTTTCCTGCAAATGACGCGCCAGATGGTTCACGCAAAGCAAACATGGGGCCGGCAGGCAAGAGGCTGACAAACGAAAGGCCGGCGGGAAGCCGGCCTTTGTCAGAGCGATGATCGCGGTGGAGGGTCAGTAGCGCGAGGCTGCCGGACCGCCCCAACCGAAGCGGTAGTTCACACCGACCTTGACGGTATGCTCGTCCTCCCGGCCGCGAACGCCAACGATGTCGGCCGGACCGGAGGTGAAGGTGGTGCTGCCGAAATTGTAGTACTGGTACTCGGCCTTGGCCGACCAGCTCGGCGCGAACATGTATTCGAGGCCGGCGCCGACGGTGTAGCCGTCCTTGCTGTTGCCGGTGGTGGTGAAGCCCTGCGGCACCCCTGCGACATTGACGCCCAGGCCGCCATTGCGCCAGGCGTAACCGCCCTTGGCGTAGAGCAGCGCCGGACCCCAGGTGTAGCCGATACGGCCGGTCACCGACCCGAGCTGGTCGGTGTTGGAGGTCACCTGCGTGCCCAGCGGGAACGTGACGCCGTTGTTGTTGGTCGGCAGCCAGGAATACTGGGCCTCGATACCCACCACCCAATTGGGCGCGAACTGGTAGTCGAAGCCGCCCTGCACGCCGCCGAGGAAGCGGGCGTCGCTGGACTGGAAGCTGCTGTCGCCGGCGAACGCGCCGCCGACATGGCCGCCGATGTAGAAACCGGTCCAGTTATAAATCAGCTGCGGCGGCGTATAGGCCGGGGCCTTGGCGTAGGTGCGCGGCTGCATGTCCGCGGCTGCGGCCGGCGCGGCCAGCGCAAGCAGAGCAGCTGCACCCAGCAAAATCGATTTCATGATCATCCCCGTTCTTTCATTTACGACACTCAGGAAACAACGTGGCGTGAATTGGGTTGCTTCGCGGCGATGCCGGAACGTTGATCGCTCGTGACTGTGACGGAGGGGGCAACAACGCGATTTTGTTCCGTCACGTCGTCCTGCACCGACTATTTTTGTCGTCTGCGCAGGGCCTGCCGTAACAATTTGTCGCGCGGTCAAACCACCCCGTTCAAAGCTCGCCGAAATGTGATCCAGCGGCTCCGGCAGTCATCGTTCTAACACCCGGCGATGAAGGCGGGCTTTGCGCTACCGCGTCATCTTTTCCAGTTCCGGAAAGGGTACGTAAACCGCGCCGGCGCAGAGCTCGCTCGTGCGGTCGACGACGCGGTCCGCCCGTCCGTTGACGAAGATCACAGCGCGCTCCCGCATGGCCTTGTAGCTGCCATCGGTTTCGCGCGGGGTAAAATGCAGACAGCTCACATAGAACTGCCGGCCGCCGACCTCGCGCTGGACCGGCTCGGCCATGCTGGCCTCGCGCACGCCGACCGGGTTGTTCAGATAGGTGCGCATCAGGGCCAGGATGTCGCCGCGGAAATTGTCGGGAAACGGCTGCGGCCCTCCGGCCTGAGTCCCACCGATGATGGTCGGACGATCACCGTCGCTGCCGAAACATGCCGCAAGCGCCAACGGCAATAACAGGACCGATGCCAAGCTCGCCGCACGTTTCGCCAATCGCCCCACAGATCCCGCTCCCGCTCGAACAGACTAAGCGGACGTTCTAGCCGCAAGGTCGTGCAAAGGGAATTCGCGTCACCGGGGCTTTGCGACGCACGCACCGTCCCGCCGCCGGCGTCTTTCGCTTTCGCGCAAGGCGCCGAGACGACGGGCCGGGTCTGAAGTCCTGTCGCGGCGGCGGGGCAATGCTTGGGATGCCGCCGCGAGAGGATCAGTTTAGCTGCGCTTCTCGGTGGCCAGCGGCTTGGTCACGTCAGGCTGCGCCTTCAGCTTCTTCGCCGACAGATGCTTGTGGTGGTGGCGATGGGTGCGCACGGTCTTGTGCTCGTCGGACGTGACCGCGGCGTTGGCATTCAGCGCCTTCGACTTGGTATCCACCTTGGCGTCCGCCTTGACGTCGGCGGGCTTGACGTCGCCGGTCTTGGCATCGGTCTTGGCCTCGACCTTGGCATCGGCCTTGATGCCGGTGTCCGGTTTCGCGGCGGTGGTCGAGGCCTTGGTCTGGCTCTGATCCGCCTTGATTACCGGGGCCGTGGTGGTCTTGCCGGCCTCGGCGGCGAAAGCCGGGGCTGCGATCACGGAAGCGGCGAGCAAGGCTGCGGAAATGGTCTTCAGCATGGTGGTCTCCTCTTGGAAGGATCTTGAGGCGGCGCCCTCTCGCCTACCCTTCGATCGTGGGTGGGAGCCTAGGGGCGGCGCGCTGAACCCTGTCTGAAGCCCCCTGCAGGCTTCCGTTCATCTGGATGACAAGTTTGTCATCCGCGCCCTGGCGATTAGATCGTGCGGAGCGGGAATGTTTTCGCCAGACGGGTGTTCCGGTCTTCGGGCAATCGTGTAGGATCGCCACGTTCCATACGGGAGAATTTAGATGCGCAAACTCTCAATGCTTGTCGTGCCGGGATTGGTCGCCATGTCGCTGGCGGCCGCGCCGGTGCTGTCCAGCGCCTATGCCGCCGGCAGTGACGAGCCCTCGCCGCCGCCAAAGTCGGACTCCTCCTCCAAGAAGGGCAAGAAGAAGAGCTCTTCCGTCAGCGATCCCAAATTCCTCGCCGCCTATCGCACCGCCTATACCGCGATCTACGACAACCACGACTACACCGGCGCGATCGATCAGTTGAAGTCGCTCAAGCGCGACGACGTCGCCGACGTCGCCAACCTGATCGGCTACTCCTATCGCAAGCTCGGCGACTATCAGTCGTCGAAGGTCTATTACGAGCTGGCGCTGAAGGACGATCCGAACCACGTCCGCACCTGGCAGTATTACGGCCTCTGGCAGCTCGAGCAGGGCAACCGCGAACAGGCGCAGTATCATCTGAACAAGATCGCCTCGCTCGCCGGCACCGACAGCTCCGAGTATCGCTCGCTCGCCACGGCGCTCGACAAGCCGACCGGCGCGACGCTCGTCTACTAAGACAATCGCATCTTCAACCTCGCGAACGGGCACAACCTTTCGGTTGTGCCCGTTCGGCTTTCTCGGCTAGCCTCTCGCATCGATTTTCCCAGCAAATTGGTGCGCAATGGACCCGTGGCTGCGATCCGCGATCGACTACATCGGCTCCTGGATCGAATTCCAACTGACGACAATCCAGCAGCCAGGCGTCATCATCGCATTCGCCCATCGCGGCGAGATCGTCGCCGAGCATGCGTTCGGCCTTGCCAATCTCGACACCGGCGAGAAGCTCACCCCGCGCCACCGCTTCCGCATCGCCTCCCATTCCAAGAGCCTCACCTCGGCCGGCATCATGAAGCTGCGCGAGCAGCGCAAGCTCCGGCTCGACGATCCAGTCGGCCAATATGTCGGCGGCCTGCATCCGCGCGTCGCCGAGACGACGATCGCGCAGGTGCTCTCGCACAGCGCGGGGCTGACGCGCGACGGCGCCGATTCCGGACAGTTCATCGACCGCCGTTCCTATCCCAACGCGAAAGAACTGCTCGCGGAATTGAAGCTGCCGACCGCGATCGAGCCCGGCACCCGCTTCAAATATTCCAATCACGGCTTTGGCCTGCTCGGTCTCGTCATCGAAGCGGTGACCAAGCAACCCTACTCAGCCTGGATCAAGCGCGAGATCATCGAGCCTGCGGGCCTGCGCGCGACCGAGCCGGACGCGCCGCTGCCCAAGGACGCATCGTTCGCGCGCGGCCACACGCGAAAGCTGCCGTTCGGCGAGCGATGCGTGATCCCCGGCGACAATCCCGCACAGGCGATGGCGTCCGCCGCAGGCTTCGTCGCAACAGCCGGCGACACCGCCCGTTTCTTCGCGCAGCTCGCGCCCAATGCCAGGAAGAGCGTGCTCTCGGTCGCGAGCCGCCGCGAGATGACGCGGCACCATTGGCGTATCCCGCAGAGCTTCGAGGGCTATTACGGGCTCGGCGTCAACGCCGGCAAGATCGACGGCTGGGACTGGTTCGGCCATGGCGGCGGCTTTCAAGGCTACATCTCCCGGACCTGCGCCATTCCTGCTTGCGAGCTCACGATCAGCATCCTCAGCAACTCCATCGACGGCGGGGCACCGTTCTGGATGGACGGCGCGATGCAGATCTTGCGCGTGTTCAAGACGCGCGGCACGGCCGATCGGCGCCTGCGCGACTGGACCGGCCGCTGGTGGACGATCTGGGGTGCGAGCGACCTCGTGCCGATGGGCAATCGCGTGCTCGTCGCCAATCCGCAATTCATCAATCCGTTCATGGATGCCGCCGAGATCGAGGTCACCGGCCGCGACACCGGCAAGCTCGCCTGGGCTGCCGGCTATTCCAGCCATGGCGAGCCGGTGCGCCGGATCCGCGACAAGCGCGGCAGGATCAGCGAGGTCTGGATCGCCGGCGCCAACCTCAAGCCGGCGAGCGCCGTGGCGAAGGAGATCGCCCGTCGATATAAGCCGCGCAAACGGAGGCCTCTTTAATCGGAGCATGATCCTATCGGAAAACCGCTATACACTTTTCCGGATCATGCTCTACTCCCTGATCAGCGCCTCGACCTCGCTGCGAAACGCCTGCCGCGAGCCGCCTTGCGAATAGAACATGTGGCCGCCGGGATAGACGACGAACTTCACGCGCTGCGTCGCAAAGGCCGGCATCTGATCGAGCACCCGCTTCGTTCCGAAATAGGGCGTGGCAAGGTCGAACAGGCCGTGCGCGACCAGCACGTTCAGTTTCGCGTCGGTGGCGAGGATCTGGCGCAGCTCGGATACCGATTGCGGCGGGTTGATGCCACGGCCGAAATCCCAGTGACCTTCCACACTGCCGTTCAGGACTTCATAGGAGCCGTCGGGCCGCCAGTTGAGCTTGCGCGTGAGCACGTCGACCGCGGCGCTCGTCAGCGGCGCCTGGAGTGCGTCGCCCGAGGGGTCGCCGAACCGCGAGCTGCTCGAATCCGGATAGGGATCGAAGCCGCGCACCGAGGCATCGTAGCGTCCCGTCACCTTGCCGTTCTTGCGGTCGAATTCGCGGCGGAATTCGCCGACGTCGAAACGGCCGGCAAGCCGGCGGCTCACGGCCTGGTCGATGCCGGTGAGCGCGGCGACCTTGTCGGCAAGACGATTGGTGGCCTCCTTGTCCGCCTCGCCCTTGACGAGGTCAGCCAGGAATTCCCCGCGCGCGTAAGCCTCGACGTCGGCGAGATCGGCGCGCTTGACCGGCCCTTTTGCCTCGCGCGCCACCGCCACATAGCTCGGCAGCGTCGCGACATATTGCAGGAGGCTGGTGCCGGTGAACTCGCGGAAATCCAAGAGCGGCGACACCATGATCAGGCCCTTGACGCCGACGCCGTGCTGGAGCTGCAGCTGGCGCACCACCTTCGGCCCGCGAATGCCGCCATAGCTCTCGCCCGCGACGTATTTCGGCGAGGTCAGCCGGTCATGCTTCTCGAGCCAGCGGCGGATCACCAGCGCGATCGCGTTGACGTCGCCGTCGACGGAGTAGAACGATTTTCGTGCGTCCTCGCCGCTCGCAATGAAGCGGCTGTAGCCCGTGCTGACCGGATCGATGAAGACGAGATCGGTGAAATCGAGCCAGGTCTCCGCGTTCGGCTTCACCTCGGGCGAGGCTGACGGCGACAGCGCTTCGCCGTCGAGCGGCAGCCGCCATGGACCGGCCGCGCCGAACTGGAGCCACGCCGAGGACGCGCCGGGCCCGCCATTGAACAGGAACGTGACCGGGCGCGTGGCGCGGTCGGCGCCGTCGAGCTGGTAGGACGTATAGGCGATGTCGGCCAGCGGCTCCCCCTTGCCGTCGAACACCCGGATGGAGCCGGCGGTCGCGGCGAAATTGAGGGTGCGGCCGGGCAGATCCAGAGTCTGCTTCGTGGTCGAATCCGGGGGGAGACGGTGCGGCTCGGCCGCGGACGGCGAGGCCTGCGTCGCGCTTTGCAGATTGGCGGCGCGCCCACCCTTCTGTCCCGCTGGCGATGCCGCCTCGGAGCGCGGCTGCGGCGGATCATCCGCGCGCGCGACACTCGCGAGCACGGCCGCGGACACGGCCAGCGCGAGCCCGGTTCGTCGCAGCGTCGGCAAGATCGTGAACATGATCGTTCTCCCTGCCCGGCTGTCACAGCCGGCGCGCATCGAACTAGCGCGGAATTGCGACGCTTTGCGGGATCAGCGGTCCGATGGGCAAGTAAGGCGCCGGGGCTGGCTCAAATCAACCCGTTTTGTTCTCTGGATCGACAATCGCCCGTTTGCCTTGAGAGGCGGTCATCCTCGACAATGGAGCCCCAGGTCGTATAGACGAGCCCGGCGGAACTTCCTCCAGCCAGCGGCCTGCCCGACAAGCCATGACCAAGCCCCAGCGATACGACCGCATCGCCTTCGTCGCCAGCCCGAGCAGCGAGGCGCAGGCCGCCTTCAGCCAGCTCACCAGGGACTATGGCAATTGCGACCCCAGGGAGGCCGACGTCGTGGTCGCGCTGGGGGGCGACGGGCTGATGCTCCAGACGCTGCACCAGAACATGCGCACGGGAAAGCCGATCTACGGCATGCATCGCGGCACCGTCGGCTTCCTGATGAACGAATATGCGACGCACGATCTGCGCGCGCGGCTCGAGACGGCGCATGAATCCGAGATCAATCCGCTCCTGATGCGTGCAACCGACGTCAACGACCGCGTCCATCTGCACCACGCCATCAACGAGGTCTACCTGTTCCGGCAGACCTCGCAGGCGGCGCGCCTGCGGATCCTGATCGACGAGCGAGAGCGCATGCCCGAGCTGATCGCCGACGGCATCATCGTGGCGACGCCGGCCGGCTCGACGGCCTACAATCTGTCGGCGCAGGGACCGATCCTGCCGATCAACGCCGCCCTTCTGGCACTGACTCCGATCAGCGCCTTCCGCCCGCGCCGCTGGCGCGGCGCCCTGCTACCCAACACCGCCTATGTCGTGATCGAGGTGCTGGAGGACGACAAGCGTCCGGTCGCGGCCGTCGCCGACCATGAGGAGGTCCGCAGGGTCCGGCGCGTCGAGGTCCTGTCCGACAAGAGCATCTCGATGCGCATGCTGTTCGACCCCGGCCACAGCCTGGAAGAACGCATTTTGCGCGAGCAGTTCGGCTACTGAGCCCCTTGCCCCCGCGCGCTGCGGGAGCCCGGTCGCAACCCTTCGTTAACCCTCGCCACGATATGGTTAACGAAGGTTGACCGCTTTGGCCCGGGCGTCATGTTCCGTATCGACTTCAACAAGCTGCGCTTCCTCGTCTGCGACGACAATCCGCACATGCGCCGCATCCTGCGGACGCTGCTGCATTCGTTCGGCGCCCGCGAGGTCTATGAAGCCGAGGACGGCGCCACCGCGCTCGAAATGTACAGCCATTATGTGCCTGACATCGTCATCACCGACTGGGCCATGCCGATCTTCGACGGCCTCGAGCTCGCGCAGATGATCCGGCAGCCGGAGTCCAAGGGCAACCCCTACGCGCCGATCATCATGCTGACCGGCCATTCCGAGAAGCGCCGCGTCACCGTGGCGCGCGATGCCGGCGTCACCGAATTCCTGGCCAAGCCGATCTCGGCCAAGGGGCTCTATCAGCGCATCCTGAACGTGGTCGCCAATCCCCGCCCCTTCATCAAGACCAAGACCTATTTCGGCCCGGACCGGCGCCGCAACACCAATTCCGCCTATATGGGCCCCGAGCGCCGCGTCGGCGAAAAGCACGAGGTGCTCCAGCAGCCCTCGCTGCTCGACAAGGCCCGCTCATCCATCTAGCGCAACGTCTTCAGACGAGGCAGGCATCATGGCGAAGAACAGCGCAAAGGACATCGAGGTCACGGCCTTCGCCACGCATCAGATCATCACGCAGCCCAACCCCCTGCGGAAAGTCTTGCGCCGGGTCGAAGACAAGGACATGGACGATCCGGTCAGCCGCGCAGAGCAGGCGCTCGCGGGCCTGTCCAGCGAGTTCAAGGATTGGATGACGACCGAGGTCAACCGTCTCTCGGCCGCCTATGTCGCCATCCGCAACGACGGATTCACCAAGGAGCGGCGCGACGAGCTGTTCCGCGCCGCGCACGACATCAAGGGCGACGCCGCGACCTTCGGCTATCCGGCCGCGGCCGGAATCGCCGAGAGCCTGTGCCGCGTCATCGAGCACGCGCCTGATCTGGAAAAGGTGCCGGCCGAACTGTTCACGCACCACATCAACGCCATCCTCGCCATCGTGCACGAGAACACCAGGCTCGACAGCATCAGCGTCTCCGCCGAGCTCAGCCGCCGCCTGCGCAAGGTCGCCGACGACTATCTCGCCCACGTCAACCGCGACCGCCCCGAGCATCTCGAGGTGATCCTCGCGCCGAGCATCGCGCCGACGGAGTAAGGGTTCGGCTCTATCACCACGATCAGAATCGTAGGGTGGGTTAGCGTAGCGTAACCCACCACTTCTCTATTTGCGTGGAAAGCAAAGAGGTGGGTTACGCCTGCGAGCTGCGCTTCGCGCAGCCGCAGGGCTAACCCACCCTACGGCATCTCGCTACGCGGCAATCAGATCGCCATACAGCGGATCGATCGCCTCGTCCGCGACCAGCTCGTCGCAAAACAGCCTTGCTTCTTCTCGCGCGGATTCGGTGGCGAAGCGGCGCAGCAGGACCATCAGCGGCTCGGTGACGCCGCGGTCGGTCTCGCAATGGGTGAGCACGCGCTCAACCATGCGCCGGCGCAGCCGCACTGCGCCGTCGTCGCTGTCGACGAATCCTTGCTCGTGGCAGGCATCGAGCGCGACCTGGAACGCCGCGAACGTCGCCTCGGGAAGCCCGGCGCGGCGAAGCAGCGCGTGCAGGCTGTTGCCGCCGCGGTCGTGCAGCAGCGCGGTGACGCGCGCCAGCGGCAGGTCGGCAAGCTCGGCCAGCGCCGCATCGAAGAGGTCGAGATTGCTCGACAACAGCGCGCGCAAGATGAGACCCGCCGTGAGCTGGCCGGTGATGCGCAGGTGTCGCACCAGGCCCTGCATGTCCTCGCCGCGCGAGCGCGATGCGATGTTCATGGTGGAGCGGTCGCGCGCCTCGAGCGCGATGCGTTCGGCGCGATCGGCGCTGAGCCAGTTCCGCGCCACGACGAATTGCGCCAGCGTCTCGGAGAGTTTCGCGACCAGCGCGGCGCGGGTTGCGGACGGCAGATCGTCCAGCACCAGCATCGCCTCGCGGATCGCGGCGAGATGGCCATGACGCTCGACGATGCGGTCCCAGGAGAACGGCGCGAGCTCGGCGTTGGGATTTTCGATCAGCTCCAGCGCGGCCGCCGCGCAGCCGACTTCGGCGATGGCGGCGCAGACCGAGACCGGCAGCGCGATGCGGCGCGCGACCGCGCATTGCACCTCGTCATTACCGGTCGCGACGATGTCGACGAGATCGGCGTCGATCAGCAGCGGGGAATGTTCGAGCACGGGCAGCGCGACGGTCGGCTGGTCTGCCGACAGCGCCCGCACGATCGAGGCCGGCGCATCCGTGCTGCGCGCAAAGGCCTCGGCCATCGCCTGCCGCACCAGGGGCGAGGGATCGTCGAGCTGCATCAGAAGCGCGCCTTCGGCGGCGATGCGGTCGTCGGTCGAAAGGTCTGAGATCAGCCAGGCCCGGGCCAACGCCCGTGTGGCCTCGGCCCGCTCGCCGGCGGGCGCCGTCCTGATCCAATTGATAAACTGCCGAACAATCATGCTGCTTCCGGCTTACACAACAAACGAAAATGGTGACGGCTCGTCACCTGCAACACAAAATAAACCACGACGCTTAACAAAGCGTTCACCATAACTGGCTGGTTTTATTGACGTTTTGTTAAGGGAACAAAGGCGCTCGGCTTGCGTGCCCGGACGCAGCGCAGCGCGAAGTGATGTGCTGCTGAGCCGAGGGCCCACCATGTTCGAGAGCGCTTGCCGCATGGGTCCCGGCTCTGCGCAGCAACGCTACGCGTTGCGGCGCGTCCGGGACGCAGGACGCGACTAGCTCGAGAACGTACCGCTACGATCGCTGAAAAGATCGAGCGGCTGCGGCGGACGCACATCCGGCGTCGCCGATGCAACTGAAGTCGCTGGTGCGACCGAGGTGAACGAGGCGTTGTTGCCCCACAATTTCTGCACCGTGGTCGAGACCGGCTGCGTGGCATCCCCGGGCTGATAGATCGAACGAAACACCGGCGTGGTCGGGGCATTGTCCGCGACCGTCGTCGGCGATGTCGCACTGACCGGCGTCACCGCGCGTGTGTTCGGGAAGGTCTGGAGATAGGCGGCGTTGTCGATAACAGGCGCGGTCGGCTGCACGCCGCTCGCGCTCGCAACCTCGGTGGTCGACGGCGTGCCGCCATAAATTGCCATCGCGCTGCGGGTCGTTTTCGAATTGGCCGCGCTGGCATAGCGCGCGTCCAGCACCGAATAGACTTCGGAGACGCTGCGGGCGCGGCCGTCCCTGGCGTAGAAGATCGAACGATTGGCGGATGCCGCGTTGGGAAACAGCCGCGCACCGACCGCTTGCGGATTGTCCTCGGCATTGGCGATCAGCTTTGCGGCGCCGCCGACGCCCATGAAATGCGCCATGTAGAGTTCGCTGTCGCTCGGCCTGCGCCCGAGCAGGCCCGTCAACTTGAAGCTGTTCGACTGTGTCAGCGCCGCCGCCATGCTGGAGGCGGCCTCGGGATCGTCGCGCAGCTTCATGATTGACCGCTTCATCGCGGGATCGTCGACGGCGTAGCCGCCCGACGTCGTCCTGGAGATCGCGTTGGCAAAATTGCCATAGCCGAGCTGGGGGCCCGCCTCCTTCACCGTGCCGAGCCAGGTCTGGTCGATGAACTGGTAGAGCCCGTGCGCGGATGACGTCGTTGCACCCGCCGTCGGATCGAAATCCGATTCCATCTTGGCGGTGGTCAGCATGTACTGGAAGCTGACGCCGGAGACATTCGAGGCCTGCTTGATCGCGCCGGCGACGCGCGCCCGCGACGGATCGAGAACCGCCGTCTGCGTGGCACTGGAATTGTCGACCGACATGATGAGGTGCCCGCCCCGCGCGGCGTTGAGCAGCGCCGGCAATTCGGCGCCTGTCGTCTCACCGTGGGACAGGTATGGTTAATGCGGGGTTAATTCGGGGATGGCCCCTCTCCGAGTCATTCCGGGGCGCCGCAGCGCGAACTATGGTGCGCCGTTGGCACCTGAGAATCTCGAGATTCCGGGTTCGGCTCTTTGAGCCGCCCCGGAATGACGGAGAGTCATTTCTTGTAGACCGCGTCCGGATCGAACAGCCGCTCCGCATCGGCGAAGACCAGCTTCGCCCCGCCGCCTTCGGCCTCGACCTTGCGGTAGAAGCACGACCTTCGTCCGGTGTGGCAGGCCGCGCCGATCTGCTCCACGCGAATCCAGACTGCGTCCTGGTCGCAATCGGTGCGCATCTCGATCACGCGCTGGGTCTGACCCGAGGTCTCACCTTTTCGCCACAAGGCATTGCGCGAGCGGCTGAAGTACCAGGCCTCGCCGGTCGCGATCGTCTTGCGCAACGCCTCGTCGTTCATGTGCGCGACCATGAGCACGTCACCGGAGGCGACGTCGGTCGCGACGACCGTCACGAGGCCGCTCGCGTCGAAGCGCGGGAGGAAGGACAACCCTTCCTCGATCTCATGGGAGTGAGCAGACATAGCGACCCTCGCCGTTAACTCGCGAGGTCAGCGCTGCAGGCCTCGCACCAGGGACAGGAAACGGGCCTGCTCCGCCGGATTGTCGCGGAACATGCCGGTGAAGCGGCTGGTGAAGGTCGAGGCGCCATGCTTGGCGACGCCGCGCACCGACATGCAGGTATGCTCGGCCTCGATCAGCACCGCGACGCCGCGCGGCTTGAGGACCTCGTCGATCGCAGCCGCGATCTGCGCCGTCAGATGCTCCTGGGTCTGGAGTCTGCGGGCGAAGATGTCGGTGAGGCGGGCGAGCTTGGACAGGCCGACAACACGTTCCACCGGCGTATAGGCGATGTGCGCCTTGCCGTAGAACGGCATCATGTGATGCTCGCATTGCGAGGTGAACTCGATGTCGCGCACCAGGACGAAATCGTCATAGCCGGCGGTCTCGCCGAAGGTGCGGTCGAGCACCTCGGCCGGGCATTGGTGATAGCCCTGATAGAGCTCGTCGAAGGCCTCGACCACGCGGCGCGGCGTGTCGAGCAGGCCCTCGCGCTCGGTGTTCTCGCCGATATAGGCGAGCAGCGTCTTCACCGCCTGTTCGGCCTCGGCACGCGCCGGGCGCGGCTGGTCGGCGCGGACGGCGGCCGCGAGGAATTCGGCAGGGTCAAGCTCGGCCGGGCGGCTCTCGGGCTGCCGGTCGGAGGGCTTATTGGGGCGGATCGATTTGATGGTAGCGTCCATGTCTACTCCGTTCGACGGCCTTGCGGCCGGAGTGTCACCGGCAGACGGGGCGGCATGCCGCCGGACGCCTGAAGAGAACAGTTGAACCCGGCGAAATGGTCCTCACCTCTCCCGTCGGCCGCATGGCTATCGCCACCGCCGCTGGACTGTTTTTCCGCCAGTTCCGACCCTATATAGGACCGTGGACGGCGCCCGCCAAGGCCGATCCGATGCGGAAGTGCTGGACCCCATCACATGCTGAACGACATCTACAACAAGCGGATCATCGAACTGGCCGGGAATATTCCGCGCCTCGGACGGCTGCCGGACCCCGATGCCTCCGCCACCGCCCACTCCAAGCTATGCGGCTCGACCGTGAAGATCGATCTCAAGATGGAGGGCGACAGGGTCACCGACTTCGCTCATGACGTGAAGGCCTGCGCTCTCGGACAAGCCTCCTCATCCATCATGGCAAGTCGCATCGTCGGCTCGACTGCAAGCGAACTCCGTGAGTTACGCGAAACTGTTCGCAAGATGCTGAAGGAGAACGGTGCGCCTCCTGAAGGCAAATGGGAGGAGATCAAGTTCCTCGAGCCGGTCCGCGACTACAAGGCGCGGCACGCCTCGACGCTCCTGACCTTCGATGCGGTGGTCGACGCGATTGGCCAGATCGAAGCCAAGGCCAAGCAGCCAGCTGCGGCGCAGGGCTGAACTGCCCATGTCATTCCGGGGCGTCGCAAAGCGACGAACCCGGAATCACTATCAAGATTTCAGAGCTTACTTCTGCGTCGCCGGAGCCGGCGCGGCCACGCCACCCGTCGGCACCAGGGCTTCCGCCGTCTTGGTCGACTTGGCAGCTTGCGACTGCTCCGGTTCCGCGCCGAACCTCGCCTGCGTCTTCGGCGCAAGCTCCGCCATCGCCGGCGCGGAGATGTCCACATGCGGCAGCACGTCGGCGACGAGGTCGGTCGTCACGAGATTGGTGAGCTTCAGCTCGCCGGCGTCCAGCTCATGCAGGTCTTCCCAGGGCGGCACGCTGAGCGCGAGCGACAGCAAATCGCCGGCTCCGCCCATGTCGAAGGTGTATTTGGCAAGCCGGCCGATGTCGCGTTCCACGATCATCAGGTCCTGCGCGCTGTAGCTCGCCGCCTTCGCATCGTCGGCGCGGTCGCCCATCCAGATCTGATGGACGCGGACATGGGCAGCTTCCGGCACGTAGCGCTTCTTGCCGGCCAGCAGCAGGAACACGCACATGGATTCACAATAGGCCTCCGGCGCAACCGCCGGGCGGGCGGACTGCCCGCCGCGGAGACTTACGCCGACCGTGGT
The DNA here is from genome assembly GCF_054863005.1 of Bradyrhizobium sp. 25ACV. Lineage (NCBI taxonomy): Bacteria > Pseudomonadati > Pseudomonadota > Alphaproteobacteria > Hyphomicrobiales > Nitrobacteraceae > Bradyrhizobium > Bradyrhizobium sp. 25ACV. The sequence continues at coordinate 60,132 of NZ_JAVAYO010000017.1, forward strand.
CAGGAGTCCGAGATTGCGGAAGCGTCGGCCGAGGGTGATCGCGTCGTTGACGGAACCGCCGCTGGAATCGAGCACCACGGTGGCGCCGCCGAGCTGCCGTCCGCGGGAAAACTCTTCGAACTCTTTCGGTGTGTCAGCGGTGATGATGCCGACCGCGCTGACCCAGCCGCGGCAGTTCGGCTCGCAGGCAATCCAGTTGAACTTCATCGGGAGCTTGCGCTCTTCGAGAGCAACACCCGCTCGGGCCGATGACCCGAGTGTCGCGACGGCGCCAGCCAGCACGACTCCACAGACGGCGGTTCCCACCAGCAACCAGCCGCGAAGATTAAGGGAGTTCAGAAGTCTCAATCTGGTTCCTTCCCCAAGCCCCTAAGGTCCCCAACAATCCTTGGTAGCGCCCTCTGAGTCCATCATACAGGCGTATGTTTCTACACATGGACGTCACAAAAATGGTATCCGTGGGAATACAGTTCGTCCACAGGTACTTGCTGCACTGCTCCCAAAAAGCACGCAAAATATGGCGTGCAAACAACAGCTTACGGTTCCCTGCGCCGGAACTGTGCAACACCTCGATTAACATCGCAGCAAACCGCACATGAAGCATTCAGCCTGCGAGCATTGTTCCAGTTCGATCGAAGGTGTGCTCCGGCTCCCACGCAGATTCGGCCGTGCGCTGATCTGGCTCTACCGGCACACGCTGTCGCCCCTGGTCGGGTACAATTGCCGGCATCTGCCGACCTGCTCCGTCTATGGCGACGAGGCGATCGAACAGTTCGGGCTCTGGGCCGGCGGCTGGATGACGCTGGCGCGCCTGCTCCGCTGCAATCCGTTCGGCACGTCGGGCATCGACAACGTACCGCTCGCCGCACCGCCAGGCGCACACTGGTATCTGCCATGGCGTTACGGCCGCTGGCGCGGCGTCAATGCATCCTGAGATTGCTGCGATGCTTTGCGCATCGGTGGCCTGAGGGGAACCGCAAGCTTTCTTCCCGCGTTGTTTTGATGCTCCCCCGGGAGGAAATAACAATGCGCTGGAAAATCAGCCCTCATCTTCACTTCAGGCCGTTTCACTTCAGGCTTTCTCACTTCAGGCCTGGGCCCGCCCCCGGCTCCAGGCGGCACCACGACCCCAGAACCTTGGATCTGCTCGCGATCGTCGCCTTGTTGGCGCTCGTGCTTGGCTCCGGCTGGTATCTGGCGACGAGCTTAGCCACCGCGCCGAGCACAACCGCGTTCATCGTGCCGAGCCAGAGCGTGCACTGGTAATTAGCGGAACCAGTAGAAGCGCCCGGGCGGCGGCGGGATCGGCTCGGGCGGCCGCAGCCGTTTCGGACGCGGCGGCTTCGGCGTCGGATCGGCTGACGATGTGGCCTCCCCGCCCGGCGCCGTTTCGGTGCCCGGCACCCTCACCGCCAGCAGCAAATTGGATTCGTGCATCCGCCAGCGGTAGCCGACGCCGAAATCGATCGGCTGGGCCCGCGTGAACAACTCGGAATAGCGCTCCTGGTAGCGGCCGGGGAATTCGTCGATCGGCCCGAGATAGCGGCCGAACGGGAAGAACCGCCATTGCCGCGCGCCGTAGTTCGCAAGCGGAATACCGGAATCGTCCTGAATGATAGTGGCGCTGTTGGCGAGCAGCCAGTCGCGAACGACGGCGAAGTTTCCGGAGTGCATGAGATAGGACGCACTCTTGAGCAGGCTGTTGCCGGGCCCGAGCGTCTCGCAGAATTTCAGGAATCCGGTGTTGCGCGCGCCGGCATTGGAGAGGTCGGTCGAGAAATAATAGAGCGTGCGCGCCTCGCCATCGCTGCCGGCGAAGGTGATGCGAACGCCCCGCGTCGCGTTACGGCCCGGATTGTCGTCGCCGACATGCAAGCCCCCCTTGTCGTCGAGCGCGATCATCTCGACGTTGCGGATGGTCTTGCCGGAGCGCGCCAGGAAAACATAGAGGATCGGCAAGGTGCCGTTGACCTGGTTGGCGTGCAGGTCGACCTTCATCTGCTTGGTGATGAAGAAGGAAAAGCTCAGGATCGAGCCGAGCGAGCGCTCGACATTGTAGAGCGCCGCGCCGACCGCGCCGCGCGGCAGCCGCGTCAAATCGGGCACGGCGCCGACCGGCTCCAGCGCGCCGAGCACGTAGGTGCTGGCCTTGGAATAGAAAGCGTTGGCGTAGAGGAAATCGGGGCCGCTGAACATGTAGAACATGGTCGGCCGGGGCGCGGCGAGATTGACGTCGGCCCAATCGCGGATCTTGGAGAGCTGGCGCTGTTCGAGCTGGGCGAAGGCGCCGTCGAAGAATTTTGCGTGGCGCTGCCAGCCCGGATCCTTCGTGAGCGCCACCAGTGGCGAGTCCGCCGAAGGCTGCATGCCCGCGAGGAAGCGCGCGGTGTCATCGAAGCTCACCTCGGCGGCATGCGCGGACGAGACGGCTGCGGCCAGCAGGGCAAGAGCTGTGGCCACAATTCTGAAGGATCGAAACATGTCTATGCGCGATCGTGTGAATTGCCAACGGCGACCGGCCGCCTGCGGAAAACAGCATAAATCAACAGGCCCGAGAGCATGACGAGCATCCCCGCGAGCGACTGCAGCGGCCGCTCTGTCAACAGGTAGTACATCATGAACGCGGTCACGAGCAGGAAAACCAGCGGCGTGAACGGGTATCCCCAGGCGCGATAGGGCCGCGGCAAATCGGGATCGGTGATGCGCAGCTTGATGACGCCGGCGACCGTGAAGAACGAGCAGAACAACAGTGCGAACTGGATGAAGTCGAGCACCGCCTCGAAGCTGCGCGTGAACAGCAGCAGATTGGCGACGGCGAGCTGAAACAGGATGGCATAGGCCGGCGCGCCGCTGGCCGATCGCTTCGAGAACACGCGCAAGGCGGGAATGTCCTCCCCCATCGTCATCATCACGCGCGGGCCGATCCACATCATCGCGCTGATCGAGGAGATCAGGCCAACGCAGATCATCGCGCCGACGATCCGACCACCGAGGCTGCCGAAGATGGCGCTACCGGCGACGCTGGCGACATCGAGCTGACCGGCAAGCGCACCGACCGGCGTCGAATGGAGAAACACCGCATTCAGCGCGACGTACAGCACGAGCACGATCAGCGTGCCCGCAAGGAGCGCGCGCGGCAGATTTCGCTGCGGCATGTTCATCTCGCCGATGATGTAGGTCGCGGCGTTCCAGCCCGAGAACGAATACATCACGAAGACGAGCCCGATCGCAAACGGCGCGCTGACGATGTGGGCGAGATCGCCCGGCTGCGGCGCGAACGTGATCGGTTGCGGGGCGGCGATGACGAAGCCGGCGACCAGGAAGGCGACGATCAGCGCGACCTTGATGATCGTCGAGATCAGCTGGAAGGTCGAGGAGTGCCTAACGCCGGTCAGTTGCACGAGCGAGACCAGCCATACCACGGCAATGGCGAGCGGGATCGGCGGCAGATCGGGTACGACAGATTTGGCGTATTCGCCGAACGCCATCGCGGCGAGCGCGACCGGCGCTGCGAAGCCCACCGTCGCCGACACCCAGCCGGCGAGAAAGCCGAAGGCGGGATGATAGGCCCGACCGAGGAAATTGTACTCGCCGCTCGAGCGCGGAAACATCGCCCCGAGCTCGCTATAGGCGAACACCCCGCACAGCGCGACGATGCCGCCGACGGTCCACAGCAGCAGGATCGAGAAGCCGGACGGGATGTCCTTGACCTGGAAGCCGAGGCTGGTGAAGACGCCGACCCCGATCATGTCGGCCACGACAATGGCGGTTGCGACCAGAACCGAGACCCCGGTCCCGCTTCCGGTGAGCCGGCCAGTCCAGGGCGCGGTTCCCGCATTTGATGCCGTCATCGGGGTCCTTAGCCTCAGGCGTCGTGCCTCATGGGCGCATCGTGCAGGTTGGCCCAGTCAATTCAAGCAGGGTTAACAAGGGCTAAATGAGGCGACGAAAGCGGGTAATTGAGCACCGCTTATTCCGCCCCCGAGCGATAACGCTGCGCCCACCCCGGGAAATCCCGTTCTTCCCCCCCACAATCAGGACACGATTGCATGGTCCTTTTGAGCGTTCCGGATGTGGGGAAGTTACTCCGGAAGCTTAACGTCACCTAAACGCCGGTCGGCTCAATTGTCTCAATACGCCGATGGACGTGACTTTGGGGTCATGGGTGGATGGTCGGGGCCGTTCCGAAATTGAGAGCTGACATGCGTGCCAACCGGACGACGTCCGGTGCGCGCGGTCGTGCGCTCCGGGCCGGCCTGATCGCAACCTTGGTGCCGCTCTCCCTTACACTGGTTCAATGCGGCAAGGCGCCCAATCCGGCAGCGCTCGCGGCGAACTCGCAGGCCAATGTTCAGGTCGTTGCGAAGACAAATCAGCAAGTCGCGAGCGGCGACACGTTCGAGGATCGCTTCCCCGCCCCGCAATTCGGGGAGCGCTTTCCCTCGGCGAGCGAGAGTTTTCTGCAGCGGCAGATGTCGGACTTCTCGCCGAAGCGCGCCGTGCAGCAACCGCCGCCGGAGCAGGCCCCCTACAAGGTCGCGTCGCTCGAGCCGCAGGTCCCCTACAAGCGTTCGCCCCGCGACGACCTGACGACACTCGTCAGCATGAAATCGTCGGCCTTTCCCTATTTCGGCAACAACCCCGCCTCCGACGCGCCGTTCCTCAACATCGCCAAGGGCGACCGCCGCGGCCATCGCAGCTATTCCGGTCGCGTGTTCTGGCAGGACGAGACCTACAATGACAGCCGCGTGCTGATGCACGTGCCCGAGCATTTCGACGTCCGCAAGCCGGGCGTGATCGTGGTGTTCTTCCACGGCAATGGCGCGACGCTCGAACGCGACGTGCGTGATCGCCAGCTGGTGCCCAAGCAGGTCACCGATTCCGGCGCCAATGCCGTGCTGCTTGCCCCGCAGATGGCGGTCGATGCCGCCGATTCCAGCGCCGGCAAGTTCTGGCAACCGGGCGGCTTCAAGCGCTTCATGGCGGAATCGGCCGACCACCTCGCCCGCGTCACCGGCGATCCCAACAGCGCCCGCGCCTTCGCCAACATGCCGATCGTGATCGTCGGCTACAGCGGCGGCTTCCTGCCGACGGCCTGGAGCCTGGAGGTCGGCGGCATCAGCGACCGCGTCCGCGGCGTCGTGCTGCTCGACGCCGTCTATGGCGAAACGGACAAGTTCGCGTCCTGGATCGAGAGCCATCGTTCCGGCTTCTTCGTCAGCGCCTACACCCGCCACACCGCGCGGCGCGACCGCGAGCTGATGAGCATGCTCCGGCAGAAGGGCATCAGCGTCGCCGAGGACATGGACGGCCCCTTGCGTCCCGGCAGCGTGGTGTTCGTCGAAACCGCCGAAGGCATCACCCATCGCGACTACGTCACCCGCGCCTGGACGCGGGATCCACTCAAGGACGTGCTGGTGAAGATGTCGGCGACGCCGGCGCTGGCGCTGACCCGCGTGGCCGCCACCAGTTCCGGCGCATCGAGCCGATAGGTTTGGATGTTGGTCCAGCCGGTGTCCGGCTGCATTGCCTGCAATTCCCTCAGGCTCTGATCAAAATGTAATGTTGATGGCCGACATCCCCGGGTGCCACCGGATTGCTTCCGCCAGCAAGGCTCATAGTTTGCCGGCCAGTTTGCGATTTGGAATTCGGTGGGGACAGGCAGTGCGTCAGGGATTGTACAAGGTCGACTTCCATACCGTTCATGGAACGGGCTGCGGCGTCGTCTACGTGATGGATGGCAAGATGCGAGGGGGCAATTCCGCTTTCGCCTTCATCGGCACCTATACGGGCGAAGGCGACAGCATCAAGGTCAAGATCTCGACCCAGCGCTACAACGACGACTCCTCCTTCAAAGCGCTGTTCGGCACCGACCGGATCACGCTGGCGCTCGCCGGCCGGGAGGACGGCGACAACGCGGAATTCGAAGGCAACGCGCTGCAGGCGCCGGGCGTTGCCTTCCGGGCCGTGCTGAGCCGGATCAGCGACTGAGCATTAGCTCTTGTCAGTACTAGCTCTTGGGCAGCTTCGGAATGCTCTCGGCAAAGCCGTTGAAGCAGGCCAGCCGCTCGTCCTCTTCCTTGATGAAGCGGCAATCGGCGTAGCCCTTGGCCTTCGCCGGCTTCGGCTTCGGCGCCGGCGCGATCACCGCGTCGTAGCAGTTGAGGCGGTCCTTGGTGCCGTCGTCGAGCTCGAGGCAGGCCTGGAGCCGGGCCGCGATCGACTGCGGCTTGCCCTTCGGCGCTGCGGCCGGCTTGGCCGCCGCCTCTTTGGTCCCTTTGGGCTTGACCTGCACCAAGGGCTTGTCCCCCACCATCGGTGGCTTGTCGGCTTGCGCAAACGCGGAGGCTGAATAGAGCACCGCGGCAACCGCCAGAATCATCCTCATTTCAGTCAACTCTCTTTGGTCCCCATGACCGGCGTTCTAGCGCTCCCGCGCGCGGTTTGCCAAGCACATTGCGTACACGAAGCCGCGGGATTCAGGCCATTGCAGCCGCAGGCCGGGGCCGGGTCAGGACCACCAGGATCAGCGCCAGCACGACGAAACCGACCGCGACGAAGCCGAGCGGATGCAGGAGCTCGCGGGCGAACAGCAGCCCGCCGACGGCGGAGCCGACCGCCTGGCCGATGTAGAGAACGGACGTATTGAGCGCGACGGTCGCCGAGGCCAGCGGCGGCGCGGCCGCGACCAGCCGCACCTGCTGCATCGAATTGGTCGAGGCAAAGCCGAGGCCCCAGATCGCGACTCCGACCGTCATGAAAGCAAGCGTGCCGGCGCCGAGCGCCCAGCCCGTGATGCCCGCAAGCAGCAGGCAGGTGAACAGCAGCGAGGTCCGATAGGGTCCCGAGGTGTCGACGATGCGGGTGGCGATGACGACGCCGAGGAAGCCGCAGACGCCGTAAAGCGCGAACACCATGCCGATCGCATCGGGACCGGCGCCAGTGAGCTTCTTGAGCAGCGGGCCCATGAAGGTGAACACCACGAACTGCCCCGACATTTGCAGCATGGTGATCGCCAGCAGCAGCAGAATCGTCCTGTTGCGGGCGACCTCGCGCCAGGTCTTCAGATCCACCGGCGCGCCCTTCAGGCCTGCCGGCAACCGCAGCATCAACAGGAGGAAACTGATGCAACCGAGCACGCCGATCTCGCCATAGGCCGCGCGCCAGCCGTAGCGGCTGGCAATGAAGGTGATCAGCGGAAGGCCGACGGCGGCAGCCAGCGACCAGCCGAGGAAGATATAGGCGATGGTGCTGCCCCGCCGCTCCACCGGCACGATCAACGCCGCCGTGCCGGCGGCCTGCGGTGTGTAGAGCGCACCGACCGCGAGCATCACGAGACGGATGGCGAGGAGGCTGGTGTAATCGGGTGCAAAGGCCGAGGCGAGATTGCCGAAGGCGAGCACCGCCAGCGTCGTCGTGAGCAGCGTCCGCCGTTCGATGCGGCTCGTCAGCCAGGCCGTCAGCGGCGAGCCGATGCACAGCGTGATCGCGCCGAAGGTGATGAGGAGCCCCGCCGCATGAATGCTGACGTCGAGCCCCGTCGCCAACTCCGGCAGCATGCCCGCCGGGGCCAGCACCGAGCAGCCGGTGACGAGATTGCCGAGCATCAAGGCGGTTGGCGCGAAACGCGGGGCGCGTGCATTTTCCATGCAACTGCATGTAGACCGGCCGCCGGGCCAGTTAAAGGGCCGGTGCGAAATAGTTCGTGCGCGCGCCCGTTTTATGCGCCGATTTTCTTGGAATTGCCGGATTGCGCAGGCCGAATCGCCTGATATATCGCTCGTTCCCGCTTACCTGCGCTCGTTCGCAGGAGTGAGCCTCAGGAGAAAAGCAATGACCGACCAGTCCAAGGACCAGCCGAAGTCCGAATCCGGCTTCCAATATTCCCTCAGCAATCTGAAGCCCGTGACCCCCGCCGCCAAAGTTACCCTCACCTTCCCGGACGGCGCCCAGCGCCAATACGACCAGAGCATCACCGGCCTCGATATCGCCAAGGGCATCTCGCCGTCGCTGGCCAAGCGCACGGTCGCGATGGCGCTCGACGGCGTGGTCGCCGACCTCAACGATCCCATCGAGGCCGACGCCAAGCTCGAGCTGATCAGCCGCGACGATCCGCGCGCGCTCGAATTGATCCGCCACGACTGCGCCCACGTGCTGGCTGAGGCCGTGCAGACGCTGTGGCCGGGCACGCAGGTCACCATCGGTCCCGTGATCGAAAACGGCTTCTATTACGACTTCTTCCGCAACGAGCCGTTCACGCCGGAAGACTTTGCCGCGATCGAGAAGAAGATGCGCGAGATCATCGCGCGCGACAAACCTTTCACCAAGGAAGTCTGGGACCGCGAGAAGACCAAGCAGGTGTTCCGCGACAAGGGCGAGGCCTTCAAGGTCGAGCTGGTCGACGCCATTCCCGGCACCGAGCCGATCAAGATCTACTATCAGGGCGACTGGTTCGATCTGTGCCGCGGCCCCCACATGACCTCGACCGGCAAGGTCGGCAACGCCTTCAAGCTGATGAAGGTGGCCGGCGCCTATTGGCGCGGCGACAGCAACAACCCGATGCTGACCCGCATCTACGGCACCGCCTTCGCCAAGCAGGAGGACCTCGACGCCTACCTGAAGCAGATCGAGGAAGCCGAAAAGCGCGACCATCGCAAGCTCGGACGCGAGCTCGACCTCTTCCACTTCCAGGAGGAAGGTCCGGGCGTCGTGTTCTGGCACGCGAAGGGCTGGACCGTCTTCCAGCAGCTGATCGCCTATATGCGCCGCCGCCTGACCGGCGATTACAGCGAGGTCAACGCGCCGCAGATCCTCGACAAGTCGCTGTGGGAGACCTCGGGCCATTGGGGCTGGTACCGCGAGAACATGTTCGCGGCGCAGTCGGCCGGCGACGAGGCCGAGGACAAGCGCTGGTTTGCGCTCAAGCCGATGAACTGCCCGGGTCACGTGCAGATTTTCAAGCACGGCCTGAAGAGCTACCGCGACCTGCCCTTGCGCCTCGCCGAGTTCGGCGTGGTGCATCGCTATGAGCCCTCCGGCGCCATGCACGGCCTGATGCGCGTGCGCGGTTTCACCCAGGACGACGCGCATATCTTCTGCACCGAGGACCAGCTCGCCGAAGAGTGCCTGAAGATCAACGAGCTCATCCTGTCGACCTATGCCGATTTCGGCTTCACCGGCGATCTCACGGTGAAGCTGTCGACGCGGCCGGACAAGCGCGTCGGCACCGACGAGATGTGGGATCACGCCGAACGCGTGATGGCGACGGTTTTGCGCGAGATCCAGTCGCAGAACAATCACATCAAGACCGAGATCAACCCGGGCGAAGGCGCCTTCTACGGGCCGAAGTTCGAATATGTGCTGCGTGACGCCATCGGCCGCGACTGGCAGTGCGGCACCACGCAGGTCGACTTCAACCTGCCGGAGCGGTTCGGCGCGTTCTACATCGACCATGACGGCGGCAAGAAACCGCCGGTGATGGTGCACCGTGCGATCTGCGGCTCGATGGAGCGCTATATCGGCATCCTGATCGAGCACTATGCCGGCAACTTCCCGCTCTGGCTCTCGCCGGTGCAGGCGGTGGTCACGACCATCACCTCGGAAGGCGACGAGTACGCCAAGGTGGTGATGGAGCAGGCACGCCGCGCCGGGCTTCGGGTCGAGATCGACCTGCGCAACGAAAAAATCAACTACAAGGTCCGCGAGCACTCGCTGGCCAAGATCCCGGCACTGCTCGTGGTCGGCAAGAAGGAGGCCGAAACGCATTCGGTCTCGGTCCGCCGCCTCGGCAGCGACGGCCAGAAGGTGATGACGACCGAGGAGGCGATCGCCGCCCTGGTCGACGAGGCAACCCCGCCGGACGTCAAGCGGGTGCGGGGCGCGGTCTGATCCCTGAAATCGATCTAAACTCGCTTCCGGTTGCGGGCGTGCATGCTTATCTCCGCATGGCACGCCCGACGACCAGTTGAAGAGGATCTCCCAGTGCCCGACGCCATCGAACTTCTGAAGACCCGCCGCTCGGTCAAGCCGCGCGAGATGACCGGGCCTGGCCCCTCCGCGGCCGAGCTCGAGACCATCCTCACCATCGGCGCGCGCGTGCCCGACCATGGCAAGCTCGCGCCCTGGCGCTTCATCGTCTTCGAGGGCGATGCCCGCCAGCGCGCCGGCGAGGTGATCGCGAAGGTGTTTGCCCGGAAGAATCCCGGCGCGCCCGCCGCCGACGTCGAGATTGAGCGCAAGCGCCTCACCGACGCCCCGCTGGTGATCGGCATCGTCAGCTTCACCAGGCCGCATCCGAAGGTGCCGGCGTTCGAGCAGGAATTGTCGGCCGGCGCCAGCGCCATGAACATCGTCACGGCCGCGACCGCGCTCGGCTACGGCGCCTGCTGGCTGACCGGCTGGTTCTCGTTCGATCGCGACGTGCTCGACGGTCTCGGTCTCAAGCCCGACGAAAAGCTCGCCGGCTTCATCCACGTGGGCAAGCCGACCAAGCCGAGCGAAGACCGTCCGCGACCGTTCCTTTCGGAAATCGTGACGCGTTTTTAATCGAAGGCTTGTTGACGCCTCTGGCGTCTTGCGGCTTTGATCCCGGCAAGGGAGGAAGCCCGAATGAGACGCCGTGAATTTCTGGTCGGGGCCGCGCTGCTCGCCGGCACGATGGCGCGAAGCCGGGCCGCCGACATCCCCGCCCCGTCGCCCGACGGGCTCGACCGCATTACGGCGTATTTCAACGACGAGGTGGGAAGCGGCCGGCTGCCGGGCGCGGTGATCCTGGTGCAGCAGCACGGCAAGCCGGTCTATCTGAAGACGTTTGGCGTGCGCGACGTCAGGACCAGTCTTGCGATGACGCCGAACACGATCTTCGCGATCCACTCGATGACCAAGCCGATCACCTGCCTTGGCGCGATGATGCTGATCGACGAGGGCAAGCTCGCGCTCACCGACCCCGTGTCGAAATACGTTCCCCTGTTTGCCGACACCAAGGTCGGCCTCGAAGTCACCCTGCCGGACGGCAAGCTGGAGCTCGATCTCGTGCCGCCGGTCCGCCCCGTCAACATCGAGGATTTGCTGCGGCACACCTCGGGCATCAGCTACGATTATATCGGCGGCAAATGGGTCGAGCAGGCCTACAAGGCCGCCAACATCTTCGAAGGTGCCTTCAACAACCGCGAATTCGCCGACCGCATCGCCAAGCTGCCGCTGGCGCGGCAGCCGGGAACGCTGTGGCGCTACGGCCATTCCACCGACGTGCTCGGCAGCGTCATCGAGATCATCTCGGGCCAGACGCTGTACCAATTCCTGAAACAGCACATCTTCGACCCACTCGGCATGAGCAGCACCAAATTTACGCTGGCGACCGAGGACGAGCTCGCGCGGATGGCGCGGCCGCTGCCGAACGATTTCATCCTGCTCGCCGCCGAGCGTGACCGCCTCGATCATCCCGAATGGCAGTCCGGCGGCGGCGGCCTGCTCTCGACCATCACCGACTATCAGCGCTTCTCGCAGATGCTGCTGAACGGCGGCGAATTCGAGGGCAAGCGCTATCTCAGCCCTGCCGCGTTCAAGGCCATGACGACCGATCACATCGGACCCGGCTCCGGCGTCGGACGCGATTATTTCTATTTCCCGGGCGACGGCTTCGGCTATGGCTATGGCCTTGCGGTGCGGACCGATCCCGGCAACGCCAAACCGCCGCCGCCGGGCTCGCTCGGCGAGTTGAAATGGGACTCAGGGAGCGGCACCTATTTCGGCGTCGATCCCAAGCTCGACATGGTCTACCTCATGATGCAGCAGACCCAGAACGAGCGCAGCCGCATCACACCCGCCTTCAAGGCGCTGGTCTACGACTGCTACCCCGAGGGACTACGCCGCCCGTGAGGCGCGCTGACCGAAATCGGCGAGCAGCTTTGCGATCTCGGCCGCCGGCCGTGCCGCGCTGAACAGAAAGCCCTGCACCTCGTTGCAGCCCTCGGCGCGCAGCCAGTCGAGCTGATCCTCGGTCTCGACGCCCTCCGCGGTCGTGGTGATGTTGAGGCTGCGGCCGAGCCCGGAGATCGCGCGCACGATCGCGCTGCAATCGGGCCGCTGCGCCAGATCCTTGACGAAGGAGCGGTCGATCTTGATCTTGTCGAACGGGAAGCTCCTGAGATAGCTCAGGCTGGAATAGCCGGTGCCGAAATCATCCATGGAGATGCTGACGCCGAGCTCACGGAGCTGGTGCAGGATGGCGAGATTGGCATCGGTCTCGGCCAGGAAGATCGACTCCGTGATTTCGAGCTCGAGCCGCCGCGGCGACAGGCCGGACTGCGCCAGCGCCGAGATCACGATTTGAACCAGGTTGCGGCTGCGGAATTGCGCCGGCGACAGATTGACCGCGACCTTGACGTCGGCAGGCCATTTGACGGCCTCGGCGCAGGCTTCGCGCAAGACCCACTCCCCTAGCTGCGTGATGAGGCCGATATCCTCGGCAACCGGAATGAACTCCGCCGGCGAGATCATGCCCTTGTCCGGATGACGCCAGCGCAGCAGCGACTCGAAGCCGGAGATGCGGTCGGAGGCGATCGACACCAGGGGCTGATAGTGCAGCTCGAACTCGCCATTGGCGAACGCACGGCGCAGATCGAGCTCCATGTCGCGGCGCTTCTGCGCCTGCAGGTCCATCTCGCGCTCGAAGAAATGGTGCACGCCGCCGCCGTCGGACTTCGCCCGGTACAGCGCCATGTCGGCATTGCGCATCAGCTCTTCCGGCGTCGTGCCGTCGCCCGGCGACAGCGCGATGCCGATGCTGGCACCGATCACCATCTCCTGGCCGTCGAGATCATAGGGCGCCTTCAGCATGTCGATCAGCAGGCCAGCGCAGGCGCTGGCCTCGTTCGGCGAGACGTCGGCGGCAAGGATCACCGCGAATTCGTCGCCGCCGAGCCGGGCCGCCAGATTGCCGCCGCGGACAGCAAGGGTCAGGCGTTCGGCGACGTCCTTGAGCAGGCGATCGCCGACGGGATGACCGAAGGAATCGTTGATGTTCTTGAACAGGTCGAGATCGATGTAGAGCACGCCGACTCGTTTTCCCGCCGCCTGCTCGAGCGCCTGCTTCAGGCGCTCCTGGAAATATTCGCGGTTCGGCAGGTCGGTGAGGCCGTCATGGTGGGCCATGTGCGCGATGCGGGCCTCGGCCTTGCGCCGCTCGGTAATGTCGACCACCGCGACCAGATAGCCGTCGCGATCGTCGAAGGCGACGCGGCGGCCGAAGGTGAGCACCTCGATCTCGCTGCCGTCGGCGCGCAAATGCCGCCAGTTGCGCGAGGAGTGGTAGGCCTCGCCGACGCGCTCCAGCGCCTCGGCGTGGCTGTCCCACTCGTCTTCCGGCCAGATCTCGTGCAGCTTCATGCGCAGGAAGGTGGCGCGGCTGTAGCCGTAATGCTGGACCGCGGCGTCGTTGACGCCAAGGAATTCCTTGGTCTGCGCATCGAACACCCACATCGGCATCGGGTTGCTGTCGAACAGCAGGCGGAACGAGGCGTCGCGCCGCTTCAACGCGGTGACATCGGAGATCGTCAGCGATACCACATCGGCGAAGGCCGTTGCGCTGAGCCGGAGGTGACGTCCATCGCTTTCGATCTCGAGCTGCTCGCCGCGGCCGCCCGCGACGGCCTTGAGCAGAAAGTCCATGATCTCGGGCGAGGCCAGCAGCGTGTTGCCCTCGCCGATCCGCCGCCACAACAGGTTTCCGGTCGCGACATTCAGCAGCGCGCTTGCGCTGTTGTTGTGGTGCACGACCTGGAGATCGGACGGCTTGCCGCCGGCATCGCGCAGCGTGGCCAGCGAGATCACCGCATCGTCGGTCGAGGCGAAGATCGCATCCAGCAGATTGTACTGCGTGCCGCGCTCGTTGATATAGGCGCCGACCAGCGTGGCGCCCCAGCGCGAGGCCGTCGGCAGCGCCAGCACATCGTAGGTCCGGACCATGCCGTCGCGCACGCAATGCGCGCTGGCCTGATACGGTCGTCCGTTGGCAAGCGCGCTCGTCGCCGCTTCCGACAGCGCGGTGGCGCAATCCGGCGACAATTCGGCGACGGGGATATCCCAGCGCTCCTCGCCGAGCCATTTCTGCACGTAGCGTCCGCTGCGCGACAGTTCGAGCGTGCCGTCGTTCCTCAATAGCGCGATGTGATCGGCGAGCCGTCCGAGACTGCCGAGCATCACGTCCTCATAGCGCGGCAGCCGATCGCCCGGCTTCAGTGCGGCACGCCATTTGCGCTGAAGCACCGGGATGTCGTCAAACATTTCGGCGGCCGGTTTTCCCGACACTTTCTTCGCGGCATTCATGGCAGTCCCCAACGCACTTTCCCGGCGCATCCAATGCAGCTGCGCTTAACGACATGTAAAAAGGCCGCAGGCGCGGGTTCCATTCGGTCATTATGACAGTTTTAAGTCCGGTGTTGGTTAGTGGGCGTTAGAGACTATGACGGTGATGCGAAGCTCTCGTGTCCCGGACGCGCTGCAGCGTTCTTACGCTGCTGCGCAGAGCCGGGACCCAAAGGCCACGGCACTCGCTGCTACATGGGCCCCGGCTCTGCAGCGCACCGCCGAACCGGACGATGCTTCGCATCGCCGGGAAAGCGCTGCGCTGCGTCCGGGGCACGAGACCGTTGGCGAATGACTGACATGGGATCGCATCCTCGCGGCGCATTCGCCCGAGCTTTGCTTCATCGCCTCACCCTCAATTGAAAGAGGGCGCAGGGAAGGCCGGGTGCCGGCTGGCACCCGCGGTCCACTGTGCGAAACCTGCGTGACAAGAAGTTGCACAGCGGCATACAGGTGTAGCCAGGACATCCGGCCTTCCCTGCGCAGTGGTTTTACGGCTTATGTCGTGCTCTCCCCGGGGAGCGTTGCACTATTGCCCCCGTCGCCTTGCGGATGGCTGACGGATGCGTCCGGTTGGACGACATCCATCACCGCAAGACTTGACGCACAGACCCCGGGCGTCAGGACCACACGATTTTGCCGTACGCGGATCACACCGGTCGTGTGCGCGAGGTCTTCGCTCACGGTTGCCCGCCCTGCGAAGCCCTTCGCGCCGATGCCATCAGCGTCCACCGCCGCCCGGCCCGCGTTCGTGACGATCGCGATACGCCCCTCTTCGTTGGGCCAGGTTGCCGCGACACATACGCGATTTCCGAATTTCGGTAAAGTGGAATATTTTCACCGCCGCGCGTTGACCCAGGGCTCGCGTGTTTTGCCCGCCGGGCAGCGCAAGATCTTGTAGCCCGGATGGAGCGCAGCGCAATCCGGGAGTCCTGCTATGAGGCACAAAGGCCCCGGATTACGCTCTCGCTCCATCCGGGCTACGGAGCCTCAGCCCGCGAGCCGTTCGATCACGATATCGAGCAGCGCGCGCAGACGGGCGAGGCGCCTGAGATCGCGGTGATAACCGACATAGGTGTCGCGGCCGGGCGGCGCCGTTCCGATGTCGAACGCGACCAGACGGCGGTCGCGGTCGCCGAGCGGACGCGGCAGCACGGCAAAGCCGTCACCGCTGGCGCAAAGCTCGGCCTGCACCTGCCTGTTGTTGCTGCGCGAGGCGATTGCCGCATTCGGCAGCGCGCGCTTCAGCCAGACGGCGTCCGGCATGTCGGCGAACTCGGCATTCATCGTCACGACGCGGACAGCGCCGCCGTCGCCGGCGCGCGGCGGCTTACTGCCTTTCTTGCCGTAGAGCGCGTAGGGTATGTGCAGCAGCTTTCTGGAGATCACCTCGGGCTCGCTGAACGGCTTGATGCGGAAGACGAGATCGGCTTCACGCCGCGGCAGGCTGTAGAGCCGCGCATCGGTCAAGAGCTCCACCGTCACCTTGGGGTGACGCTTGCCGAACGCGGCGATCACCGGCGACAGCATCACCGTCCCGAACCAGTCCGACGACGACAGCCGCAACAGGCCGTCGAGCTCCGTCTCCGCGCCGGATACGTGACGCTCCAGTGCGAGTGCCTCGTCCTCGATCCGCTCGGCATGGCGAAGCACGGCAGCGCCCTCGTCGGTCAGCACCAGGCCATCCGCCGTGCGCTGGAACAGGGTCTGACCCAACGAGGTCTCGAGCGCGCGAAGCCGCCGGCCCATCGTCGGCTGGGTCTGGCCGATTTTTCGTGCGGCAGCGCCGAGCGTGCCTTCGCGCGCAATTGCCAGGAAGATGCGCAGATCGCTCCAGTCCATCAGGATTCCCGCCATACAAAAATGTATGACGAGCGTACAGCCTTGTTCCTTCTCATGCAAAATTTCATGGGCATATTGAGCCGATCACGGAGCAAGACGATCATGACGAGACAATCGACAATGCGCGCCGGCGTCCTGGAGACCCACAAGGCTCCCTTGCGCCTCTCAACCATCTCCACGCCCGAGATCGGCCCGCACGACGTGCTGGTGCGGGTGCGCGCGAGCGGGGTCAATCCGCTCGACACCAAGATCCAGGCGGGGGCCGCGGCGCATGCGCGCCATCCGCTGCCGGCGATTCCGGGGATCGATCTCGCCGGCGTGGTCGAACTGGCCGGGCGCGAGGTGACGCGGTTCAGGCCGGGCGACGAGGTCTACGGCATGACCGGTGGTGTCGGCGGGGTACAGGGATCGCTGGCCGAATTCGCCGCGGTCGACGCCGATCTCCTCGCGTTGAAGCCTGTAAATCTCAGCATGCGGGAAGCCGCGGCCCTGCCGCTGATCGTCATCACGGCCTGGGAAGGCCTGATCGACCGGGCGGCGCTGAGGGCGGGCCAGAAGGTATTGATTCATGGCGGTGCGGGCGGCGTCGGTCATGTCGCGGTCCAGATCGCGCGCGCTTTCGGAGCGGAGGTGTTCGCAACCGGCTCGCCGTCGCAGCGCGCCACCATCGAAGGTCGCGCAGCATACCGGCGGCCGCGGCTTCGACATCGTCTACGACACCGTCGGCGGCAAGATGCTCGACGCCTCCTTCGAAGCGGTGCGCCGCTTCGGCCATGTGGTGAGCGCGCTCGGCTGGGGCGCGCATGCGCTTGCGCCGCTGTCATTCCGGGCGGCCACCTATTCCGGTGTGTTCACGTTGCTGCCGCTGCTATCGGGCGAAGGCCGTGTGCATCATGGAGAGATCATGGCGGAAGCCACGCGCCTCGCCGAGGCCGGCAAGCTCGTGCCGCTGCTCGACGCCAGGCGTTTTACGCTGGAAAACGTCGACGACGCCTATGCGCTGATCAGGGATCACGCCGCCAAGGGCAAGCTGGTCGTCGATGTCTGAGGTAAAGCGGTAGCCCGAATAGAGCTGTGCGCGCCGCTAGTCCTCGCTGGACGCGGCGGAGCGGTTGCGCAAGTAGGCCTGCGACAACAGGAAGAACAACGCGCGCTCGCCATGATATTTGGCGGAGGGCCGGGTGCGCTCGAAGCCATCGGCAAAGATCTTGCCGGACTGGTCGCACACCTGCCATCGCCAGCCAAACCGCTTGCGCCTGGTGAGGATCACTTCGAACATGCCGACGAGCTTGGTCCCCTGCTCCTTGCCGGTCTCGCAAAGGCATCAAGCCCCTGCTCCGGCCTCCCCCATTAGACGGATGCCCGACATATAACCCAGCGGAGTGGAAAGAGAATAAAATTGATGATCGGAAATACGTCTCTTGCACCGTTGTGATGAAGACGCGAGGTGTGGGAATAAGCTTTCGCCAGCGGTGTTTTCTTCGGCCCCAGGAGAGCAATCAGCTGGCGCTTGCAGTATTCAAAGCAGAACACAGGGCGCGATGGGGGATGAGCACTTACTCACCAGCCCCCATGACCGACGCGACGGTAACAGGAGATGCACGCTCGTGCGCTCGATGAGAATTTCTACGCCGGCCGTCAGGTCGGTGTCAGGTTGCAGGCGGCACCGCCGCCAGGACCCTAGCGCGCAAAGGCCTTAGCGCGCGACGACTTCGACCTCGCCGTCGACGCCGTTGACGACATTGAATCCGCGCTCGTAGACCTTGCCCTCGTTCTTGGCGATGGCGCGGTATTCTCCTTCGGAGAGCACGACGCGCGGGAAGGCGCCGATCGATTCCTTGATGACGTCGCCGCCCGGGGTCAGCACCGACCAGGCGGTGTTGGCAAGCGCCTCGCCGCCCCTGTCGCTGACCAGCTTGAGGGTGATCACGGCAGCACGGTGGGTGATGGTGACGTCGGTGAGCTTGCTGGCCTGGACGCGGATGTCGGAGCGCACCACCGAATTGGCGTCGCCATAGTTGGAGATGATGTAGTAGGTGCCCTCCGGCAGCAGCACGACGTCGCCGGCGGCGACGTTCGGCACCAAGGAGGCGCGCTCGCCGGATTCGAACTGGCTGCCCTTGTAGATCGCGAACGAGATCTGGTTCTGCGGAATGCGGCTGGTGCCGACCCGGCCCTCGATCCGCAGGCCTCCGGCTGGCAGCACGAAGGACTCGCGGTCGGTCTCGGCCTTCAGGCTGACGGTGCGCACCGCGCTGACGAGGCCGAAGGCGACGTGCACGACGTAATTGCCCGGCGGCAGCACGATGTTGGGCGTGGCGCTGCGGTCCTCGCGGATCAGCTTGAAGGTGCCGTTCTCGTCGGGACGGTCGGCAAACACGCGCCAGACCAGGCCGCTGGTGATCGCCGGAGAATCCTTGCCGTATTTCGCGGTCAGCGACAGCACGCCCTGCCCGGGCACGGCCGCGTTGAGCGGGGCGGCCGGCGGCACGGTCGTGACCGCGGGCGGCGGCATGCTCGGGGTGGTCGGCTGCATCAGGGTCGGCGGCAGGCTCGGGGGGCCTGCGCCCGGCCCGGAGGGCGGCGCCAGGCTGACGGCACCACCGGGGTCTGGTACCGAAGCCGGCGGGACCGGCGGCGGACGATCCGAGAAAAGCTGAGCCTGCGCAGCGTTTTGGCCTGAGGTAACGAGGCACGCGGCAAGGATCAGCGCCGGCAGCAGCCTGCCGCTGCGCCGCCATCCGATGATGCCGTCACCCCCGCGTGTCATGCCCCCTGCTTTTCACCGAAAACGCGGCAAATTCAAGCCTCTGAAACCCCAGGAAATACGGACCCGTGCAGATCGATGGAACCCGATTGACGCCTGCGTGATTACACCAGAGCAACCGTCCCTCGCCATACTCCTGCCCCGTGCCCTTTCCAAAGCGGCATAAACCATGCTTCGCGCCTGATATGGCGAAGCGCAAATGCGGTGCCTAGTCTGACGGTGCAGGCCCCGGCGTAGGAGAGTTTCGGTGCTAGACATCTTGAAGGGGCGTGGCGCGAACGGCTCGAACGGTGAGAAGATTGGCCTTGGCCCCACCCGCCGGCCGGTCATCGGCCTCGCCCTCGGCGGCGGCGCGGCGCGCGGCTTTGCCCATCTCGGAATCCTGAGGACCTTGATCGCCAACGGCATCGTGCCCGACGTCGTGGTCGGCACCTCCATCGGCGCCGTGGTCGGCGGCCTGCATGCGGCCGGCCGGCTCGACACGTTCGAAGAGTGGGGGCGCAGCCTGCAAGGGATGCGCAACATCCTCGGCTATCTCGACATCCGCCTCAACGGCTCCGGCCTGCTCGGCGGTGAGAAGCTGGCGGCCCGCCTCGTGAACGCGGTCGGACAGACCCTGATCGAGGACCTGCCCATCAAGTTCGCAAGCGTCGCGACCGAGGTCCGCACCGGCCACGAGATCTGGCTGACACGCGGCCGCGTCGTCGATGCGATGCGTGCGTCCTACGCCCTGCCCGGCATCTTCTCGCCCGTCCTGATCGGCGACCGCTGGCTGGTCGACGGCGCGCTGGTGAACCCGGTGCCGGTCTCGGCCGCCCGCGCGCTCGGCGCCGAAATCGTCATCGCCGCAAATCTTTCCAGCGACATCTTCACCCATTCCACGACGATCTATTCGCACGGCGCACCGCCCACGCCGGTCGCTCCGGGGGCCGAGGAGCCGACGGCCAAGCGGCGCTTCCCGCGCCTGTTCTCGCCCGAGAGGACGATGAAGCGCGAGTTCTTTGGGGGCAACGGCCGGCCCGGCATCTCCTCGGTGATGGTGGATGCCTTCAACATCATGCAGGACCGCATCACCCGCGCGCGCCTTGCCGGCGATCCTCCGGATCTGCTGATCACGCCGCGGGTCGGCCAGTTCGGCTGGTTCGACTTCCACCGCTCCGAAGACCTGATCGCTCACGGCACCCGCGCCGCGGAGCGTGCGCTGGAGTCGATCCAGGAGGCGATCCATGTGCTGGCGCCGGCGCCCGAAGGCACCGCGCCGAAAGCGGGCGAGCAGACCTGATCAGGCCGTCTTGATGTAGTCGCGCAGGGCTTCCTGCTCGGACTCGTATTCCTGGACCCGGCGCTTGACGATGTCGCCGATCGAGATCAGGCCGACCACCTTGCCGTTGTCGATCACGGGCAGATGGCGGAACTTGCCCGACGTCATCATCTCCATGAGCTCGGCGACCGTGTCGGTCTCCTTGCAGGTCACCACCTTACGGGTCATGACCTGAGCGACCGGCTCCTCCAGCGCGCCGGCGCCGCGCTCGCCGATCACGCGCACGATGTCGCGCTCCGACAGGATGCCTTCCAGCCGGCTCTGGTTCATCACCAGCACCGCGCCGATCTTCTTCTCACCGAGCAGTTTGACCGCGGTAACCAGCTTCGCGTCCGGCTCGACGCTCACGATCTGGTGGCCCTTGGTGTTGAGAATGGAACGTACCGTCATTGTAGCCTCCCTGAATCGGAGCCGCCCGCCTTGTGGCGGTCCGGACTTGTTCGTCGAGTCTTCAACTAACAGTTTAGGCGCCGGTTGCAGGCTCAGGCGCTTTGCGAAGCATCGCCGCTAGCGGCTTGCAGCTTCGGAACATTCTTCCCGCAAATGATGGATGAATTCGGGCCGCGCCGCAAGCGCCGCTTCAAATACGGTCTGAAACGTCCTGTGATGACGCATCCGCAGCATCGTTTCGCACGCGCGGCACGGGATCGAACAGCGCAAACAGCAGCAGGCCGGCGAAGAAGCCGCCGATATGCGCCTGCCAGGCCACGCTCGTGGTTTCGGAATCAATGCCGATCGCACCGACGCCGAAGATGATGTTGACGCCGAACCACACGGCGAGGAAGCCGACCACCCGCCCGTCGCGCAGTGCGCGCGACAGCGGCAGCGCCGGAACCCTTGCGGCGGTATCGGCGTCCGACCGGTTGAATGACAGGAAGCTGCCGCGAACGAAGGCGAAGCGGATTGCGGCTGCCATCGCGCCCGACACCGAGGCCGAGGCGCCGATCATCGGCGCCACCGCATGCTCATGGGTGACGAGATGGGCGAGCGCGCCGGCCGCCGCCGTCACCGCCAGAAACAGGAAGAACCTGACCGCGCCGAACCGCCGCGCCAGCGCGCTGCCGAACGGCAGCAGCCACAGCACGTTGAAGCCGAGATGGGTCAGATTGGCGTGCAGCAGCGAATAGGTGACGAAGGTCCAGACCTTGGCGCCGGCGCCGCCCGGGATCTGCAAGTTCAGCAGCGAGGAATCGTAGCGCTTGGGGATGAAGCCGAAAACATCGATGGTCCAGTTCTCGAGCTCCGGCGGCAGCAGCACCCGCAGATGGATCACCGCCAGCAGGACGATATAGGCGGTCAGCGCCACAGGCAGCGTCAGGACCGGCTCGCGCGGAGCCTCCTCATGGGCGGCCGGCAGGCCGGGCTGAGAATCCTGCGGCGGAGAATCGTGCGGGGAATCCAAGGCAGCTTCGCTTTCAGGCGCGATCGGAACGATCCGTTTGGAGATAGTCGCCTTTGCCGGCCTTGCGCAAGTGCACAAAAGGAAATCGTGCGAGATGGCTCATTTCGATGCCAGACGCGACGCTGGGCCCCGGCTCAGCGGTGCAGCGCTAAGGAGCGCTGCACTGCGTCCGGGGCACGAAGCCAGCCCAGCCCGTGTCCCGGACAAGGTGCGGCACGAAGTGACGCGCCGCAGAGCCGGGACCCAGATTGGCGCAAGCTCGAACCGTGCAATTTTAGGTAGTCCCCATGTTCGGGCTTAGCCTATGCAACCGCCTTCTTCGTCTACATCCTCGCGAGCAAACGAAACGGCACGTTGTATGTCGGCGTCACCAACGACCTCGCCCGCCGGATGACCGCCCACAAGGCCAAGCTCGTGCCCGGGTTTACGAAGCAGTATGAGGTGACCCTGCTCGTCTGGTTCGAAACCTACGAATCGATCCTTGAAGCACGAGCCCGCGAGCATTCGCTGAAACGATGGCGGCGCGCCTGGAAGCTCAAACTGATCGAAGACCTCAATCCGGACTGGCGCGATCTGTCGGACGAACTAAATTCGCTGGCGAACTGACTGGGTCCCGGCTCTGCGCCGCAGCGCTATGCGCTGCAACGCGTCCGGGACACGGAACGCTCGTGTTCCGGACAAGGCGCGCACGAAGTGACGCGACGCAGAGCCGGGACCCAGAAATGCCAGGCACTCGCTGCTGCGTGTACCCCGGCTCTGCAGCGCATCACTGAAGAAGTGCTGCGCTGCGTCCGGGGCACGAAGCCTGATCGCTGAAAAAGGAAAAGGCAGGGCCCTGGGAAGCCCTGCCTGTCCGTGCCGGCCTTCCGGTGCCGGAGGAATGAAGGTGTATCCCCACCCCTCCCCGCGGCCCGTGACCAAACTGTTTGACGCCCTGTGTACAGGCCCCGCCGAGAACCTGGATGAAAGCGGCGAGGCTTGCGACTGCGATCACCATAGCAGCGCCGCACGAGGTGCAAAGGCCATAGTTAATTTAACGTTAACAACGCAAAGACCGCCTTAACGAGGGCGAAAACGCCCTCCCGGCATGGACGCTGCAAATCCCCTCCTGCACAACATCACAAGGGATCGCGGGTGCACTGAAGCGGGACAGCTTTGTCCCTTCGAGGTTGCACCCCGGGATAAGCGTTCAGACATGAAACATCCGTCGAGCCGCGCGTTCTTCGCGTACTGGGACAAGAAGCGCGGCGCCGCACGGGCTCCCGACAGGGCCGACATCGATCCGGCCGCGGTCCGCGGCCTGCTCGGCGACATTTTTGTCCTCTCCTGCGAGCCCAATCTCGGCTTTCCCTTCCGCGTCGCGGGCACGCGCGTCTGCGCACTGGCAGGATGTGACCTCAAGGACCAGAGCTTTGCGGCGCTGTTCACGGCCGCGAGCCGCAGCGAGATCGAGGAGATCACCACCATCGTCGCCGACGAGGCGTTAGGTGCGATCGCCGGCGTCACGGCCGCGCGCGAGGACGGAAGCAAGGCCTATCTCGAGCTGTTGCTGCTGCCCTTCAACGCCCGCCCGCACACGCCCGTGAGCGTAACCGGCGTGCTCGCGCCGTTCGACGACGAATGCGGCGCGCTTTCAACCTTCACCCTCACCTCCTGGCGCTATCTGCACCAGCCAGAGAAGCTGCTGCCGCGCGCGATCCGCAAATTGCAGATCGCACGCGGGCTGATGGTGTATGAGGGGCTGAGATAGTCTCGCGCACGCGAATGGCCGTTTTTGCCGGATCTGCGTCATTCCCGATGTCGGCGCCAAGGGTTAGCTTCCGCCTCGCGTGAAGCAACGAGGTTCGGGTGACATCATCATGACATGGCGCGTTCTGGCGTTGAGCGGCCCCGGCTGCGTGGCGCTGCTGGCGGCAATCGGCGGAACCTGGCTGTTCCTGCTGCCTGGCGCGCCGGCTCAGGGAACCGCGCCTGCAATTTCCAGGGACGAGACCGAAGCGACGCTTGCGGCGCTGAAGCCGCCGAAGCGTAAACGCCCGCTGATCGCCATCGTCGGCATCAACGACATGAGCGAGACGACCGACTACCTGATGCCCTACGGCATTCTCGCGCGCGCCGATGTCGCCGACGTCCTCACATTGGCGACGCAGCCTGGACCCGTCACGCTCTATCCCGCGCTGAAAGTGCAGCCGCATGCGACCATCGCCGAATTCGACGCGGCGCATCCCGATGGCGCCGATTACGTCATCGTGCCCGCAATGAGCCGCGAGGACGATGCCGTGGTGTTGCAATGGATCAGAAGCCAGGCCGGCAAGGGCGCGATCGTCGTCGGCGTCTGCGTCGGCGCCAAGGTCGTTGCCAACACCTGGCTGCTCGACGGCCGGCAGGCCACCACGCACTGGTATTCGGTGCGCGATCTGCAAAAGCATGCCGCAATCCGCTACGTCGCGGACCGCAGGCTGGTGGTCGATCGCGGCGTCGCGACGACGACCGGCATCACCGCGTCCATGCCGATGGCCCTGACCCTGGTCGAGGCCATCGCCGGCCGCGCCAGGGCCGAGGCGGTCGCCCGCGAGATCGGTCTTGCGGAGTGGAATGCGCGCCATCACAGCGCGGCATTCCAGTTCACACGCCCGTTCGCGCTGACGGCAATCGGCAACACGCTCGCATTCTGGAACCGCGAGCAACTCGGACTCGCGCTGACGCCAGGCATCGACGAGGTCTCGCTTGCGCTGGTCGCCGATGCGTGGTCGCGCACCTATCGCTCGCGCGCCCTCACCTTCGCGGCCACGGCAGAGCCGCAGACGAGCCGCGGCGGTCTCCGCATCCTGCCGGACAAGGTCGCGGCCGACTGGCCGGCAAGGCAGACGCCGCCTGATACCGTCGACTTGCCGCCGGCGCGAGCGCTGGACCAGACGCTATCCGCCATCGACGCGCGCTACGGCGCGCGCACGGCCGATTTCGTCGCGATGCAGCTCGAATATCCGAGATAGATGCGCCGTTACGGCGTCGCCAGGTGCCAGGCGCCGTTCAAGAAGCCGTCGCCGGTGACGTCGCCGGGCTTCTGGTCCTTGGCGAAGGTGTAGAGCGGCTTGCCCTTGTAGGCCCACTGCTTCGAGCCGTCGTCGCGGGTGATGATGGTGTAGCCATCGCCCGCTGCATCGCTCGCCTCGGCCTTCAGCACCGGCCAGTTCGTCGCGCATGGACCGTTGCAGGCGGACTTGCCGTCCGCGTCCTTGTCGAAGGTGTAGAGCGTCATGCCCTTGGCATCGGTGAGCACGTTGCCCTTGTCGGACTTGCCGGTCTTGGTCGGCGGTGCGGCGAAGGCAGCGGGAACGATCGCGAGCGAGAGTGCCAGCGTCAGCGCGAGGCGGATCGAGGACGTCATGATATCTCCTGTCATGCAATTGGCTTGCATGGGTAGGACGCCGCGGGAGGCGTCGTATTCCTGAGATGGCGGCAAAGATATTTTTCGCTGCGCGCGCCGATGCTGCGGAATAAACTGGATCGACCGAGACGGAACGACGGAAAGACATGAGCAAGCCGCATTGGCGTCCCGCGCACGCATCCGACCTGCCCGCGATCAGCGCGATCGCGGCGCGGATTCATCCTGCTCTCCCTGAGAGCCCCGAGGTACTCGCGGAGAAGATGCGGCTCTATCCCGAGGGATGCCGCGTGCTGATCACGGGCGACGAGATCGCCGGCTACGGACTTTCGCATCCCTGGAAGCAACACCGGATCCCGCCGCTCGACGGCTTGCTCGCACGACTGCCTGACGATGCGGATTGCCTCTACGTCCACGACGTCGCGGTGCTGCCCGATTTTCGCGGCGGCGTCGTGCGCCCCTATGTTGCCGATGTCGAGCAGCTGGCGCGTGTGTCAGGCATCGCAACGCTCGCACTGGTCTCGGTCTATGCCACGCGGCCGCTGTGGCAACGTCTCGGCTTTCGGCCCGTCACGGCGGACGCGGCACTGCGCGCAAAGCTGGCATCCTATGGCGAAGGCTCGACGTACATGCTGCGCGACCTTACCGCGGCGTAATGTCCGTCGCCGGCCAGCCCGGCTCACGCGGGCGTGAAGCCGCGCCCTCGAACCGGGTCAGGTGGCGCTCCGTCGAAGGTGTGTGCGAGCCGTTCCGGTCTCGCCGAACCGAGGCTGGAGAAGATCCATGAAGCTCACATTGTCGAAGATTGCTTTGATTACATGCGTTGCGGCGAGCGCGTTCGCCGCGACCAGCGCCAACGCGGCGCCACACCGAACCGATGGTTGCCAGTTCGGCTTCTTCGAAAGCTGTGGCATCGTTGCGGAGTCGACGACCCCGGGCCGCGCACGTCGCCCCGTCGCTCGCCTCGCCAACGATACCTCGCCGACCTACATGAAGCAGACTGACCCGCGCTACAGCTCGTCGATGCGCGATGCCGGCGGTGGCGGAGGTGGTGGCGGCGGAGGCGGCGGTGGTGGTGGCGGCGGCCGCTGAACTCACACCCGACTTTTCAGATGATGCCGCCGGTGCAACCCGGCGGCATCATTGTCGTCTGGGCCGAACGGTGCCGGTTCAGCCGCGATGCTTTTTCTTCTTCGGCTTCTTTCCAGGCGCGCCCTTCGCGGGCCACGGCGTGACCGACGGCTCGGCGTGACCCGGCTTGTTCTTGTGCTTCTTCTTGCCGAAGGACGGAGCATCGTCGAATTTCGGCCCACGCTCGCCTTGAGGCTTGCTGCGCGGCTTGAACTCACTCTTGTCGCGCGGACGATCGTCGCGACGCTCACGATGATCGCTGTCGCGGCTCTCGCGCCGGGGCGGGTGTGACCGCTCTTCCGCAGGCGCCTGTTGCTGCGGCGCGCCCGCCATCGGCTCAAGGCGGATATTGTCTTCCTTGTCCGGACGCTTGATCTTGACCGCGAAGGACTCCGCGACCCGCTCCGAAATCTCGAACTCGGTCGTGGTGTCCATGATCTTGATGGCGCCAATATCGCCCTTGTCGATGCCGCCACGACGGCAGATCATCGGCAGCAGCCAGCGCGCTTCCGCATTCTTGCGTCGTCCGATGTTGGCGCGGAACCAGACGCTGGCCTCTCCCATGCCGTGACGCGGCGAGGATTTGCCTGATTTCGATCGCGGCCCCGCAGGGCGATCATCGCCGCGTGAGGTGCGGCTATCGTCGCGCGGCGTGCGAACATTGTTCCGACCGCGATCATCGCGCGGCCGGCCGCTGCGCTCGCCGGGATCGAGGATGTCCTCGGGCGACGGCAGCCGCGCGCGATAAAGCCGCGCCAAGGCTGCTGCGATATCCTCGGCCGACCGCTCGGCCAGCAGCGCCTGGGCCAGCACCAGATCGTCCGCCGTCGTCTCCTCGGTGAACAGCACGTCCTTCATGCGCTCGTGGTCGAGCTTGCGGATTTCGTCCGCCTGCGGCGCCGTGCCCCAGTCCGCGTCGACCCCTGCGAGATTGAGCAGCAGCTCCGCGCGCCGCCGACGGGCGGGCGGCACCAGCAGGACGCTGGTCCCCTTGCGTCCGGCGCGCCCGGTGCGGCCCGAGCGGTGCTGCATCACCTCGGCATCGTTGGGCAGGTCGGCATGAATGACGAGGTCGAGGCTCGGCAGGTCGATGCCGCGGGCGGCAACGTCGGTCGCGACGCAAACGCGCGCGCGGCCGTCACGCAGCGACTGCAACGCCATGGTCCGTTCGTTCTGCGTCAATTCGCCCGACAGAGCGACCACGGAGAAGCCGCGCTCCAGGAGCGCCGCCTGCAAATGCCTGACGTGATCGCGCGTGCTGCAAAACACCAGCGCGCTCGGCGCCTCGTAGAAGCGCAGCACGTTGACGACCGCATGCTCGGCGTCGGCGGGCGCGATCCGGATGGCGCGGTACTCGATATCGGCATGACCGCCTTCGTCGCCGGCGACTTCGATCCGGAACGCCTGCTGCTGGTATTGCTTGGCGAGCGCGACGATGCCGCGCGGAAAGGTCGCCGAGAACAGCAGGGTGCGGCGCGTCTCCGGCGTGGTCTCGAGGATGAACTCCATGTCCTCGCGAAAGCCGAGATTGAGCATCTCGTCCGCCTCGTCGAGGACGACCGCTTTCAATTCCGAGATGTCGAGACGGCCGCGGCGCAAGTGGTCGCACAACCGGCCGGGCGTACCGACGACGATGTGAGCGCCCGCGGCAAGCTCGCGCTGCTCGCGGCGCGGATCCATGCCGCCGACGCAGGAGACGACGCGCGTCTCCGCATGCTGGTAGATCCAGGCGAGCTCACGCTGAACCTGCATCGCGAGCTCGCGGGTCGGCGCCACGATCAAGGCGAGCGGTGCGGCCGCCCGCTCGAACCGCTCGGCATTGCCAAGCAGATCCTTGGCCATGGCAAGGCCATAAGCGAGGGTCTTGCCGGAGCCGGTCTGGGCGGAAACCAGGAGGTCACGGCCGGCGGCTTCGTCCGCGAGCACGGCGAGCTGAACGGGGGTCGGCGAATCGTAGTTCCGCTCGGCCAAAGCGCGGGCGAGCGGCGGGGTCAGGGCCGGAAAAGACACGGGATGGAGAACCTTGGTTAATTCAGGCGCGCAAACGGTGAGCCGAGGGGCCTGAGCTGCATGCGCGGCAAACGGCCCGGCCGCACGCTGATTTGATCTGGGCGCTCTTTACGCCAAGTGCCCGGAAATCACCATGCCTATGATGCATGGCTTCGCGCAGAGAACCGCGCTTAGAGGTTGCGGAGGATTTTTACCGCCACCTCGATCGGTCAATGGATACGGTCTTGCCGCACCGGCCATCCGATACCAAATCGTTTCTCACATGAGAAGCATGGGGGAAACATGGCCGACAAAATATCGCTCGCCGACAAGCTCGCGACCTTTGAGGACCTCTGGTCTCCGCGCACCATCACGACCTTCAATGATTGCGACGTGATGGTGGTGAAGGTGAAGGGTGAGTTCACCTGGCACAAGCACGACGATACCGACGACTTCTTTCTGGTCCTGAAGGGCAATCTGGACATCGAATTGCGGGATCGCACGGTGACGCTCGGTCCCGGCGAGCTCTATGTCGTGCCCAAAGGTGTCGAACATCGCCCGGTGGCGCGCGAGGAGGTTCATCTCCTGCTCATCGAGCCGACCGGCACGCCGAACACCGGCGACAAGGCCACCGCCGCAGCGCGCAAGCTTGCATAGAGGGCAGCGCGCGCGGCCTAATCCCTGGAGGCCGCCAGCCGGCTGAAGCGGCCGGCCAGCCTGGCTCTTGCGTGTGCAGCACTGTCCTTGATTGCGCGGGCCAGCGCTCGGATGGCGCGCCAGGCCTCGGTCGCCTGCAGCCACGCCTTTGCCGCGGCGTATTTTCCGTAAGCCCAGGCAAAGGCGGGAATTCGCATCAGCTTGTCGCGCGTGAGATGAAAGAGGCGCTCGACCAACACCAGCTTGAGCAACTCGCCGACAATGAAGGTCACAACGCTACTGACGAACTGACCGGTCGCGGCGAGATAGGCCGCCACGGGCTTGACCGGCTCCAGAATGATGACGGGCACCGAGAATAAAGCGAGCGAAGGATAAGGCGGTAGCCCCCTGATCCAGGCGCGCAATCGCCTGAATTCGAAATGCCGTCCGATCCAGCGCGCTATTGGCCGCGCCACGGCCATGAAGACCGCGTCCACCACGAAGTAGATGGCAGCCAGCACGTAAGTGACGGGCTTCAGGATTCGCTTCACGATCGCTCTCCTGGGAACTGAAAGCCGCAACCTGGACCTAAGTTTCACCTCGGCGTGAATAACTCGAGGATTTCCGGTGGAACTTTTGAGGCGACGGGCACCGTGACTGGACTAGGACGTGGACTCCGTAGCCTGATCGAGGCGAGCTGAACGAAAGCTGCCTGCCTTGACCTGCTGGCCGACTAGGTCACGCACGATTCAAATTTTGTTCTTTGACCTTGAGGCAGGCAAATCTCCGCCCACTTGGTCGTTGTCACGGTGCGCGGCGATGAACATGGCGACGGCCGACCGGCAATAGGAATCGATTTCGTTGTCGTCCTCTGCTTTCGCCTGATCGAAGCGTGCGATCATCAGGAGATCGGATCCTTTGAAAAGCGCGGCGAACAAGCGGGCGGACCGGAGAGGATCGGGCACGTTCAGAACCGCCTTCGCGTGCAACTGACGCAACAGGGCCTCGATTTCGGCGATGACATGGGCGGGGCCGGCTTCGAAATGGAGCTTGCTTAACGCGTTTTGACTCGTCTTGTCGGCCATGACCATGGCTTCGAGGCTGCGGACGTCCGATCTCAACAGCGTGCGAAGCAGTGATGATCCCACCGCCACGAGCTGATCTTCGACCGAACCGTCGACGCCTTCAAGAAGGGCCTGTGGTGCAAACAACTGATGGCAGCCGGCCGCCATGGCCGCGCCGAACAGCGCCTCCTTGTTCTCGAAGTGCCTGTAGATGCTGAGCTTGGATATCTTCGCTCGCTGGGCGACCTTGTCCAATGTCGTCGCTTGAAAACCCAACTCCACGAAGAGCTCGCGCGCGGCGTCGATGATGGTTTGGCCAAGCGCCTCGTTGACGGGCCGGCCGCGCCGGCCCTGGCTGTTTTCGGTCACGGCAATTCCAGTACTTGACAGTATCCTAATTCTTGAATTAAGATACCATGAAGTATCTGAAATGTGCAAGCCAGAGGCTAGGGTGACTCCTTCGATGCAACGATGAGCCCTGCTGAAGTTGGCTGCGCTTTCCGCCATCGGCCTCGCCCGCGCTCAGGCCACCGCCAAGCCCAACTCGTCTCCCTCCATCCACAACAAGGAGCCCATCACCATGGATGACGTCATCATCATCGGCGGCAGCTTTGCCGGTCTCGCCGGCGCCTTGCAGCTCGGCCGCGCCCGCCGCAAGGTCACCGTTCTCGATACCGGTCTGCCACGCAACCGCTTCGCCGGCCACTCGCATGGACTGCTCGGCCACGATCACAAGCCGCCGCTGGACATCCTGGCGGAGGCGCGGCGGCAGTTGGCGCGTTATCCCGCGATCAAGCTTGTCAGTGCCCGGGCCGACAGCGTCTCCGGCGCCATCGACAATTTCTCTGTCCTTACTGGCGATGGTGAAAGCCTTGCGGCGCGTCGTCTGATCCTGAGCTATGGCGTCGCCGACCAGATGCCTGATGTTCCGGGCTACGCCGAAAGCTGGGGCACGTCCATCGTGCCATGCCCCTATTGCGACGGCTTTGAAGTCGCCGGCCAGCATTGGGGCCTCGTCTGGTCCAGCCCGCAGTCGCACAATCAGGTCAGGCTGTTCCACGATTGGACCGACAAGTTGACGCTCTTCGCCGATGGTCACGACATTCCGCCCGATATCCAGGCCGATCTGGCGCGCCGCAACGTACCTGTCGTCAATGGCCGGATCGTCGAGATCGCCCATCACCAGGGCCATATCGCCACCGTCAATCTCGATACCGGCCGCAATGTCGCGGTCGACATCCTGTTCGCCAATCCGCGCAACAAGCCGTCCGCAAGCCTGCATGAAGCACTGGGCCTTGCCACCGTGGCTACGCCCGCCGGCATCGTCCTCAAGGTCGACGAACGCCGTCAAACCAGCACGCCCGGCATCTACGCCGCCGGCGACCTCACCACGCCCTTCTTGCCCTCGGTCACCCAGGCATCATCGCAGGGCGCGATGGCGGGTATCTTCGCCCAGCAGTCGATGGTGGTTTGAGAGCGCAGATTGGAGATGAGCATGGCGATCGAACCGGACAGCGCGGGTGTGCGCTTCCCTCCGCCCTTCGTCTATCTGGGAGCGCTGCTGTTGGGGCTGGCGGCGGAGCGGTTCGTCACCCAGCGCTCTTTCGGCATCGACGGGCGGTTGCTGGTCGCGACCGGCGCGCTGCTGTTCGTTGCCGGCGCGGCGATGATGCTTGCGGCGGCGGGGCTGTTCCGGCGGTTGGGCACCAACGTTCCGCCGTCGCAGCCAACGACCCTGATCGCAACGACCGGCCCTTATCGGTGGACCCGCAATCCCATGTATCTCGGAATGGCGCTTATCTATGCCGGTCTTGCGATCGGCTTCGACGGGCCGATCGCCTTCGCCTTGCTCCCGTTGGTGCTGATCGCGATCCAGACGCAGGTGATCGCCCGCGAGGAGCGCTATCTCGAAGCGAAGTTCGGCGACGATTACCGCCACTACAAGGCCGAGGTTCGCCGCTGGCTCTGACTATTCCGCCGCTGCCGCCTGCGGGGCCGCCCGTCGGCCAGCTTTCCCAACGGATCGCCGGCGTTACCCGGAGCAGCTTTCAGTATCTGGAAAGTATCCATCCGTCTTGCAGAGCCGTCGGCTATCCAACAACAGGTGGCATCAATGGTCTACAGTCTAATTGTCAAAAAAGAGATCCGCAGGAGCTTCGATCATGTCAACAACCAGCGTTGGGATGATGCTGCAAAGGGCCTAACACCAAACGCGTATCACTGGGTTGCCGGAAATCATGCGTTGGGGGGTGAGCGACATGGAAAGCAATCGGTGAAGCAGTGGTTCGAGCGCATGGGCCGTGTTTCCCGAAGCTTCATATAGATATTGAGCAGGTCGAGGTGACGGGTTGGCCATGGAATACCACAGTGTTCGTCAAGTGGCGGGCCAACGCGAGGCTACTTGACGGCCAAAGCTCGTATGTGAACAGGGGCGTCCACGTCTTCAAGTTGCGATGGGGCAAGGTTTATTCGATTGAGGAATATTTCGACTCGCAGGCTGCAGAACGAAGCCTCGCTATCCAAGCTCGTGCTGGTTTGGATGAAGCTGCGGCTGGCCCAATCGTGAGCTAACGCGGATCACTCGTGTGATGCCGCCATCAGCGCACGGCGCCTTATCACTAGTGGAGGCGGGCTCGCTGGAGACGATGGACTTTGGCATCGGATAGCTTCGTTAAGAACGAACCAGAACAAGGATATGTCATGGCAGAGCACAATGCCGATCAGATCACCAACTGGAAGGGCCAAAGCGGGGAGCGCTGGGTCGTCCACCAGGCCCGGCTCGACGCTAGGCTGGAGGTGTTCGGCCAGGCCGCGATCGAAGCCGCCGCGCCCGCGACGGGCGAGCGCGTGCTGGACGTCGGCTGCGGCGCGGGCGCGTCGAGTCTGGCTCTGGCCGCCCGCGTCGGCGCGGGGGGCCAAGTGCTGGGCGTGGACATATCCGAACCGCTGATCGCCCGAGCGCGCGCGCTCGCGCCACAGGATACGCCGGCCCTGTTCCGGGCGGCCGACGCGAGCAGCGCCGAGCTGCCCGAGGGGGCGTTCGACATCCTGTTCTCGCGTTTCGGGGTGATGTTCTTCGACGATCCGACAGGAGCGTTCGCCCATATGCGCCGCGCGCTCAAGCCGGGCGGGCGGGTCGCATTCGTCTGCTGGCGTGGCATGGCCGAGAACGATTGGGCGCGCCTGCCGATGGGCGCGATCAAAGGCATCGTCCCGCCGACGGCGCTGCCCGATCCCGAAGCGCCCGGCCCATTCTCGTTCGGCGACCGGGGGCGGGTGGCGCGCATCCTGACGGGGGCCGGCTTTAACGATATCGCTATCGCGCCCTTCGATGCTTCCGTCCCGTTTGGCGAGGGCGCGACGCGGGACGCGGCGATCGACGACGCGGTGAAGATGACGTTCGAGGTCGGCCCGCTGTTCGCGCGCGCTTGTTGATCAGCCCGACATCCGCGCCTGCGCCTCGGCCGCGGTTCGTGCCGCCTTCGCGGACTGCCCCGGCGAGCGGTCGGTGATGATCGACGGCGCGACGTGGATCGTCACGGCGCGCAACCCCGCGCAAGCTGATAGCGATTAGCAGGGGGAGACGCCCCTCGCTGGCCTTGATGGCCGCTGCGCTGGCCACCGCCGCGGCCGGTTGTGGTTGCGACCGCGCATTTTGACGCCGAGACCCCGGAGCGGAGCACAGCTGCTTAATGAGTACACGGCCTAGATCTCGGCATAGATCTCCAAGAGATTGCCGTCGGGATCGCGGAAGAACAGCGTGCGATGCCCGAACGACTGGTTGGTCGGCGGCGACACCAGCGCAACGCCCTGCCGAACGAGTTCGTCGGCGCATGCATCGACCTCGGCCGCGGAGACCTTGAATGCCAGTTGCAGCGAGGCACTGCCCGGCGGCGTCGGCGCATCGGCGGCGGTCCGGCTCGGCCGCGCCAGCGCCAGCGTGTTGCCGCCCAAGCCGTACTCGATCCAGTTCAGCGACAGCTCGCGCAGCAGCGGAAAGGCAAGGACGTCCTCATAGAAGCGGCGCATCGCCGCCATGTCGCGCACGAAGATGACGGTGTAGTCGATCCCGCGGATGGCGTTGAAGGCGGAGCGTGGGCGCTGGCGTGGGTCGGGTGTTTGATCGTTTGTCATCGTGGCCATTATTCAAATTCCGGCTCGTAGCCCGCATGAAGCAAAGCGGAATGCGGGGCCGGTGTCCCCGGATTGCGCTGCGCTCCATCCGGGCTACAAGCTCGCAAAACTATCGCAGCAAACCGCCACTGTAGCGCAGCTCATACAACCGCGTGCCATCCTGCCGCGCAATCGTCTCGACGCCGTGGAAACGATCGAGCGCGCCTTCGACCTCGTTGCGGTAGACCATCCCCGCCTGTTCGAACCGGCGCGGTCCGCGGTATGGCTGCTCGACGTTCACCCCCAGCAGCGCGTGACGCAGGAATTTGTAGATCGCGAGGAAAGTCTCCCGATCCCTGATCTCCGCACCGGCGCCACCACCGTAGCTCATCGACCAGATGACGCGGTCGTCCTTCGACACCGTCTCCTGCCCGACGAAAAATCCCATGCCGAAATAGATATCGCGATAGGCATAAGGCGGCGCGCGATGCTCGAGCTGCTTGGAGCCGGCGAGCAGCGGCGCGGCCACCGTCGCGTCGTCGTCGAGGCCGGCATAGGTGCGCCGTTTGGCCTCGACCAGGAACGCCGCGAGATCGTGCGGGATCGATGGCATCTTCTAGTCCACCAGTTCCGGCCACGGCACGATGGTCGACTTCACCGTCTTCATCGCCATGGCGTCCTTCACCGCCTGCGCGACGCCTTCCTCCGTGAACGGATAGATCGTCTGCATCTTCAGCCAGGGATATTTGCCCGCCGTGCGATAGAGCATGTCGACGCCGAGCGGGAGATCATTGGCGGTGAAGCCCCAGGATCCCAGCACGTTGAGGTCCTTGGTGCAGATGCGGTGCCAGGAGGTCTCGATCGAGCCGGCATCGGTGAACTGGCCCATCTCGACATAGGTGCCGCCGTCGCGCAGCATCTCGATGCCTTCGGGGCCTGCGGTGGGGTGTCCCGAGCAGTCCATCACCAGATCAGCACCGAAGCCGCCGACGATCTCGCGCACACGCGCGATGCGCTCCTGCGGCGATTTGATCTCCTCGATGTTCACGGTCGCCTCAGCGCCGAACTCGCGCGCCAGCTTAAGCCGCGGCTCCTCGGGCGCACCGACGCAGATCACGCGCCCTGCCCCCATCTCCTTCGCAGCAGCGACCGCCAAAATGCCGATCGGGCCCGATCCCTGGATCACCACCGTGTCGCCCCAAGAAAAACCACCGGCGCGGCTGGCGCGGTTGAAGGCGCGGATGCAGGAGGTCAGCGGCTCGGACAGCGCCCCTAACCGCAGCGACATGTCGTCGGGCAGCTTGTAGATCTTGGTGCCCGGCAGCATGTCCAGATCGATATAGACATATTCGGCCCAGCCGCCCCACATGTGCGGTGCCTTGTCGAAGCCGAGATAGCGGCCGTAATAGACCGGCGTCAGGCATTTGTTCGCGGTCTGCGGATAATGGATGCAGTAATAGCAATGGCCGCAGGGCATCAGCGGCGGGATCATCACCTTTGATCCGACCTTGAGCGGCTTGCTCATGAAGTCCTCGGTAAACTCCTCGCCGCACTCGACGATGATTCCACCGAGCTCGTGCCCGAGCGTGAACGGCCAGGGCAGCGGCTTCGGCCAATGTCCCTTGAGGATATGCAGATCGGTGCCGCAGACCCCGCATGCGCCCACCTTGATCAGCGCGGCCTTGCGGCCGACCTTCGGCCACGGCACGGTGCGGATGACTGGCTCTGAGCCCGGCCCTGCATGGGTGCAGACGCGAATGGATTCCATGGATATTTCCTCGATGCCCGTCTGTTATGATTGATTGGCGCGGGCTGAGATGAAGCGTATGTGAGATGTGCGCGCGTGCCAAGATGCAGGAATTCGTAGCCCTCATGAGCGAAGCGACATGCGGGATCAGTGGCCCCGGATATCGCTGCGCTCATCCGGGCTACGGCAGCCGCCACACACTCTACCGTCATCCTGAGGTGCGAGACGTGCGGCGCGTAGCGTCGCACGGGGAGCCTCGAAGGATGGGCTACGGGTTGCGGTCCTTGCGGTCCATCCTTCGAGGCCCACCTTGCGATGCGGACGCATCGCAAGGTGAGCACCTCAGGATGACGACGGAGTTCGTGGTGGCGGTGCATGGCAGATGCCCACACATCCAATTGTCTTGAGCCCTCACCCTCGACCGTGTAAGGCCGCAAGCATCCACCCAGGTGCCCCGCTTGAACCCCCTCCCCCAAAATCCCGTGGCTGCGTCCGGCTCGTTCGCGGCGATGAAGTCGGTGCCGTATCGGCTGCAGTTCATCGCCTATGTGCTGGCGATGATGGCCGACAACATCGAGCATGTGATCAGCTATTGGGTGGTGTTCCAGAAATTCCATTCGCCGGCGCTGGCGGGCTTTGCCGTGCTGTCGCACTGGCTGCCGTTCCTGCTGTTCTCGGTCGCCGTCGGCGGGCTTGCCGACCGGTTCGATCCGCGCCGCATCATCCAGTGCGGCATGCTGCTGTTCATCGTGGCATCGAGCGGATGGGGCTTCTTCTTCATCACCGACACGATCCAGATGTGGCACGCGATGCTGCTGCTGGTGATCCATGGCTGCGCCGGCGTGCTGTGGCAGACGCCGAACCAGCTGCTGCTCTACGACCTCGTCGGCCCCGCCGACCTGCCGAGCGCGGTGCGGCTGAACGCGATGGCGCGCTATCTCGGCATCCTGGTCGGGCCTGCCGTCGGCGGAATCATCATGCTGACGCTGGGCACCTCGCACGGCATCATCTTCAACACGCTGTTCTATCTGCCGATGCTGCTCTGGCTGTTCTGGGCGCCGGTGCGCGACAACAGCGTGGCGGTGCGGCGCTTCGCCGTGCGCGGCCTTGCCGACATCGTGCTGACCATCCGCGCCATCGGCACCCAGCCGACCCTGACGGCGATGACCTGGCTCGCCGGCCTCACCTCCTTCATGATCGGCAACGCCTATCACGCCCAGATGCCGGGCTTTGCCGGCGATCTCGGTCATGGCGATCCCGGCGTCTCCTACAGCGTGCTGCTCGCGGCCGATGCGGCCGGCGCGGTGCTCGCCGCTATCGCGCTGGAATCCTGGGGACGGCTCAAGGGCACGCCGCGCACCGCGATCCTGCTGGCCATGCTCTGGAGCGCGGCGCTGCTCGGCTTCGCCACAGTGCGGATCTATCCGGTTGCGATCCTGCTGCTGTTCTGCGCCGGCTTCTTCGAGCTGTCGTTCAACACCATGGCGCAGGCCCTGGTGCAGGTGAATGCCCCGCACGACATTCGCGGCCGCGTCGTCGGCCTTTATAATATGGCGGGGCTCGGGATGCGGGCGTTCAGCGGCATCACCGTCGGGCTGTTTGGCGCGGCGATCGGCATTCACTGGTCGCTCGGGCTGTCCGCCGCGGTGCTGCTGGCGCTGCTGCTCCTGCTGCGGCGGCGGGCGACGAGGCCGGGTTGAGCCCCCGGTGTGGCTTTTCGAACGCATTGTGTCTGTCCGTTACCGCCGCGCCCGATCCTAACGCGGCATTAACCCTATGCACCTTAGGGTCGTCCCGGACTCCGCCCGGGCGGGGGGTCGGGTGTTGAAAATGGCGTTGGCGAACAAAAAATTTCTTCCGGCCGCCGAAGAGCGTCGGCGTTTCCAGCGGGTGAAGGTACACCTGCTCGGCCGCTACATGCTGCCGGACCGCCGCGAATTCCCCTGCCAGGTGATCAACATGTCGCCGGGCGGCCTGGCGCTGCTCGCCCCCGGCATCGGCAATGTCGGCGACCGCGTCGTCGCCTATCTCGACCATATCGGCCGCGTCGAGGGCAAGATCACCCGCATCATCGACAATGGCTTTGCCATGACGATCGGAGCGACGCCCCGAAAGCGCGACAAGCTCGCGGCGCAGCTGACCTGGCTCGCCAACCGCGACATCCTCAATCTGCCGGAGGACCGCCGCCACGACCGTATCGTGCCGCGCAACCCGATCGCGGTGCTGACGCTCGAGGACGGCACCAAGATGACCTGCCGCATCATCGACCTTTCCTTGTCCGGTGCTGCCATTGCCGCGGAGAACCGGCCGCCGCTGAAATCGACCGTCATGCTCGGCCGGGTGCAGGGCCGCGTGGTCCGAAACCTCGAAGACGGCTTCGCGCTGGAGTTCGTCCACGCGCAGCCGATCGAGACACTCGAAGAGAGCGTTACCGCGCGGTAAAGCGCAGGGACGCCAAAACCCCTGTATTTCCAGCCTTGAAGGCGGCCTCCGCAATGCGGACGCCGCCTTTTTCGCGCGTGATCATGGGCCTCGCGCCGGTTAACGCGCGGCCCGTTTGCAGGTTGAAATGGCGGTTCCGCCAGCGTTTCCGCGTTAATCGATAAAACTTGAATCAATTGCAGTTGTTTCAAATTTTATGAGAATTCGATTCAAGTATAGATCGAATTCGCTGCGCCTTTTACTTGTATTCGTCTCGACTTGACTTGGTCGACTTAGCGGCAACTCAAAAGCTCCATGCGAAATGTGGTCCCAACAAGAAACGGGGGCCGCAATGTTTGACTTCAAGGGACAGGGGAAAGGGCTGGCGCTGGCTGCCATGCTCTTCGGGATCAGCGCGGCAGCGCAGGCCGGCGAGAGCCGTCTGCTCTACGCGAGCCTCGGTGACACCACGCGTGCGCCGATCGGCTGGGTCGAGTTCTGCGCGGACAATACCGCTCAGTGCCAGGGCGCGCCGGCACAGCCGCGCGACATCGTGATGTCGCAGGCCGCATGGCGCGACCTCGTCAAGGTCAATCGCTGGGTCAACGAGACCGTCAAGCCTTTGACCGACCAGGAGCACTGGGGCGTGATCGAGAAATGGTCGCTGCCGACCGACGGTTACGGCGACTGCGAAGACTACGTGTTGTTGAAGCGCAAGATGCTGATCGATGCCGGATGGCCGCGCCAGGCCCTGCTGATCACCGTCGTGCGCGACAAGAAGGGCGAAGGACACGCGGTGCTGACGGTGAAGACCGACAAGGGCGAGTTCGTTCTCGACAATCAGAACGAGAACGTCGTTGCCTGGACGGAAACCGGCTACCGCTTCGTCAAGCGCCAGTCGCAGAGTGATCCCAACGTCTGGGTCTCGCTGGGCGATACCAAGCCGGCGGTCTCCACCGCCAGCGCCAGAGATTAAGAACGAGACAAGGAGTTACGCGACCCGGTCACATCCCCACCCCTCCCCGTCCCAGACCGGTTCGCGCGCGCCCAGCCATCCCCCAATGGCTGGGCGCAACTTTTTTGGGTTCGGTGATCAGTCCCGTGAGGACCAAGGCACGCGCGCGGTGGTGAAATCGCGCCAGGTGCCTTGCAAGGCGGGCTTGATACCGATCGATGCACGCGCCTGCCAGCCGGCAATTGCTGCGGCGGCGATGGCGCTGTCGGGCTCGGCTCCGAGCCCGTCGAGCAGCGAAGCCGTGACCGCCATGTCGTTGTAGGCGCCGAGCTCCTCCTGCAAGCCGGCGAGCCTGCGGGCAAATTTCCTCGCGGACTTGCGATCGGCAAACAGCGGCAGCAGGAACTCGCTGAGATAGCGCAGCCGCTTGGTCGCGAGCCGCACCCGGTGCAGCTCTTCCATCGTGAGCGACTTGAACCGGCGGCCGCGCTTGAGCACCTTGCCATACTGCTCGGACAGAATGCGCTGTGCGAAGTTGACGGCGGGCTCGGCGAGCCGGCCGAGATCTTCGGCGGCGACGCCGTTGCGCCAGCCCCGTGTCTCGATCCAGTTGCCGAGGCCGATCAGGAACATGGCGCAGCGGCGATCGTCGAGCGCGTGATGGGCCTTGCGATAGGCGTCGGACTGGCGCCCGGCCGCAGCCCGGCCGAGCGCATCGAAGCCGGCGATTGAAGGGCAAGCCTTCGCGATCGTCGGCAGGGTCTCGCGCTGGAACACATCCCAGTCGCGTGCGGCGGACAGGTCTTGCGCCAGCCAGCGCGCCTCCGAGCGCAGTGCATCGAGATTGCTGAGCGCGCCGACCGAGCGCATCAGGTCGAGCGCCGATCGAATCCGGCGCAGCGAGACACGCAGCTGATGCACGCCTTCCGGATTGCGCCCGTCCTCGGCCGGCGGCAGCGACTGAAGCAGATGCAGGAAGCACGAACGTAGGATCGTCGCGAAGGCTTCGTCGAGTGTCACCGAAGGATCGAGGCGAAGTTTTCGCGGGCGTCGTGCCGATGGCGGCGCGCCCGCGGCAAGATCGAAGCCACGCGCCGACTTGCTGCGGATGGACGGCTTCACCGCGCCATGCTCCGCCAGCCGCAACGCGATCTCGTAGATCGTGCTCGCGCTGCCGCTCTTGAGCTCCAGCTCGATCTCGCTCACCGGCAGCGATCGATCACTCGCGGTGAGCACGCCCTGGTCGAAGGCGATCTCGACCGTGCCGGACGGCAGGTCGATCATCCGCGCGTGGCGATGGACGTCGGCGGTGAAGATAGCTTCGAGCGGCTGCGCTCCGAGATGGCTGCGAAGCTTCTCCGGAATGAACGACATCGCCAGAGCGAGATCGGGCGCAAGCGAGGCTACGCTCGCCTCCCACTCGCCACGGCGCAGCGGATCATCCGCTGTGTCGGTCTTCACGGTCTGCACGAAGCGCGCGCCGCTCTGGCGAACGCGCAGGCTGAGGCCGCTGCGCCGAAGCATCCGATCGGGCGTATCATAGTAGACGGATTTGAGGTGTTTTCGCGTGCCCTTGTTGCGTGCATTCGCCGCGATGACCGGCGCGGCGTTGAAATGCGCCATGCGATCGGCATCGACGAGCAGCTTGAGCTCGATTTCACCGGGGTGCGCGGCAAGGCTCGACCGAGTTGGTTCCGGAGCAGGCGGGGCATCTTGCGATGGCGTCTGATCACTCACAGCGCCCTCGACGATCGCAGGTTCCGCGCCGGGCTCGGCCTGTTCAATCTGCCTGAGGAAGCCGGCGACGACTTGCGTTCTCTTGTTGTCCTTCGGAACAGGATTCCCGTCCGGCGCACTCGGGGTTTTGCGAGCCGGTGTTGGGTCTGATTTCAGCATTTACGATGACATGACAGTTTAATGACAGAGCGACAGCATATAGCCCGTCAGGCCGGCGAGGAATAGTCCCGTTACGTCGCGCTGCGTGATTATCGACACGACGTGCAGACGCAGAAATCCGGCAAGGCTTGTCACAATCCGGCGCGCCATTACGAACTAAATTGCCCGCGAGCGCAGCAAGTGATCGAATTGACGAGCGAATTCGCTGTTCTCGAAACCGAAACGAACGCATCAGCGAGTTTGACTCATGCTAGCCGAGAAATTCTTCCTGGTTCTGGAGACGCTGAGAAGCCATGCCTCCGATGACAGGCCAGGAATTATGACAAGCCCTGGGCGGCCTGCGGCAGTCCCGGAGATCGCGTCCGGGTCGCCGCGCAAAAGGCCGGTTGCGGAGGATCGCCCCTAGGAGCGATCCCGCCACCTCATGTCTGGCAGGCGCGCAGGATGTGATCGACGCGCGCGCTTGTCAGCGTGCGAGGATGTTCTTGTAGACCTTGCCGTCCTTCATGATCACCACAAAATTCTTTGCGGGATTTTCGACGAGCTTGATGTTGTCGAGCGGATTGCCGTCGACCAGCAGGAGATCGGCGAACGCGCCCTCCTCGACCACACCGAGCTTGCCTGGATAGGGATTTCGCGGACCCGACAGGCTCAGCAATTCGGCATTGGCCGACGTCGCCATGGCCAACGCTTCGGCCGATGTGTACCAGCGCGTGAGCGCGGCCAGCATGGCGCCCTGTCGATCCGCCAACGCCTGCGAGAACAGGACGTCGGTGCCGAACGCGGTCTTGATGCCGTACTTCTTCGCGAGCGCATAGACGCGGTCGGTTCCGGCGACCACCTGTCTCATCTTGTCCTGCTCGGCGGGTCCGAGCGCGGCTGCAGCGGAGATATCCAGGAACGGTTGCGTGCTCAACCAGATCCCCTTCTCGGCGATCAGCTTGGCGCTCGCCTCGTCCATGAGATGACCGTGCTCGATGCATCTGACGCCGGCCGCGACCGAGCGCTGGATCGCGACCGATGTATAGGCGTGCGTAGCAACATAGGTGCCCCAATTGTCGGCGGCTTCGACCGCCGCGCGCAGCTCGGGCTCGGTGAAGGTGGAGACGTCGAGTGGGCTGAAGGGCGATGCAACGCCGCCGCCTGCGGTGAGCTTGACCTGCGAGGCCCCTTGCATGAGCTGCTCGCGCGCGCGCACGCGGACCTCGTCCGGACTGTCGGCCACCATGCTGGCGCCGATCCGCTCCATGCGGCTGAGCATGCCGCCGATCGTTCGCGGCAGATCGGAGAGCTGGCGGAAGTCGCCGTGACCGCTGGTGACGGTGATTACGGCGCCGGAGGGATAGATGCGGGGACCTGCGACGAGGTCCTCGTCGATGGCCTGCTTGAGGCCGAAGCTCGGCCCGCCCATGTCGCGCACGGTGGTGAAGCCGCGCATCAGCGTGGCTGTCGCCTCGCTGGCGGCGAGCAGGTTGTTATAGCCGACATCGCCCGCAAGCGCGGCCATCGGCGTCGGGCGCACCAGCATCGCGTGCCAATGCGCGTCGATCAGTCCGGGCATCAGCACGCGGCCGCCGCCGTCGATCACCTGGCCGGCGGCCGCGATGTCCGCGGTCGAAATCTTCTCGATCTTCCGGTTTCTGACCAGGACGTTGGACGCGGCTGAGAGCGCGGCGCTCTTGCCGTCGAATATCCGCACGTTGCGAAGCAGGACGGCGGAGTCCTGCTGGGCCTGTGCAGAGGACGCACTGCCGAGGATCGTTGCAACGGCCGCAAGCAGCGTGGCGATTCCGGACACTCTGGCCGGCATCCTCAAACCCAACATGGCCGGCCTCCGCTGAGGTGCAGGGCAACGCGAGGGGTGATGGCAGGCACGCAACTTCTACGCGCCATTGGACGCCGACGTCTGGCCGCCGTCAACTGGCCACCACAGCGGCAAATATGCAGTCCTGCCATCTGCATTGGCGGGAGGTCGCCGCGGTCGGCTCCAATTTGAATCAAAGAGATATCGCCGTGTGCGAAATCAGGGAACTCGCCCAGCGCGTCCGCGAGGTCCTCACGCCTCACTCGGCGGCTTCAAGATTGGCCGGTTTGTCGATGTCGCCGAGAGGAGACACCGCAGGGCCGTTGAGCGCGGTGCCATCCGGGGCGAATTGCGAACCGTGACACGGGCAATCCCAACATTGCTCGAGCGCATTCCAGTGCACGACGCAGCCGAGATGGGTGCAGCTTGCCGAATGCAGATGCAAATGTCCGTTCCGGTCCCGGCACGCCGCGATCTTCTTCAGGCCGCTGCGAACAAGGCGTCCCTCCCCGGGGCGCAGATGTTCGACGCCCGCGATCTCGCTCGCCGTCAGATACTCCGCGAAATTCTTCAGCGGCGTGATGTTCTCGCTGATGAATTCGCCGAGGTTCTTCTGAATCTTCCGTGCCGGGGCGTAGACCTCCTCCCACGGGCTCGCGCCGGTCATGACGAGATCCGCAATCAGCATGCCCGCTACCAGCCCGTT
Source organism: Bradyrhizobium sp. 25ACV (assembly GCF_054863005.1). Classification (NCBI taxonomy): domain Bacteria; kingdom Pseudomonadati; phylum Pseudomonadota; class Alphaproteobacteria; order Hyphomicrobiales; family Nitrobacteraceae; genus Bradyrhizobium; species Bradyrhizobium sp. 25ACV. Next base: position 103,675 of record NZ_JAVAYO010000017.1, read on the forward strand.
CGTGATGCCCTGTCCGGAGTCACCGCTGACGATGAAGAGGTGCTCCTCGCCGGGGCTGCGGCCAATGAAGCCGACGAAATCGCTCGGCTCCAGCACCTGACCTGACCATCGGTGAGTGACCTCGCGCAGCGCCGGCAATCGCTCGCGCGCCCAGCGTTCGAGCGCGGCAAGGCGCTGTGCGCCGTCGTCCGCTTCACCGGACTTGTGATCTTCGCCGCCAATGATGACGAGATCCTCGTCCGCGGAGAGCGGTTGGAGCCTGACATAGTGATAGGGATCGAGCGTGTCCCAGTACAGCGCATCCTCCAGCGCGCCGGCCGGGATTTTGGCGGCAAGCGCATAGGTGCGGTAAGGCGCCTGCTTGGTATGGATCGCCACTTGCACATTGACCGGCGAGTTCGTCGCGACGACCACGTCGGCGGCATGGACCTCGTAGCCCGAGGCGGTCGTCACGATCATGTCGCCACGCTCTTGCCGGATGCTTTCGACGCAGGTGTCGGCACAGAGCTCCGCCCCGCGGCGCTGAAGTGCGCCGGCTAGGCCAGCAAGATATCGGGTCGGGTGCAGGCGCGCCTGGCGGGCAAAGCGCAACGAGCGCACCAGACCTCCAGAATGGAATACGGTCGGCTCGGCGCAATCTTCGACGGGGATCCCGAGCTTGCGACAGCAATCCAATTCCTCATCCAGCTCGGACGCGGGCGTTTCGGGCGCCTGCACCCAGTAACCGTCGACACGCCGAAAATCGCAATCGATGTGCTCGTCGCGCTGAATGGCTTGGGCGCGGTCGATTGCGGCTTCGACGCTCTGATAATAGTGCCGCGCACAATCAGGGCCGCGGACCCTGACCAATTCGCCGTAGCCATCGTCGAGCGCCGTCGCCAGATGCGCCGTGGTGCGCGCCGTCATCCCGCTGCCGATACCGCCTCGATCGAGCACGGCGACCGAACGTCCATGGCAGGCCAGTTCATAAGCCACCGACAGCCCCGCTATTCCGGAGCCGATGACAACGACGTCGACGCCCACGGTGCGCGACAGCGCGGGGGCATCCGCGACCGAAACATCCATCCAGAGCGATCGCGTGTACTCGTCCCGTACGTTCATGATGCTGCTCCTTCGAAAAGGACAAACGATGCGGCAGAAAGCGAGTTCCTACCCGCCCCGCGGAGCGCAAACGCCATCGAAAGTCACGGCGTTGATTAGGAACCTTCGTCGCGCTCGCGCTTGAACCGACATGAAAGATCCATCACCCGGGATGCGCAGGGCATTACGTCACGCCCAACTGTACGGCCACTTGCTGGTCCGAAATGACAGGCTGTATTACCCAGGAGGTAACCATCCCATCTGCTCGGTGCAGCTTGCACGGGAGATGGTCAGGTCAGGATGGATGACGAAGCGAGGCGGCGAGTACGAGATCACCCCAGACGGGCAGCTCGCCGCAGAACGCGAACTCAGCCACTGACGCGGGATCGCGGCTCCGGCGCAGATTCCTGGCGCTTTAAGATCGATGCGGATCAGACGCCCAGCACGTCCGCAAGCCGCAGCTCGTCGGCGGCGGGGTCCTTGAGGAACAACTCGTCCTCGATCTCGGTCAGATGCGACAGCATCTGCGCGCGCGCCGCCTGCTTGTCGCGCTTGCGGATCGCGGCGACGATGCCGGCGTGATGATCGGTGCCGCAGGCCGGTGTGTCGTGGCGGCGGTACAGCAGGATGATGAGCGAGGAACGCGCGATCAGCTCCTTGAGGAAGCCGAGATAGATGCTGTGGCCGCTCATCTCGGCGACGAGCTTGTGAAACTCACCGGAAAGCCGAACCGAGGCGCGCGCGTCGCCGCGCAGCTCGGCCTCGCGTTCCTCGGTAAGATGTTGCTGGAGACGATCGAGCCAGGCCGGCGACATCGCGTCGATGGCGTGATCGACGATGGTGGGCTCGATCAGGCGCCGCGCCTCGAACACCTCGCGAGCATCGGCGGGCGTGGGGCGCGCGACGAACGCGCCGCGGTTCTTCTCGATGTTGACGATGCCCTCATGCGCAAGTTGCTGCAGTGCGCTGCGGACCAGCGTGCGGCTCGCGCCGTAGATCTCACCGATCTCGTCCTCGCCGAGCTTCGTGCCCGGCAGCAGGCGATGCTCGAGGATCGCGGCGGTTACGCCCTCCCGGATGCGGCTGACCCGATCGCTCGCATCTGGCGCGTCGGATTTGGGGCGGGACTTGGCGGCCATTGGTTCGAGAGTTGGGCTTGAGGGCTCGGTCGACGACGTTCGCTTCGAATGTTAGTCGACGACCTGTATCCAATCACAGGCGAAACTTTATACAATCTTCGCCTATTTTGTGTGCAAACGACTGCGCAGGCGGCGGGCAGCCCGGATGCACCGGATTCGATCTAACGATCTGACTCCGCTGCACAGTTTTGAGAAATCGGCGGACCGAAGCTGGTTGGCACGGACCTTGCGGAGAGAGGCCGGAAGCACCGCCCCTCCTCGGACACGCCATGGCCACTCCCGCCGCTCTCGAACTGGTCGCCGTCACCAAGCGCTACGACACGACGCTGGCGGTCGACACCGTCAATTTGAAGATCCCGGCCGGCACCTATTGCTGCCTGCTCGGCCCGTCCGGCTGCGGCAAGACCTCGACCCTGCGGATGATCGCGGGCCACGAGGCGGTCAGCGAGGGCGACATCATCCTGGGCAGCCAAAACGTCACCGACCTGCCGCCGGCCGAACGCGGCACCGCGATGATGTTCCAGTCCTACGCGCTGTTTCCGCATCTCAGCGTGATCGACAACGTCGCCTTCGCCCTGAAGATGCGCGGCGTCGACAAGCCGACGCGGCACAAGCGCGCCGGCGAACTGCTCGAGCTGGTCGCGATGAGCCAATATGCGGGCCGTCTCCCGGCCCAGCTCTCCGGCGGCCAGCAGCAGCGCGTTGCGCTCGCCCGCGCGCTGATCACCGAGCCGCAGATCCTCCTGCTCGACGAGCCGCTCTCCGCGCTCGATCCGTTCCTGCGCGTGAAGATGCGCGGTGAATTGAAGCGGCTGCAGCGCGAGCTCGGCATCAGCTTCATCCAAGTCACCCACGGCCAGGAAGAGGCTATGGCGCTCGCCGACCACATCGTGGTGATGAACCACGGCCGGATCGAGCAGCAGGGCACCGCGCGCGACATCTTCCACCATCCCCGCACCGAATTCGTGGCGCGCTTCATCGGCGGCCACAACGTGCTCAGCGACGCCGGCAACCTGATCGCCGTGCGCGCCGATCAGCTCGGCATCGCTCCGTTCACGGACGGTGCGTTCGGCGCGCCGGCGCGGCTGATCCAGACCGAATACCAGGGCTCTTACATCGCCGTCTCGCTCACGCTCGACGACGGCACCGCCCTGTTCTCCCACGTTCCCGAAGCCACCTTCGACGTCCACCCGTTCCGTCCGGGCGATCGCGTGCTGGCCACCTGGGATCCCGCCAAGGCGCAACGCCTGCAATAGCGCCGATCGATCACTGGAATGCGCAACAGAGGAGTGACTGACATGAGCGAGACCATCAGGACAAAGGGCGTCAGCCGCCGCACGCTGCTCAAGGGCACCGCCAGTCTGGCCGGCCTTGCCGCCGGCTCCGGCGCCATCACCGGCTTTCCCTATGTGAAGTCGGCCGAGACCAAGGTGCTGCGCTATCTCGGAACCGCCGTGAACGAGGGCGACGACATCTCCAAGCAGTGCCTGAAGGACACCGGCATCAAGATCGAATACATCACCGCGACCACCGACGATGTCACGAAGCGCGTGATGACCCAGCCGAACTCCTTCGACGTGCTGGACACCGAATATTTCTCGCTGAAGAAGATCGTGCCGTCGGGCAACATCCTTGCGCTCGACGCCAGGAAGATCAAACAGTTCGACAACATCACACCTGTCTTCACCAAGGGCGAGACGCCCGGCGGCAAGAAGATCGGCGGCCAGGGCACCGCGCCCTGGAAGGTGCTCTATCTCGAAGGCAAAGACTCCAAGAAGTTCGCGACCTCGGCGACTGAATTCGTCACGCTGATCCCGACGGTCTACAACGCCGACACGCTGGGCATCCGCCCCGACCTGATCAAGCGCCCGATCGGCTCCTGGTCCGAGCTGCTCAACCCCGAATTCAAGGGCAAGGCCTCGATCCTCAACATCCCCTCGATCGGCATCATGGACGCCGCAATGGTCGTGGAAGCCACCGGCAAGTACAAATATGCCGACAAGGGCAACATGACCAAGGAAGAGATTGATCTCACCATGAAGGTGATGACCGAGGCCAAGAAGGCCGGCCAGTTCCGCGCCTTCTGGAAAGACTTCAACGAGAGCGTCAACCTGATGGCATCAGGGGAAACCGTGATCCAGTCGATGTGGTCGCCGGCAGTCACCAAGGTCCGCTCGATGGGCATTGCCTGCACCTTCCAGCCGCTGAAGGAAGGCTATCGCTCCTGGGCCTCGGGCTTCTGCGTCTCCAAGGGCGTGTCAGGCGCGAAGCTCGAATGGGCTTATGAATTCGTGAACTGGTTCCTGTCCGGCTATGCCGGTGCCTATCTCAATCGTCAGGGCTACTACTCTGCCGTGCTCTCCACCGCGAAGGCACATATGGAGCCCTACGAGTGGGCCTATTGGATGGAAGGCAAGCCGGCCGAGAAGGACATCAAGGCGCCCGACGGCTCGCTGCTCGAGAAGGCCGGCGCCGTGCGTGACGGCGGCTCCTATGAGGACCGCATGGGCGGCGTCGCCTGCTGGAACGCGGTGATGGACGAGAACGACTACATGGTCCGCAAGTGGAATGAGTTCATTGCGGCGTAATGGACATGTCGGAAGAGGTCCTGCAACAGGCGTCCCCGGGCTTGATCCCGGGGTCGGGCACAGCGCGCGCGGCGAAGCCGACGCGCCTGTCGCCCTCCTTCATCTCCTGGCTCCAGGCCGGGCCGATGATGCTGGTGTTTCTGGCCTTCTTCCTCATTCCGCTCGTCTTCGTCGTCATCGTCTCGTTCTGGGACTACAACGAATACCAGTTGCTGCCGGCCTTCTCGGGCCGAGGTTACACCGACACGTTCGAAGGCTGCATCGCGCAGCTGCCCGACCTCTGCACGATCGGCAAGACCTATCTGAAGACGCTGAAATTGTGCTTCCTGGTCTGGGCGATCACGTTGTTCATCGGCTTCTGGGTCGCCTATTTCCTCGCCTTCCATGTCAAGTCCAAGACCTGGCAGATGGGATTGTCGCTGCTCTGCACGATCCCGTTCTGGACCTCCAACGTGATCCGCATGATCGCCTGGATTCCGCTGCTCGGGCGCAACGGCCTCGTCAATTCCGGCCTCGTCAAGACCGGCCTGATCAACCAGCCGCTGGAATGGCTGCTGTTCTCCGAATTCTCGGTGGTGCTGGCGCTGGTGCACCTCTTCACCTTCTTCATGGTGGTGCCGATCTTCAATTCGATGATCCGCATCGATAAGTCGCTGATCGAAGCCGCCTACGATGCCGGCGCGACCGGCTTCCAGACGCTCGTCAACGTCATCATCCCGCTGGCAAAGCCGGGCATCGTGATCGGCTCGATCTTCGTCATCACCATCGTGATGGGCGACTTCATCACCATCGGCGTGATGGGCGGCCAGCAGATCGCAGCTGCCGGCAAGATCATCGAGACGCGGGTGAACGCGCTGCAATTCCCGGCCGCCGCGGCCAACGCCGTGATCCTGCTCGCGATCACCTTCCTGATCATCACCATGATGTCGCGCATCGTCGACATCAAGAAGGAGCTCTAGAGCATGAAGGAAGGACGCCCGCGCTCTTTCTACGTGCTCGCGATCTTCTTCGCGGCCTATGTGCTGTTTCTCTATGGGCCGATGATCGCGATCTACGTGCTGTCGTTCCAGGGGCCGCAGGGCGGCCTCACCTTCCCGATGAATGGCGTGTCGACCTTCTGGATCGCAAAACTGTTCCAGGGCACCGGCATCGTCGATCTCGGCGCGGCCTTCCGCCGCTCGCTGCTGCTCGGCGTGATCGTGATGATCGTCACCGTCGTGCTGTCGGTCGCTGCCGGCATGGCCTTCCGCAGGAAGTTCAGGGCGCAGAGCATTCTGTTCTATTCGGCGATCGCGAGCCTGATCGTGCCTTCGATCATCACCTCGCTCGGCATCTCACTTGAGTTTCGCATCATCGACGATCTGATCAAGGCGCATTGGAACGAGAATTTCGAGACCTCGATGGGCCTGCTCACATCGGGTCTCGGCGCACACCTGACCTGGACGTTGCCGTTCGGTCTTCTGATCATGTTCGCGATCTTCAACCGCTTCGATCCCCGCCTCGAGGAAGCCGCGCGCGATCTCGGGGCGACGCCGTGGCAGACGTTCCGCCATGTCGTGCTGCCGATCATCCTGCCTTCCGTGATCGGCATCGGCCTGTTCGGCTTCACGCTGTCCTGGGACGAGCTCGCCCGCTCCAGCCAGGCGATCGGGGCGGTGAATACGCTGCCGCTCGATCTGCAGGGCCTGACCACCACGGTGACGAATCCCGACATCTACGCGCTCGGCACAGTGATCTCGGCTGTCTCGTTCACGGTGATCACGCTTGCGCTCGGCACCATCCACATGCTCAACAAGCGGCAGGCGGCCAAGGGTTCGGACGCCGGTAAAGGGCTCGTCTGATCCGATGCGGCTGCACGTCGTCAATCCCAACACCACTGTTACCATGACGGCGAAGATCGCCGCTGCAGCGCGCAGCGTCGCCCTGCCCGGCACGGTGATCGACGCGCGGCAGCCGACGATGGGCCCGGTCTCGATCGAGGGATTTTACGACGAAGCCTTCGCCGTGCCCGGCATGCTCGGCTGCATCCGCGAGGCCGACCGCGATGGTGCGGAGGCCCACATCATCGCCTGCTTCGACGACACCGGCTTGGATGCCGCGCGCGCCGTCGCGAAGGCGCCGGTGATCGGCATTGGAGAGGCTGGCTTCCACCTGGCGAGCCTGATTGCCGCGCGCTTTGCCGTGGTGACGACGCTCGGTGTCTCCATCGTGCCGATCGAACATAATCTGCGGAAATACGGCCTCGCTGATCGCTGCGCCCGCGTACGCGCCGCCGAGGTTCCGGTGCTCGCGCTCGAGGAGCGCAACACGGACGCGCTCGCAAAGATCTCCACGGAGATCACGGCCGCGATCCGTGACGACCGGGCGGAAGCCATCGTGCTCGGCTGCGCCGGCATGGCCGATCTCGCCGCTGAGCTCGCCACTACCCACGGCCTGCCCGTGATCGACGGCGTCGCTGCAGGCGTGACGCTGGCGGAATCACTGGTGCGGCTGGGCCTGAAGACCTCCCGGCTCGGACCCTATGCGGCCCCGCGATCCAAGATCTATTCCGGGCCGTTTGCGCCGTTTCAACCTTGATTCTCACAGCAGGGCGGAACCGTGGAGGCCGCAAGGCCCGCTGATTCCTGGTTTTTTGGCCCTTAGCCTCTTTTTGGTCCCATTCCTTGCGGAAACGTAACACTTTCGGGACGCCCCCGGCGACCTCTGGTTGCCGGTCTTCGCCACTCACCAAGTTTCAATTTGGGTTTTGTCAGCGATGATCGATCTCGCCCAGGACACACCGTCGAACCCCCTGTTTCGCCTTGGCGCCCAGCCCATCGCGCTGACCGCCGCTGCGCTCCTGCTCCTGATCGCGGGGGTGACCTCGATCGCGATCTGGCGGGCCTATACCGGCGCCGCTCCTGAAGCCGACCGGGTGGTGGCATCGCGGCAGCTCCAGGCCCGCACGGCCCAGGCCTCCGAGCAGCTGGTCGAGAAGACCAAGGGGCTGGAGGCGACGCAGCAGGAATCGATCGACCAGCTGCAGGTCGTGCAGGACCAGCTCCAGACGATGAAGCGGCTGATGGCGGCGCAGCAGGCCGACACCAAGCGCCTGTCCGAACAGGTCGCATCGCTGAACGAGTCCATCGACGGCCTGCGGCAGTCGTTTGCCAGCGCACGGGCGACCGAGGTTGAAACGCCCTCGGTTACCCGCAGGAAACCAGCGCGGCACCGTGTCCACGCCAGTGCGCGAAAGCGCTCGCGCGGCTGAGCGTCCGCCACGCGGTGGAACTTTTATTTTCGCGACTTGTGAACTGGATCACATTCAGCCGTATGATTCCGCGCGATGGTCGCCCTTACCGGATGGCGTGAGCCGATTTCAATGTCCGGGGCTGGCAAGGTCGTTGACGGTATACTGCGTCAACGGCCTTGTTTTTTTGTGGGACGCTATTCGCAGACGTCCACGCGGCGGATGCGCCAGCCCGCCGGCGTCATGACGCGCTTGCGCGCGACGTAGCAGCCGCCATAACCATCGTTGTAGTCGCCGTAGCCGGTACTATAATAGGTGGGACCGCCGTAATAGGGGTAGCCGTAGCCGTAATAGCCGCCGTAGTAGCCGGCGCCGGCGATGCCTGCCCCGATCGCGACACCTGGCCAGAAGCCGCCGCCATGCCAATGGCCGCCATGGCCCCAGCCACCACCGCCATGACCCCAGCCACCATGGCCGCCGCCATGCCCAAATCCCCCTGCGTGGGCCACCTGCGGCGCCGACAGCCCGACCGCCGCGACGGCCAGCGCCGCCATCATCATCTTGCGTAACATCACTCGATCCTCCGCGTGGACACGCTCCACGCTTCAAAGCGGATCAAGCTAACGTCACTTGGGCATTCGGGACAGCCAGGCTGTCTCACTTCCGCGCGACCATCAGCAGCCGCGGCAGATGCTCTTGAGCTTCTTGTCGAGCATCCGATTCTCGGCATTGACGGTGGCGTCGGCGCTGCCGCCTGTGCCGCTGCCGGTCGTAACTCCGGAGCCCGGGCCGGATGACTGAGCCGTACCCAGGCTGTTGGTGCCGGGCGGTGGAGCCGGTGAGTTGGCGACGCCTCCGCTCGATCCGACGGAGCCTCCAGTCGATCCCGCAGCGCCTCCGGTCGATCCGGCAGAACCGCCGCTCGCCTGCGCGAACGCGACGGCCGGCATCGCCGCAAGGGCGAAGATCACCATCATGGTCTTGATTGAGACGGTTGCAGGCGATGCGGCCATGAGACTTCTCCTTTACCGGTCAACCGCCGCGGCGAAGGCCGGTTCCGGAACAAATGCCGTCACATCAGCTTGAAAGCGAGGAGGCTCAATCACGATGACCGATCGCGATCCTTTTGCAGAAGGCGAACGCGCCGCGCGCGACAACATTCCGGCTGAGGCCAATCCCTACACCGACGGCAGCGACGAGCACGCGCTATGGGCTGCCGGCCACGAGAGGGTTGCAGGCGCGATCGAAGCGCGCGAATCCGAGGGAAGCTGAGCCTCAACCGATCCGCTTCAGGCCCTTTTTGAAGCGCGGACCATTGGCGACATAGAACCTCGCCGCGCTCCCCATTCGCTGCACCTGGGCGTCGTCGAGCGTGCGGATCACGCGCGCCGGTGAGCCGATGACGAGGGAACGTTCGGGAAATTCCTTGCCCTCGGTGATGACGGAACCGGCTCCGACGATGCTGTTGCGACCGATCTTCGCCCCGTTCATCACGATCGAGCCCATGCCGATCAGCGCGCCCTCCTCGATGGTGCAGCCATGAAGGATGACATTGTGGCCGACGGTGCAGTTGTTCCCGATGATCAGCGGAAAGCCGAGATCGGTGTGGCAGGTCGAGCCGTCCTGCACGTTGGCACCCTCGCCGATCTCGATCCATTCATTGTCGCCGCGCAGCACCGCGCCGAACCAGACGCTCGCGCCCGGCTTCAGGCGCACGCGGCCGATCACGGTGGCGGTCTCGGCGATGAAATAATTGCCGTCGGCGGGAAGGTCGGGCGCCTGCCCGTCGAGCTCGTAGATCGCCATGGAGGTCTCCTGTCGCGTTGACCACTGGCATAGCCAAACGGCAGCCGCGACGCAAAGGCCTCGCGCCGGCAGCGCTCAAAGCGCGGGCGTCAGCCCAGAACGCCGGCCGCGCGCAACGTCATCAGGAAGAAGGTGCCGCTCATCATGCTCCAGAAGCCGGCGATGAGGGTCGCCATCATCACGAACTCGGCGCGGCGGCTTTCCACCCGCATGCCGCGCAGCGTGTTGCGCATGATGATGAAGGGCGCGGCGAACACCAGGAACGGCACCGCCGCGAAGGTCTTCGGCGCCACGCCGTCCTGCAACAGGCCGAAGCCGGCGGGCCGCTGCGCGAGCGCCTGGTATCCGTTCACGAGCGCGCCCGCGAGCGCGAAGCCAATGCAGATCGAGAAGAAGGTGTTGAAAGCTTCAGGTGTCATCGGAACGGTCCGCCCTTACGCAACGCCGAGCATTCCTGTGACAAATGGAGCCGGTTAACGCTACATTATCCTTAAGGGAAGGTTAACGCCGCTGTCCCTTGCACGCAGGGCCGCCCCCGCCCCCCGCGGCCGGGAACGCTGCGCGAAATCGCCGCCGCATGGCATATTCGCCGCTGATTCGTCGGCTACCGGCCGATGTCCGGCTCGACCTCGCGCAAGCTCATGACGGTGTTTTCGGCAGTTCCCCATAGGTCCCCCCGCACGCGCACCTGGGCGCATGCCGTCCCGATCGTGCTCGGCGGCATTGCTGCGGTCTGCGCGGTCGCGCTCGTCGCCTATCTGTTGTGGCCGACCTGGGGCACCCGCGGCGCGAACGCCCCCGACAAGCTGCCGGTAAGCGTCGGCGGCACGCTGTTCAACCTGCCGGTGACGGCGATCCGCATGAAGATCCAGCGGCACTCCGGGCCGCAGGAGCGCATCGATCTCGACTTCCTCTATCCCTCTCTCGAGCCGCCCGGCGCGCCGAAGCACGTCACCGCCGACACGGTGGAAGCGGCAGTGCAATCGATCGACCGCATCTTCCTGTCGATCACAGCCCACCACGATGCGCTTTCGCCCGAGCAGCGAACGGCCACGATCTATCCGCGCTATCTCGACCAGGCCGCAGCGACGCCCGCGGACGGCCTGACGATGCGGATGTTCCGGACTGAGACCCCTTACGGCAGCGAAGACTTCTATTCGGCTGCAAGCCCCGCGCTGACCGCGCGCTGCACCCGCGATGCGGCCACCCCGGGCATGTGCCTGTCCGAGCGCCGCGTCGGCGGCGCCGACCTCACCTTCCGCTTTCCGCGCAGCTGGCTGTCCCAGTGGCGCGACGCGGCGGACGCAATGGACAGGCTGACGGCGCAGCTGCGCGGGCCGAAGGGGTGAGCCGCGAGATCGGCTTGCAGTCAACCCCTCACCGAACAAAATCTCGAAAAACAACCCCATGCACAGTAGCCAAGTCACGGCCGCACTTCGTATTTTTAGATATTCGTCTTTTCCGAATTAAAAGCTTGACCCATCGGGCAAAACCCGTGGGGATCTCAAGGCCACATCATCCATACTTGATGCGGGCAGGCTCAATCCTGCCCCTTCCGCGCCCGATAAAGGCTCGGCGTCGTGCCGACCGCCTTGCGGAAGGCGCGGTTGAAATTGGCCTGCGAGGAAAATCCCGCGGCAAAGGCGATATCGACCAGCGGGCGATCGCTGGTCGACAGGAGCCGCTTGGCGAGATCGAGGCGCTGACGGCTGACATATTCGTGCGGTGCAGCTCCGGTCGCCGCCTTGAAGCTGCGGGAGAAATGCGCCGGGCTCATGCAGGCCACCGATGCGAGATCCTTCACGGTGAACTCGCGCTCGACGGATGCGTCGATGAATTCCGTGACACGCGACAGGCGCCTCGCATCGAGCGGTTTCTGCACGGCACAGGATTGCTTCAGCCGGACTGAACTGGCGGCGTAGCTGTGCACCAGATGGGCGGACAAGGCCCGCCCCAGGCTTTCGATCAAAAGGCGGCCTGTGGAGGTCTCCTGCGCGAGCTCCGCGAGAATGCGGTCCGCGACGTGCTCGATGAACATGTCCCGATCGATCGTCTCGTAACGGATGGACATGCCCGAGGGATCGATGTCGAGATCCCTGAGCATGGTGTCGTCGAACGGCTTGCCCGGAAGAAAGAGATGCAGGCATTCCTGCATCTGGTTCTCCACGCGGATGAAGTCTTCGCGGATGCCGGCCGGGCAGAGCCAGACGGTGCCTCTCCTGCCGAAGGTGCGCTGCCGCATGCCGGCGCCTTCGCGGTCGACGACCGAACTGCCGCGCAGCAAGATCGCGATCTCGGTGTCGCGCGGCAATTGCGGAGGGAGATCGCCCGGCTCATGACTCCATCGCTCGGCCAGGAGATGCCCCCACCGCCGGTCGTTGGACGTCTGGAGCATTCTGCCGGTCACATATTTATCGACAGAGTTGCCAAGCATACCCATCGGAAATCTCCGCCAGATCACGCGATGTATGGGTAGAGAGGTATTGCCGGTTCCAGCAATTAGCATGCCAGACAACCGGCAGGGCGTCCACCGGCCGAGAGCAGTCCGGGACAACAACACCGCACGTTTTGAAAAGCCAAGGCGGGCCCGGCCGCCGCATTCTTCGGACCGTCTTGAATCAGGAAGCGGAGAGATCCATGGCGAGGTCCACGGTCATAGGCGCATGCCCCCACGACTGCCCCGATACCTGCTCCATCCTGACCACGGTCGAGGACGGCAAGGCGATTGCCGTCCGCGGCAATCCCGATCACCCGTTCACGCGCGGACGGCTCTGCGTCAAGGTCAACAATTACGAGGAGCGCGTCTACAGCGACAAGCGCATCCTCCATCCGCTGAAACGGGTCGGCCCGAAGGGCTCCCGGCAATTCCAGCGGATCTCCTGGGACGAAGCCATCGACACCATCGCATCGCGCTGGACCTCCGTGATCGCCGAGCACGGCGCGCAGGCGATCCTGCCCTACAGCTATCTGGGCACGCAGGGCATCATCAACGGGCTGAATGTCGGAGATCCCCTCTTCAACAAGCTGGGTGCGACAGTGCTGGAGCGCACGTTCTGCGACTCCGCCTCGTGCACAGCGTACATGATGACGATCGGGCACACGCCCGGCGTCGACCCCGAAAGCTTCGTGCACTCGAAATACATCATCCTGTGGGCCTGCAACACGCTGAGCACGAACTCGCATCACTGGCCGTTCATCGAGCAGGCAAAAAAGGCCGGCGCCAAGCTCGTCGTGATCGATCCCGTCCGCACCCGCACCGCGCGCCTCGCCGACTGGCATATTCCGATCCGGCCCGGCACTGATGCCGCGCTCGCGCTGGCGATGATCCACGTCATCATCAAGGAGAACCTTGTCGATCGCGACTACGTCAACAAATACACCGTTGGCTATGAGGAGCTGGCCGAGCGGGCCGCGACCTACACCCCCGAATTTGCCGCGCAGGAAACTGGCATTCCCGTCGACGACATCCTCAAGCTGGCCAGAGAATTTGCGACCACACCGCCCGCCGTCGTACGCATCGGCGTCGCGGTCGAGCGGCATGCCGGCGGCGGTCAGACCGTGCGTGCGATCACCTGCCTTCCGGGGCTGATCGGCGCCTGGAAGCATGTCGGTGGCGGCCTGCTCCAGCTGCCAATCTGGGCCTTCCCGGTCAGATGGGACGTGCTGATGCGGCCCGATCTGCAGCCAGAGACAATGCGCGTGCTCAATTCCTGGCGGCTTGGAGCTGCGCTGACCGGCGAGCTCGGCTTCGACCCACCGGTCAAGGCGCTGTTCGTCTACAACGCCAACCCGATGGCGATGGTGAGCGAACAGGCCAAGCTCGAAAAAGGGCTCGAACGCGAGGATCTCTTCACCGTCGTCAGCGAGCACTTCCTGACCGACACCGCCAGATATGCCGACATCGTTTTGCCCGCAACCACGCAGCTCGAGCAGAAGGACATCATGTTCTCCTGGGGGCACCTTTACCTCTCCTACAACAACCAGGCGATCGCGCCGCTCGGCGAAGCCGTCTCCAACACCGAGCTGTTCCGCCGCCTGGCGCGCGCAATGGGCATCACCGACCCCACTTTCTTCCGGACCGACGACGAAATCATCGAAGCTTCGCTCGACTGGAGCAGCCCGGTTCTCGAAGGCATCACGCTCGACGGCGTCAAGACCAAGGGCTATGCGCGCCTCAACATGCCGGCGCCCGCCGACTGGGCGCCGCATCGCGAGGGCAATTTCCCGACCGCCTCCGGCAAGTGCGAGTTCAAATCGACGATCGCGGGCGGCGGCAACTTCGTGGTGCCGCTGTTCCGCCAGGGCTACAACGGCGACCAGGATGCCACGCCCGTCGATCCCCTGCCCCACTACATCCCGCCGAACGAGAACCCGCGCACGGCGCCGGTGCTCGCGACGCGCTACCCGCTCAGCCTGATCTCGCCGAAGAGCCACGCCTTCTTGAACTCGAATTACGGCAATCTTCCCGCGCAAACCGCCCAGGCCGGCGAAGAACAGGCGGTGCTTCTCAATCCCGATGATGCCGCACAGCGCGGGATCGTCGCCGGCGCGCCCATTCGCGTGTTCAACGATCGGGGCTCATTCGAAGCCTTTGCGACCGTTTCGTCCGACATCATGCCTGGAGTCGTGGTGGCGCCGTCCGGTTACTGGCAGCGGTCCAATCGCAAGGGCGCGACGGTCCACGTTCTGACGCCGCCGGCCTTCGCCGACCTCGGCCGGGCCCCGACATTCTCCGACATCCTCGTCCAAGTCAGCGGGGCGTGACGATGACTTATGTGGTCACCGACAATTGCCGGGGGTGCCGATACACCGAATGCGTCACGGTGTGTCCCGTCGAGTGTTTTCACCTCGATGAGTCCATGACCTATATCGATCCGGAAAACTGCATCGACTGCGGCGGCTGCGCGCCGGCCTGCCCGGTCGGTGCGATCGAGCCCGACTATCGCCTCGCAGCCGACAAGAAATTCTGGATCGACGTCAACCGCAAGCGCGCCGCCGAAACTCCCGTCATCAGCGCGCGCCTGGTGCCTCTGCCGGGCGCCGACGAACGCCGCCTGGCGCTCGGCCGATGACGGGCGGGACGCGCGTCGCCGTCGTCGGCAGCGGACCGAGCGGCTTCTACACGGCCGAGGCCCTCTTGCGTTCCGGTACATCTGTGACGGTTGACATGTTCGAACGGCTCCCGGTGCCGTACGGGCTGGTGCGGTTCGGCGTGGCGCCCGACCACCCGAAGCTCAAGCAGGTGACGGCAGCGTTCGACCGCATCGCCGCCGTGCCCGGCTTTCGCTTCATCGGCGGTGTCACGGTCGGAGACGATGTCACGGTCGACGAGCTGCGTGAGGCCTATGACGCCGTCGTGTTGGCAACGGGCGCCGAACTGAGCCGGCCGCTGGGCATTCCGGGCGAAGCTCTGCCCGGGAGCCACAGCGCCGGCGATTTCGTCGCGTGGTACAACGGACACCCCGATTTCGCCGATCTCAGCTTCAATCTCGACCATGAGGCGGCAATCATCATCGGTCACGGCAATGTCGCACTCGACGTCGCACGCATTCTCGCCAAGTCCGCCGACGAGCTGCGACAGACCGATATCGCGCGCCACGCGCTCGAGGTGCTGGCGGCGAGCCGGATTCGCGAGATCTCCATCGTCGGCCGCGGCGGACCGGTGCAGGCCAAATTCAGCGCCAAGGAATTGCGCGATTTCCTCGAATTGAGGTCATGCGACACGCTCGTCGACGACCGCGATGTCATGCCGAAGGACTTTGAAGCGCAGCATCCCGCAGATCCGGAGCTGGTCGAGAAGCTATCGCTGCTGCGCGGATTTTCGCAGCAGACCGCGACCAGGCCGCGCCGCTGTGTCTTTCGATTTGGCTTCTCGCCCTTCGCGATCCACGGACGAGACCGGGTGGAGACCCTCTCGGTGACGCACCGGTCCGGCGCCGTCGAGGACATCGCCGGCGGCCTCGTGTTCGGCAGCGTCGGCCGCAGGACGGCGCCCGTCACCGGCGTGCCCTACGACACACATCGCGGCGTTCATGCCAATGCCAATGGACGTGTCACGAACGGGCATTGCGTGATCGAGGGCCTCTATGCCTGCGGATGGAGCAAGCGCGGTCCGAACGGCACGATCGGCACCAATCGCGGCTGCGGCATCGCCACGGCAGAGGCCGTGCTGGCGGATCTTGCGCATCGGCGAGCGCGCCCGGACACGCCGGATGCGCTGCTGGCACGCGTCGTTGGCCGCGTCACCCGCGTCGTGAGCTATCCGGACTGGATGGTGATCGATACTGCCGAGAAATCCAGGGGAGCCCTGCTCGGCAAGCCGCGGGAAAAATTCGTCACAATCCCCGACATGCTCGCAGCGGTGGGCGCGTAACCCCGGAACCGATCGCGTCACCGGACCGCGCTAAAGCGCGATGCGATCAGGGTGAATCGTCATCGCGCTTTAGGTTGTTGTTTAAGCATGATCTTTTCGGAAAACCGCGGCGCACTTTTCCGGACCACGCTCGCATCTATTCCTGATCGACGAGATCGTCCTCGAGGATCGCCATCTGGAACTGGAACGAGCGATCGTCGTCCTCGTCGTCGACGAAGAGCACGCCGATGAATTCCTCGCCGATATAGACTTCGGCGGAATCGTCCTTCTTCGGCCGCGGCACGACGCGGATCTTGGGATTGCCGAATACGCGCTTCAAATACGCATCTAACTTTCTGACTTCTTTGACGTCCACGGCAAGTCTCCGATCGAAAATGGTCGGCGGGTTTTAGGACGAGACGCGACGAACCGCCAGCATGAATTGCCAAAGAATTTGGGGACCGAAAGGGCCGAAAATCCGGCCCTTTTCGCCTTCAAAGCCAGGTCTTAAGCCCCAAGTCTCAAAGCCCCTTCTCAGAGTCCCATGGCGTTGATCATCTGATCCATGGTGCGCGACGGTTCGGCGCACCCGGCCTCGCCGACGACCTTGGCAGGCACGCCCGCGACGGTGACGTTGTGCGGCACGGGCTTGACCACGACCGAGCCGGCGGCGATGCGGGCGCAATGGCCGATCTCGATGTTGCCGAGGATCTTTGCGCCGGCGCCGATCAGCACGCCATGGCGGATCTTCGGATGACGGTCCTCGTTCTCCTTGCCGGTGCCGCCGAGCGTGACGCCGTGCAGGATCGAGACGTCGTCCTCGATCACCGCCGTCTCACCGCAGACGAAGCCGGTGGCGTGGTCGAGGAAGATGCCGCGGCCGATGCGCGCGGCGGGATTGATGTCGGTCTGGAACACCGCGGAGGCGCGGCTCTGCAGGTAATACGCAAAATCCTTGCGGCCCTTCAGCCAGAGCCAGTGCGCCAGGCGATGGGTCTGGATGGCGTGAAAGCCCTTGAAGTAGAGCAAGGGATCGATGAAGCGCGAGGTCGCGGGATCGCGATCGTAGACGGCCACGAGATCGGCGCGGAAGGCGTTGCCGAGATCAGGATCGTCGCGTAGCGCCTCGCCATAGGTCTGGCGCACGAGGTCGCCCGACAGTGCGGAGTGATCGAGCCGGTCGGCGACGCGGTGGATCACCGAATCTTCCAGGCGGCTGTGATGCAGCACCGTCGAATAGATGAAAGTCGCAAGCTCGGGCTCGCGACGGACGATGTCCTCCGCTTCGCCCCGGATCCGGTCCCAGATCGGATCGAGCGATGCGAGCTTTCCTCCCGGATTGACCTGATGCACTGCCATGGATTTGCTCTTTGGAATTTGCTCTTTCGAGTGGGCTCGTTTTGCCGGCTTTATAGCATAGTCTAAGCGACGAAGTCCTGACCGGCTTGCCTGAGAGTGAACAGCGCCTTGCCCCGCGAAGGCATGCCAAGACGTTGAAACACAACAGTTTCTTCGAAGCCCCCAAGCGGCAAGGTCGGCTCAAAGTGGTCAGAGTTTTGCCAAATTCAAGTCGGGCGGCGTCAAACTATTGGTGAATTCTCTCCCGACCGTTATTGCGAGCATGGTTCGGGGCGAGGACGGGGAACAAATTTGAGCATCACCACCGATCAATTGCGCGCGCGCGCCGCGGGCACGCTTTGGCTGCGTCTGGCGGCGGTGGCCCTGCCCCTCCTGATGATCGCGCCGGCATTCTGGAACGGCTACCCGCTGTTGCAATGGGATACCGGCGGCTATCTGGCGCGCTGGTACGAGGGCTATCTCGTCCCCAGCCGCTCCACGGTGTTCGGCCTCTACCTGCACTACGGCGAAAGTTTTGGTTTCTGGATCAACCTCGCGGTCCAGTCGCTGGCGACGCTGTGGCTGCTGCAGCTCACCCTGCGCGTGCTCTCGATGATGCAGACCTTCCGCTTCGTCGCGATCAGCCTTGGCCTGATCCTGTCGACCGCGCTGCCCTGGCTTGCGAGCATGCTGCTCACCGACATCTTTGCAGGACTCTCGATCCTGTCGCTGTTCCTGCTGGTCGTCGGCGCAAGCCGAATCTCGGCGCTCGAGAAAATCTCGCTGTTCGTCTTCACCGCCTTTGCCGCCGCCACCCACAGCGCCACGCTCGGCGTGCTGCTCGGTCTTTGCGTCGCGGGCTGGATGGCACGGCCGTTTCTCAAAGAGCGCCTTCCGCTGGCCGGATTGGCGCAGGCCAGCCTCACCATCGTTGCGGGCGGCCTGATGCTGGTCTCGGCGAATTATGCACTGTCCGGCAAGCTGGCCTGGACGCCCGGCGGTTACGGCGTCGCCTTCGGCCGCATGATGCAGGACGGCATCGTCGCGCGTTACCTCAACGACCATTGCCCCCGCGAACGCTACAAGCTGTGTCCGTATCGCAATGAGCTGCCGGCGACGGCAGATGAGTTCCTGTGGGGCAAGAGCATGTTCAACACGCTCGGCCGCTTCGAAGGCATGAACGAGGAAATGGGCTACATCGTCGTGCAGTCGCTCAAAGATTATCCGGCCTGGCAGGCCGGCGCGGCGCTGCGGGCGATGGGCCAGCAATTGCTGCATGTCGCGACCGGCGAAGGCACCAATGGCTGGATCCCGCACACCCGTGGCATCATCGAGCGCTACGTCCCCGCGCAGGCCGCGCCGATGCGCGCCGCGCGACAGCAGAATTGGCAGCTCGACTTCACCGCCATCAACTGGCTGCACGTGCCGGTGGCGCTGGCCTCGATGCTGGCGCTGGTCGCGCTGCTCGGCCATGCGCTTGCGAACCGCCGGCTCGACGAGCTGACGCTGCTGGCGGCGACCGTGACGCTAGCGCTGCTCGGCAACGCCTTCATCTGCGCCGTCATCTCAGGCCCGCACGACCGCTACGGCGCCCGGATGGCGTGGGTCGCCACCTTCGTGGTGCTGACGGCGCTGGCGCGCCGTTTTGGCGACGACATCAAAGCGCGATGAGATTGGGGTGATGCATCCCCCGTCGGACGCAGGCGGCTTGCGGTCTCACGAATATTTGGCCAATCATGCTTGCCGCTTGGTCCAAGCCGTGAGCTTGGCGGCACTTCACAGAGCCCCGTGGAATAGTCACGCATGGACTTCGAAAAGGCGGCAGCACTTGCAGAAGCCTGGGTGGACATTCTTTGCGAGGGACAGGCACACATTATGCGTGAAGCCACCATTGCGAAACCCTACGGGTGGATATTTTTCTATCAATCCAAGCAGTACCTAGATGCCGACGACGGTTCAGCAGTGCTTGTCGGTAACGCGCCGCTCATCGTGGACAGAAATACGGGTGAGTTACGTGTAACAGGCACAGCAAGGCCGCTGGAGCACTATTTGGCGGAGTACGAGAAAACACTCCCTCCTGCATCGCTTCAACGCACACCACAGCCTCCCACTTGGTAGCCGGCGCCAACGGCTAGAGCATCGGGGCGAATGCCGCCTGTTGGGCCCTTTGCTAACCCCCGGCCCGCTTCGAGCTGAGGTCCGATAAGCACCCCTCCAGGATGCCAAAAGGTCATCGAGCGGCTGGCGCCGGAATTCCCGCCTGTTCCCGAGGAACAAAATTTAATTTATTTAATTTATTTAATATGATTTAATTGCCTACCCTCCGGAGAAACTGCAATGCCAGACCAGGACGACGACCGACGGGAGTTCTTGAAGACCTGCGGGAAGTTCGCCGCCGTGACGCCGCCGACCATCACCCTTTTGCTATCAACGTCCCTCACGTCCAACGCGATTGCACAGTCTGGCGCGAGGGCGGTCCACCGCCATCAGCACCATGGCAACAATGGCTGGGGCAACGGCGGCCGCGATGGCAGCCCCAACGGGAAGGACGATGGAGGCCGCTGAGCCGACGCGCGACCTCCGGAAGGAGACACAATGCAGCCCAGGCGCCGCGACGTAGATTGGCACTTCGCCTCCACGATCGTCTCGTTGATATGGCTAGCGATCTTGGCTGCCGCGCTTATAGCGGTGCTCCTCCGAGCCCAATCCTGAACGCACAGGCCGAAGGTCTCGGGAAAGCGAGGATCGCGGGTGCCGGAACTATAAATGCCCGATCGCGCGGAAGGACCGAGAGTCTGGAGAGGCATCAGCTCGCATCCCATTGCCCGCGGACTGGTGCCTTTCCTATCGCACGTCAGTTTGCAGGTCCGCAGGTATGCACCGCTACCTGGCCAGCGGCGTTGAACTTCAAGACCGCGCTGACCAGGCCTTCGGGCACAACGTAGGAGATCAGCGCTCCCTCTTCGGCCTGCTGTAAGTTGTCGAGCTTCGACGCAGGATATTGGATCATCCGATCGACCCAATACGCGCGATGACCTTCGGGCCCTGTAATGGTCTTCATGCAACCGCAGCCGCAGACGATGACCGCATCTTCAGCGTACATCCGCAAGATGGTGTCGATATCGCCGGCGCGGTAGGCGTCTAACCAATCGACCGCCGCTGCCATCGCGTCAAAGGACATACAAGCACCTCCATGCCAAAATCGAGATTGGCCGGCGTACCAGCGGCGTACCAGCTAAGTCTCGCTTTCGTGAATTTTGGTGTCCTCGCTAGGTTAGGACCATATGCTGAAAGTCATAGCCCAACGGTGGAACGGTTGGGCGGGTATCCCTGGTTCGCGCCGACCTGAAAGGAGCGGACAGCCCTTTGGGATGGAACATTTCAGGATAGTTGGGCAACAACCTCGTCGTCTCAGACGACATGGCCTCAGCCGCGGCGGGACAGAAAATCGAGCACGCCGTTCTTGTAGACCTTGTCCCCGACCGCGCGCATGTGGTCACGGTTCGGAATGTCGAGCACTTCGGAGCCGGGGATGATGGCACCGAGCGCGCTGGCACTTCCTGCGACGTCGTCGGTCGAGCCGACCGCGATCAGCACCGGCAAGTCGATGCGCGCGGCTTCGTCGCGGGTCATGAGGTCGCGCGTACCGCGCAGGCAGGCGGCGAGCGCACGGTGATCGGAGCGAGTCTGGTCGGCGAACGCACGGAAGGTGCGGCCGACGGGATCGGTGACGTCATCCAGCGAGGGCGCCTCCAGCGCCTTGGCGACGTTCTCGCCGGGGCCGGTGCCTTCGATCAGCCCGCCGATGCCGATGCCGCCGAGGATCGCCGAGCGCAAGCGCTGCGGTTCGTTGAGGGAGAGCCACGCCGCCATCCGTCCGCCCATCGAATAACCCATGATGTCGGCCTGCGGGATGGCGAGATGATCCATCAGCGCAAGCACGTCACCGGCCATGGTCGGGATCGAATACTGCGCGGGCTCGTAGAGCTTTGCGCTTTCGCCATGGCCGCGATTGTCGAGCGCAATCACGCGGCGGCCGTTCTTGCGCAGCTCCGAGACCCAGGTCGGATAGACCCAGTTCACGTTCTTGCTCGAGGCAAAGCCGTGCACCAGGATGATCGGATCGCCCTCGCCTTCATCGAGATAGGCAATTTCAACGGCGCCGTTGTGAAAGCTCGGCATCAGCAGTTCCGCGGGTCTGGAGGGGAATGGTTGATCTTAGAGCACGATCCGGCAAAGCGTGCAGCGGTTTTCGGGCAACATCATGCTCAAACAATAGCCTGAAGCGCCGCGCGCCTCAGGCCGTGACGACCGCGTTGGCCAGAGCAGCTTCTGCGGCGATCTGGGCACGGCGAAGCCGCCGCGCCCGTTTGCGATCGCACCAGGCCTGGGTCAGACGCTCGGTGGTCGCCTTGATGGAGGAGAGAAGGCCGAACAGCGTCAGCGCCGCACTGAGCAGCCAGAGCGCCAGATTGAACGCGCCGCCGATCAGCAGCAGCGCGCCCCGACCCAAAAGCTTCATGATCGCGCGCGTCTTGCTGCCTTGCGCTTCGGCAAGCCGCGCCGCGCGCGCGACGTCCTTGGGACCTTCGGCGATGCGCAGCGTGTCCATCGCCCCGCGCGTGCCGGTCTTCTCGGCGACGCGGGTGACGTCCTTGCCGAGCCGGACCAGCGCACCGGCCTTCTCGGCCCGGAACGCGGCCTTGATCGCGCTGACGGTCTCGCCCGGCCGCAGCACCGAGCCTGATACCACCGCATTCCGCAGCGCCGGCGTGTCGACGACCTCGCGCGCGGAACGGCCGGCCCAGACCGCGAGCCCCTCGCCGAGCCGCCCGACTTTGCGCGCGTCCTTCACCAGCGTCAGTCCGGCCCGCACCGGCGCCGCGCCACCGACGGACACGTAGGTCGCCGCCGTCACCGCAAGTCCGGCCGCCGCAAGCCCGAGCACGAACCGGTCGGTGTCCTCGCCCATCGCAAGATGCTTGCCCTCGCGCACCACGTCCCTGATGTCGCCGATCACGAAGAGATCGCCCGCCACCGTCCCGGAGAGGCTCGCGACATCGTCGGCATTGCCGGTGACGAGGCCGGTGGCGAAACGTTTGGCGAAATGCGAGGTGGAACCTTGGGCTTTGACCGCGTCACTGACGCGGCTCAGGAGGTCGTCGGGCAGCGCGATGTTGCGGTCACGCGCCAGCGCGACGAAACTGTCGGCGAGATCGGCATCACCAGCGGCGAGCGCGGCCTCGATATTGTCCTGAACCAGGCGATCGTTCTGCCGCAGCATTTGATCGAGCTTGAGCTCGGAGAGCGCGGCCGGGTCATCCTTGGCGGCGAGGATCGCGCCGGCCTCACGGGCGTGCGGCGCTACCTGCGCGAGCATGAAGCCGCACGCGGCGATACCGATCAACGCTGTGGTGATTCGCAGCCGCTTCATGTGGAAAAGCCCGGAAGTCCCTGGGATCCCTTGCGCCGGTCGATTCGTCTTTCGGCGCAAATTCGCTCGTCCACAGACATAGTATGCCAAAATTGCGACACAACGTCCCCGACGAAAGAAGGGCTTCTCTCAGGCCTTAAGATTGTGTCGAATTTGCATTGAGCAAATGAGCATGGGGCAATTGCGAACCTTTCGGTTCCGCTGGACTAGCAATCATCCACACCCGCCAGTATGGTCCGCGGCGCCTTAAAGATGCCGCGTCAGTTCGTGATTGTGTCTGCCGCCATTGCCACTCCAGGATGAGTTACGATGTCCGACCATGTCGTCCCGCACTTCCATAACGATGCCGGTGTCCCCGTCATCGAGATCGGCTCGCAAGAGTTCATGTGCGTTGGCGCCAATCCTCCGTTCGACCATCCGCACGTCTTCCTCGACCTCGGCAACGACAACGAGATCATCTGCCCGTACTGCTCGACGCTGTACCGCTTCGCGGCCGATCTGAAGGCGGGCGAAGCCCGCCCGCCGGAATGCGTCCTGAAGGACAAGGTGGCCTGACCGCTTCCATCGGTCAGGGGTGGCGCTCTCCCGCACGATTGTCATCGCCGGTGCCGGCATCGGTGGACTGACGGCCGCGCTGGCGCTGGCGGCCCGCGGCTTCCGCATCGTCGTGCTGGAAAAGGCCGAGCGGCTCGAGGAAGTCGGCGCCGGCCTGCAACTCTCCCCCAATGCCAGCCGCGTGCTGGTCGAGCTCGGCCTCACTGAGCGCCTCAAGCTGCGCGCCGTCACCCCGGAAGCGGTCTCGATCATGAGCGCGCGGGCCGGCGGCGAGCTGCTGCGGATGCCGCTCGGCGAGGCAGCGTCCGCGCGGGCCGGCGCCCCCTATTGGGTGGTGCACCGCGCCGACCTGCAATCCGCGCTGGCCGGTGCTGTCGCCGACCATCCCGACATCGACCTCAAGCTGGGCGCGACCTTCGAAGACGTCGCGCCTCATGCCAAGGGGCTGACGGTGGTCCATCGCAGCGGCACGATCCGCCGCAGCGATGTCGCCAGCGCGCTGATCGGCGCCGACGGCATCTGGTCGACGGTCCGCCAGCATCTGTTTCCCGAGGTGCAGCCGCGCTTCTCCGGGCTGATCGCCTGGCGCGGCACGCTGGATGCCACGCAACTGCCAAAGGACTACACCGCGCGCCGGGTGCAGCTGTGGATGGGGCCGAATGCCCATCTCGTCGCCTATCCGATCGCGGGCGGACGCCAGATCAACGTGGTCGCTGTGTTGCCGGGCACCTGGAACAGGCCGGGCTGGAGCACGCCCGGCGATCCGCTGGAAGTGATGGACGCCTTCGCCGCGCCGCGCTGGCCGGCCTCGGCGCGAATGATGCTGGCCACGGTCGACAGCTGGCGGAAATGGGCGCTGTTCGGCGTGCCCGACGGCTGCCCCTGGAGCAAAGGTCCGGTGGCGCTGCTCGGCGATGCCGTGCATGCGATGCTGCCTTTTGCAGCCCAGGGCGCCGGCATGGCGATCGAGGATGCCGCGGTGCTCGCCCGGCATCTGAGCTTTGAAGCCGCCGAGAGCATGGCGGGCATCAGTGCTGCGCTGACGCAATACGGCCGTGCCCGTCAGGCGCGGGTGCGGCGGGTGCAGCGGACCGCGCGGCAGCAGGGCCGCATCTATCATCTCGGCGGGCCGCTTGCGGCCGCACGCGATCTTGCGATCCGCGCGCTCGGCCCGGACCGCATGCTGGCGCGGCAGGACTGGATCTACGGCTGGCGGCCCTGATGCGAAGCGACGCCGGCGCCGCGCCTCAGCGGGACGCTTTCCCGGACTTCGAAGCAGGCTTGCCGGCGGCCGCGGGCGACAATTGCGTGGCAGGCGGAGTCGCCTCCGGCGGCGTTTCCCGGCACTTGTTGCGGCGCCAGGCGTCATCGGCCATTTGCGCCGACCCGCGCACGGCGACATAGTCGTTGCGATAGGCGAGCTCGGACACTACGGCGCCCCCGGTCCCGGTCTCGGCCTTCTCCATCAGCGCCCGCAAATCGTCAGTGCGCTTGGCGAGCGACTTACGCTCCGCCTCCAGCTGCTTGCAGTCGTACAATTCGTATTTGGCGGGATCGGCAAAGGCCGGCGCGACCGTCTCGCTCATGCCCGCGCAGCCGGACAGCGCGGCACCGGCGGCAAGCAGCGCGAGGAGCGCGCCGAAGCCGCGCGGCGAAGTGGAAAACGAAGCAGCCATGCCGGATGAATAGTCCCCTTGGATTGAGAATGCCTAAAGCAACAACAGATGTCCGGATTGAGGCTTTGCCTTGTGCGCCCGGCTCGCTTAAGGAAGAACCGTCCCTCCGGGCTCGCAACGCGCCAATTCCAGACGGCCAGGATGGACTTAAGTGTTTGATCTCGTTGGATCAAGCGGGCATGGCGGAATTGGTAGACGCAAGGGACTTAAAATCCCTCGGTGCGCAAGCGCTGTGCCGGTTCGACCCCGGCTGCCCGCACCACGAGATTTGACGCCACCCGCGTCTGCCATTGACGAAGGCGGTCTGCCCTCCGCTTCAGCTGAGCGATCATCTGGTGAACTCTCGATCTGCCCAACAGCTCTGTTGCGCGGATTCAGCATCGCCCTCGTCCGAGTCCGAGCAGCCTTCACCGAAAGCAGGCGGATCGATGATCGAGGCGAAATTTCAGCGCATCGAGCGCGCGTCGCAGCACATCATGTTCCTGTGGCAAGAGCCGTCAACTTTAAGGCGATTGTGCTGCACATGTCCTTGAGAAATGCGGCGCTCGCTGCTAACCCGGGCGAGAACAAGGCACAGGCTCCATGGCTCAAACCTCCTTTCCCGCCCAGTCCACGACGGAAGGCCTGAAAGTCGGGGCCGATACGTATTCGAGCGCGATCGCCGACGCGCAGAATTACATGAACTGGGTTATCGACCAGTTCCGTCCCTACCTGAAGGGTGCGATCCTCGAGGTCGGGTTCGGCCATGGGCTCTACAGCAGAGTGCTCGGCGAGCTGGGCGATTATTGCGGCGTGGACCACGACCGCGAAAGCGTCGAACGTGCCGCCAAGGCGATGCCCGATCGCAAGTTCGCCATCTGCGACATTCTGGTCCGCGATCAGCTGAGTTCCCTGTTTCCCCAAGGCGTCGATGCGGTCTTCACCATCAACGTTCTCGAGCACATCGAGGATGACGCCACTGCGGTTGCCAATTTGGTCCAGGTGCTCAAGCCCGGCGGCCATCTCCTGATCAGCGTTCCCGCCCTGATGCTGCTCTACAACGATCTCGATCGTCTGGCCGGACACTGCCGCCGCTACACCACGGCACGCCTCGCCAAGCTGCTCGCCGATCAACCGGTCGAGCTGGTCCGGCTGAATTACTTCAATCCGATCGGCGGGCTCGGGTGGCTTGCCAATCGCCTGAAGCGGCATCAGTCGCTGAACGATTCCGCCGTCAACGGGCAGATCGCCCTGTTCGACAAATATGCCGTGCCGCTGTCGCGGGCGCTCGATCCGCTCTCGCGAAGCTTCTTTGGGCAATCCGTCACCTGCATTGCACGCCGCTTATGATTTCAGTCGTCATTCCTGCGCTCAACGAGCGCAACGGCATTGTTGAAACCATTGATCGAGCCAAGGCGGCTCTCGACGGCGCTCAGCTCACTCCCTACGAGATCATCATCGTCGACGATGGCTCGGCCGACGGCACCGGAGAGCTTGCCGAACAGGCCGGTGCAAAGGTGCTCAGGCATCCCCATAACATCGGCTATGGCCGCTCGCTGAAGGATGGAATTCGCGCTGCGTCCTACGACACGATCGTCATCAGCGACGCGGATGGCTCCTACCCGATGGAGACGATCCCGGCGCTGGTCGCGCGCTTCAACCAGGGGTTCGACATGGTCGTCGGCGCCCGGACCGGGCCCAACTACCGCGAGTCGAGGCTGAAATCGCCGCTACGCGCAATCCTCAAGGCGATCGTCGAATTCACCGCCAACCGCGATATCCCCGACATCAATTCCGGCCTGCGCGTGTTCGGCAGGCAGGTCGCGATCTCCTATTTCGAGCATGTCAGCGACCTCTTCAGCTTCACGACGTCGCTGACGCTCGCCTACATGATGAACGCGAAGTTCGTCGACTACATCGACATCGACTACAAGGAGCGCATCGGCCGCTCCAAGGTGAACTTGTTCCGCGACTCCATTCGCACCCTGCAATACGTCCTGGAGGCCTGCACCTACTACAATCCGCTGAAGATCTTCGTGCTGCTGGCGATGATGTGCATGGCGCTCGCGCTGGTCTCGCTGATCGGCGGGATCATCCTGCAGGTCGTCAGCGCCTTCGTGCTGGGCGTCGGCGCGATCCTGCTCAGCATTCTCGTCGTCGCCATGGGACTGCTCGCGGTGCTGCTGAAGCAGATCATGAATCAGCGACCATGACCTCCCGCGGCAAGGGAACGCGATGTGCGGCATAGCGGGCATCTTTCATCGTGACGGTCGGCCCGCCGACGGTCGCGCGGTTGCGGCGATGTCGGCAGCACTGGTCCATCGCGGGCCGGACGGCGAGAGCACCTGGCTGGACGGCCCCGTCGGCCTCGCCCACCGCCGGCTCGCCATCCGCGATCTCTCCGATGCCGGACGCCAGCCGATGCTCGATGCCTCGGAGCGCATCGTCGTCACCTACAACGGAGAGATCTACAACGATCACGAGCTGCGCAGCGAGCTCGAGCAATCGTTCGGCGTCCGCTTTCGCAGCACCTGCGACACCGAGATCCTCCCTTACGCCTATCTCGCCTGGGGTGAGGCGATGTTCGAACGCCTGGAGGGCTTTTTCGCGATCGGCCTGTGGGATCGGCAGGAGCGCCGCCTGATCCTGGCGCGCGACGGCATCGGGATCAAGCCGCTGTATTATTCCGAAAACGGCAGCCGCGTCCTGTTCGCAAGCGAGATCAAGGGACTTACGGCGAGCGGAGACCTCGCCGCGCGGATCGATCCCGTGGCCCTGCATACCTATCTCGCCGCAGGCCATCCAGGGACGCGACAGAGCCTGTACCAGGACATCAAGCAGCTCCCGCCCGGCACGATGATCGGATTCACCCAGCGCGAGCGAACCGAGCGACGCTTCTGGCGGCCGGTGCGTGCGCCCGTGATCCGCGACCTCGACGAAGCCGTTGTCCGGCTGCAATCGACGATCGAGACCGTGGTCAAGA
This sequence comes from Bradyrhizobium sp. 25ACV, assembly GCF_054863005.1. NCBI lineage: Bacteria > Pseudomonadati > Pseudomonadota > Alphaproteobacteria > Hyphomicrobiales > Nitrobacteraceae > Bradyrhizobium > Bradyrhizobium sp. 25ACV. The sequence goes on from NZ_JAVAYO010000017.1 coordinate 131,834, forward strand.
GCCAGATGGTGAGCGACGTGCCGCTCGCCGTGCTGCAGAGCGGCGGCATCGACAGTTCGCTGATCAGCCTGACGCTCGGCCGGCTTGGCTTGAAGCCGCCGCTGTTCACGGCGGGCTTCACCGAGAAGAGCCATGACGAAACCGCGGTGGCGCAGCAGATCGCCACCGCCGCCGGCCTGTCGCTCAACGTCATCGACGGGGAAGCGGGCGAGGATGCCGAGGCGGCGCTGCGGGCGGTGGTCTATCATTTCGACGGCCAATGCGCCGACACGGGCGCGCTCGGCTTCTATCATCTGGCCGGTGCGGTCCGCCGGCATTCCACGGTGGTTCTGTCCGGCGATGGCGGCGACGAGTTCTTCGCCGGATATGAGACCTATGCCGCGACCATGATGGCGGAGCGCGCGCGCCACGTCGTTCCGCGCGGCCTTGCCAGCCTGACCGGACGCCTCGCCTATGCGTCGGTGCGCGGCAACGAGAAGCGGCTTCCGGCGGCGGCGCAACTCGCCCGCTTCGCACTCGGGTTGGGCGAAGCCGGCAACAGCCCGCATCTGCAATGGCGGCGGCTCGTTCCCCGCTTTCTCGCCGAGAGGATCTATGACCGCGCCATGGCCGACCTTGCATCGGCCGATCCGTTCGCGGAATACGCCGAATATTATTCGGAGCCGCATGACAACGTGCTGGATCGGGCGCTGATCGCCGACCAGCGCTTCCATCTGCAAAGCGTCCTCACCAAGGTCGATGCCATGAGCATGGCGCATGGTCTCGAAGTGCGCGTGCCGATCCTCGATCGACGGGTCATGGACCTCGCCGGCAGCCTCGATGTCTCGCTGCTCAATCCCTGGCCCAAGGGCGCACCGAAATATGTGCTGCGCAAACTCGCTGAGCGCCTGGGCATGCCGGGAGAGGCCGCATGGTCGCGCAAGCGCGGCTTCAACGTGCCGATCGCGCAACTGATGCGGCGCGGTGGGCTGCGGCCGATCTGCGACCGGGTGCTCGACAGGGAGGCCGACGTTTTTGCGCCCTTCCTGAAACCGGAGGCGATCAGGCTGCTGTGGACTGCGCATCGCGAGGCCAGGAGCGACAATGCGTTCGCGCTGTGGCCGATCCTGACGCTGGGCATCTGGTTGACGGGGCTTGCGACCCCCTCGCCGCGCCGAGCGTAGGGAGCGGGCGCATGCCGGACCTGAAGGACCAGACGATCAACGATTTCGGCGAGCAATGGACCGCGTTCCGCGAAAACCCCGCCTATTACGGCTCGGCGGACCTGCTTGCCGATCTGTTCGGTCCGTTGCTTTCCCTCGACGAGGTCAAGGGCAAGCGGATCGCCGATATCGGGAGCGGCACGGGACGCATCGTCAATATGCTGCTCGATGCCGAGGCGGATCGTGTCGTCGCGGTCGAACCCTCCGATGCCATGCTGGTCCTGAAGGACAACACGGCGGCCCGCGCGGAGCGCATCGACTATTTGCAGGCGCCCGGTGACCGCTTGCCGCCCGATCTCGGGCTCGACTATGTGGTTTCGATGGGGGTGCTGCATCACATCCCCGAACCGGCGCCGGTGGTTCGCGCGGCCTACGATTCGTTGCGCCCCGGCGGACGCTGTATCGTCTGGCTCTACGGCTACGAAGGCAACGAGACCTATCTGTCGCTCGCAATCCCGCTGCGCAAGCTCACCGTGCTGCTGCCGCACCGGCTGCTGGTGGTGCTGTCGCATGGTCTGGAATGGGCGCTGACGGCCTATATCGGGCTGTGCCGGATATTGCCGCTACCGATGCGGTCCTACATGCGTTCGGTGCTGGCGAAGTTTCCGCGCAGCGTTCGCCGCTTGACCATCTACGACCAGCTCAATCCCGCCTACGCGAAATACTACACGCGCGCCGAGGCGGAGGCGCTGCTGTCGGATGGCGGATTCGGGGATGTCAGGCTCTACCACCGCCACGGCTATAGCTGGACCGTGTCCGGCACCCGGCCCGCTTGACGGACGTCCAGCAGCAGGACCCAGAAGAACATCAGCGCGCTGAAGAGCTGGATAGAATTGTCCTCGGGGGAACTCCCCGTCACGAAGATCAATGAGGGCATCAGGAGCCCGACGGTGAGCGCGGCGGCCAGTGCCCTGGCCGGAAGATCGACCAGCAGGATCGCGGCATAGAGCGCGAGCTCGAAGAAGGCATATTCCTTGAGGCGCGGCGAGCTGAGATAGAGCGCAAACATGGCCAGCACCGTGATGCGCATGGCGGCACGGGGGTGATCCATCAGCCAGCGATCCAGTCGCACAAGAAGCGAATCTCCCTCGTGCGCCGGCCGGCTCCCGATCAAGCGCAGGACGGACAGGGCGAACGGCACGAGCACCAGCGCGGTCACGGCGAGTGCATAGGTTGCGAAGATCGCCGGCTTGCTATCGATCAGGCCCACATGCCCCATCAGATCCCGCGCCAGCAGCAGCAGGGACGGATTGCTCTCGAACAGCTCGACGAGGTGCTGGTCCGGAATCTTTCCGGCCACCGCAAGCTGCCAGCTCGCGAACAGGTCGGGGTATGCCAGCCGCGATATCAGGAACGGCAAGGCGAAGCTGAACACAGCCATCGCGATCAGCATCAGCTTGCGGCCTCGCGGCAGCGGCAGGAAGTACAGCGCGGCCAGCACGGGAAAGAACACCAGCTTGAACGACATCACGAGGCCGAGCAGCGCGGCGCCGGCGAGGCGCGACGGAAAGCTGCGGTCCTCTGCCTCTCCGGATACGGACGGAGAAAGCAGGAGCCTCAGCGCGACCGCGGTCAGCACGCCGCTCAGGATCGCGAAATTGCCCGACGCCTGCACCCATTCGAAACCGACGAATGCGCCGAGCGCGCAGAGCACCCTGAGCCCAACGTCGCGGGCGCTCGGGCGTGCTGGGCCAAGACCGGGCAAGAGGAGGCCGCAGAGCACGGCGAGCACGGGAAAGATAGTTTTGTAGTGAGCGACCAGAATGCCGTCCGCGCAGAAGGGGCGAAAGGCCGCCAGCGTCACCGGTAGATAGGGGTAAGAGAGCTTGGTGCCCTTCAGGTTCTTGACGAAGTAGGGATCGAGTCCGCCGGCATAGGCATCCACCGCCGCGCAATTGACGCGGGTGTCCCAGCCATATTTCACATCAAGCCCGACGTCGCTGGCGAGATTGCCGAACACCAGAAGCGCGGTCAGTGCGATCAGGCAGGCAAGCCAGAGGTTACGCCTCGAAGCCATGTCGGCTGAAGGCTGCAACCATCGTGCTGTACCGGTGACATCAGACACAATCGGATACCTTGTTTGGCCTGGTTCTCTCGGCACCAGCGCGGCGCCTGATCGATCGGCCGCCACAGTGGACAGGAGGCGTTTCCGTTTCATCCCGCCGGACCCGACCTGCCCCGCTCGGCGCCGATCTTTAGGGAGGGATGGTGAATCACTGGTTTCCGGGCCATAGCGGGACCCGCGGTCGGCTCACGCGGGGGGTTCCCCTCACCAATTCTTGTCCGCCCCTCCTCCGCCTGCCAGCCATCCCGAAACATGGGTTGTGCAACGCAGCATGGGCGATGGATAAAGTCGCTCAATTTCAGAGGTGAGCTTCTTGTCTGACGTCAATGCCGACGATTGGGTGTCCGCGGGACACCGCCCGATGGGATTTCCAGAATTTGTCATCGTGATCGCGTCCATCATGGCGCTGAATCCGCTTGCGATGGACATGATGCTGCCCGCACTGCCCAATATCGGGACAGCCTTCAACATTCCCGTCGCCAACCATCTGCAGCTGGTGCTGTCGACCTTCCTGATCGGTTTCGGCGCCGGCCAGTTCGTGATGGGTCCCCTGTCGGACCGCTTCGGCCGCCGGCCGGTGCTGCTCGGCGGCATGGCGGTCTATGCGGTGGCGAGCGTGCTGGCGGTCGCGGCGCCCTCGTTCGAGACGCTGCTGCTGGCGCGCGCGCTGCAGGGGCTCGGCACCTCGGCCACGCGCGTGATCGCGACCTCGATCGTGCGCGACTGCTATGTCGGCCGCCGCATGGCGAGCGTGATGTCGCTTGCCATGATGGTGTTCATCGCGGTGCCCGTGATTGCTCCCTCGTTCGGACAGGCGGTGCTGCTGGTGACGGCGTGGCGCGGCATCTTCGTCGTGCTGATGCTGTACGGCCTGCTCGCGCTGGCCTGGTGCGTGCTGCGGCTGCCTGAAACCCTGCCTGAATCCGGGCGCCGGTCGCTGGCGCCTGCCGACGTGCTCTCTGCGTTCCGGCAGACCGTGACCAATCGCCAGACCATCGGCTATGCCACGGCCGCCGGCAGCGTCATCGGGGCGCTCTTTGCCTTTGTCTTCTGCGCCCAGCAGGTCTTCACCGGCATCTATCACCTCGGCCATTACTTCCCACTCGCCTTCGCCGCGATTGCAGCCGGCACGGCCGTCGCCGGCTTCCTCAATGCAAGGCTGGTCGGGCGGCTCGGCATGCGCGTGATCTCGCATGGCGCGCTGACGCTCTACACAATCGTCGCCGCCGTGATGCTGCTGACAGAAATTCTCGGCATCCTGCCGCTTGCCCTTTTCATGGTGCTCTCGGCTCTGATGATGTTCTCGTTCGGCATGATGGTTGCCAACTTCACTGCGCTCGCGATGGAGCCGCAGGGCCACATCGCCGGCACCGCCTCCTCGCTCTACGGCTCGATCACGACGCTGATCGGAATCGTGGTCGGCATGGCGATCGGACAGAGCTTCGACGGCACGCTGCTGCCGTTCTCGATCGGATTCTTCCTGTCGACGCTCGCTGCGCTCGCGATCGTGCTGATGGTGGAAAAGGGCCGGCTGTTCAAGCCGCATCATCGTCCCGCTTAAGGAACTTCCCGATCGCCTCGATGTTGTCCTGCAGCAATTCGAGAGGTCATATTCAATGGAACCGGAACACCGGGAAGATCGCCGCGACGTCGAACAGCGGAAGACGGAACGTTTGGAGCCGAGCGCAGAGCAGGCCACGTTGACGACGCCTTTGGCGAGCGAGGGCCTCGAGCAGGTCCGCGACAGTCATTGCTGAGCGCAGAGGCTATTCCGAACCGCGCCTGCTGGCGCTGAAATCATCCGCAGCGCTCTTGGGTATCATCCGCATTCCCCGGGGCCGCACGATCAGAGCAACCACCTCCCGCGAGAGACCGGGCCGCCCCCACAGGGTGGCCCGCACGGTGAACTCGCGCCTGACGAAGTGCCCGGTCTGCGAGGACGCCCACGCCATCCACCGGGTGCAAGATTCCTGGTCGCGGAAACACAGCGCGGCCCAGCCGCGGTCGAGCGACATCTTGCGCGGCAAGCCCAATGCCTGTTCGTACTCGAAGGGCGCCGCATGACGTGGATGGTCCGGGCTGTAGAACGCGGTGGCGAAGGCCAGCGAACCATCACCACTCACCGCGCTCAGCGGCACGCCGGTCTGCTCGCGCCACTCGCGCGTCAGTTCACTGGCCGCCTGGGCGTAAAGATTCCGGCCCTCCTCATACCCGTGATCATTGCGATCGACGGCATGGATCGGCGCGGCGATCAGGACGGCCGCGAGCGCGACGCCGGCCACGATCACGGTGAGGTTGACCGTGTAGAATCGCTCGATCGGGTAGCTCGTCCCGCAGACCACGAGAACGGTGAAGAGGAACAGTCCCTGCAACGCCCATAGCGACGGCAGATCGGTGCCCATCGCGAGCGACGTCACCACCGGCAGCGCGATCGTGCCCATCGCGACGTAGAACAAAAGCCGCAGGCCCGGGCCCATTGCCGCGAAGTCCGCCGGAAACCGCTTCAAGCGCGTTCCTGCGACGAGCACCCAGAACACGGCCGACATGCTCATCGCCGCCGCTAGCCCCAGCAGAAAGTTTCTCGCCTCGCCGAGTGAGGTCGCAGCGTTGCCGTTTGCGTGCGCCAGCGCGTAGGTGAAGGTCGACGCGCCCGTTGTCGCAAGCCAATAGATGTGAGGTGACAGCGCCGCGAGCCCGACGACGACCGAGATCCAGGGCGAAGCGGAGGTGAAATAAGCACGCCGCGCCGGGTGCGCGAGCGCGGCAAACGCGAAGCTCGTGATGAGAAAGATCGAATAATATTTGCCGACCATCGCCAGCGCCGTCGTACATCCCATTGCGACCGCCCACAGCGGGGCGCGCGTCTCGAATGCGCGCAGGAAGCACCAGGTCGCCAGCGGCCAGACCGCCAGCAGCACCGAATTGGCATTGAAGCGCTGGGCATGGAATTGATAGACCGGCGTCAGCATCAGCAGCAAAAGCACCAGGATGCGCTTGTGCCCGGTCACGAATTGCCGCGCGATCCGGTCGACGAAGATCAGCGCAAGCCCGGCATTGGCCATCGCCATCAATTGCAACGACCAGTCGCTGAGCGGGAAGACAGAGGTCCAGCTGGCGGCAATCCAGCCGGTCAAGGGCGGATGCTTGTGATAGCCCCAGGCGAAATGCTGCCCCAGCATCCAGGCCTCGAGCGTATCAGGGTGCAGGCCGCCGCCGGCATAGGCGATCGCCAGATAGAGCGTCCAGATCGCGACGAAACAGCCGATGAGGAGCGGAACGGCCCAGCCCGCCTCGACGCCATCGAGCCAATGCAGGAAAGGCCGCCGCCAACGCGCCGGCGCGCGATCGGACCGTTCGGCCATCGCCTGGAATGCAAAATCGATCGGCACGGGAATCAGATTGAGGAGGGAAAATGACGCGTAAGGACGACGCATCTATTTCAAGATTGAAACAAATAGCAATGACCTGAAACTGGAAAGGTTAAAAGCCGCAGCGCTTTTCCACCGGCGCAAGACCGCAAAAAGACGACGGCGCCGCTGATGACAGCGGCGCCGCGTGGTGAAGACGACGAAGGCTACGTGAATTCGCCTCCCCTTACTCCGACTTGTCGACGTTCCAGAACAGCGGCGTCGCCGGGCCGTCGAGCACGCCGGTCAGCGATTTACGCCAGCCGCTCGGCAGCAGGTACTGCCCCAGCGGGATGTAGATCACCTGCTCATAGGCTTCCTTCTGGATGTCGGCGGCGATCTTCTTCTGCTCGTCGATCGACGGCGCGCGGACGAACGCGTCCTTGAGCTGCTCGATCTTGGCGCTTTCCGCCCAGCCGAACCAGCCGCCCTTCTTGCCCTGGCCGCCGATCGAGAGATTGGCGATCGGGTTGGAGACGTCGGCCGCGACCCAGTTGGTGAAGAACATGTTCCAGCCACCCTCCTTCGGCGGCTTCTGACTGGCACGGCGGCTCACCACCGTCTGCCAATCGGTCGCTTGCAGGTCGACCTTGAAGCCGGCTTCGCGCAACAGCTGGGCCGCGACGATGGGCTGGGCCTTGAGCGTGGTGACGTCGCCGGGCGCCATCACCACGACCGGGGTGCCGTCATAGCCTGACTCGGCGAGGGCCTTCTTGGCCTCCGCCATGCCATTGCCTTTCACCAGGGTCTCGGCGCCGACCTCGGTCGCGAACGGCGTATCGCAAACGAAGAACGCGCCGCAGATCTTCTGGTACTTGGCATTGCCGACCAGCGCGTCGAGAACGTCCTTCTGGTTCATCGCCAGAAGAGCGGCACGTCGCACCTTCACGTTGTCGAACGGCGGATAGAGGAAGTTCATCCGGCCGAGCGTCTGAAAGCCGAACTTGTTCGAGACCTCGATCGTGATCTCCTTGTTCGCCTCCAGCACCGGCAGCATGTCGTAGGGCAGGTTTTCCATGAAGTCGATGTCGCCCGACTGCAGCGCGTTCACGGCGGTCTGCGAGTCCGGCATGGTGATCCATTCGACGCGGTCGACCTTCGCCACCTTGCCGCCGGAGGTCCAGCTCGCCGGCTCCTTGCGCGGCACGTAGTCGGTGTTCTTGACGTAGACCGCCTTCACGCCGGGCTGGAATTCCGATGCCACGAACTTGAAGGGGCCCGAGCCGATCTGCTCGGGGATCTGCTTGTCCGGCGGCGTCTCGGCGAGGCGCTTCGGCATCATGAAGGCGACGCGCGAGGACGGCTTGCCGATGGAATCGAGCACGAGGCCGTAGGGCTCCTTCAGCTTCAGCGTGATGGTCTTGGCGTCGGTCGCCTCGATGCTCGCGGTGAAGTCCAGGAGCTTCTGGCCCATGCCGTCGACCGCGGCCCAGCGCTTCAGCGAGGCGACGCAATCTTCCGCCGTCACCGGCGCACCGTCATGCCACTTCAGGCCGTCGCGCAGCGTGAAGGTGTAGGTGAGCTTGTCGTCGGAGATCTTCCAGTCCGCCATCTGCGGCTGGATCTTGAAGCTCGAATCGGGAGCCACCAGCGTGTCGTAGACCATGTAGCCATGGTCACGCGTGATGTAGGCCGTGGTGAAGATCGGATCGATGATGCGCAGATCCGAATGCATCACCGCCGTAATGGTCTTGCCGGCTGCAAGCACTGGCGAGGCAAGCGCCGTCGAAAGCGCAACGACAGACAGCGCAAGTTTGGAGGCAAACGCGCGAGGCCTCCGGCGCATGAAGTGGAACATAAAAAGTTTCTCCTGACGTGAAACTGTTCAAAGGCAGGTTATTGGTTAAGCATGCGGCTCGTTCCCTAGGCGAACTAACCTCATGCAATGCCTTTATCTTTCGAGACTTGCAGACAGTGCCGAGCGCGTCAATCCGGTTTCGCTGCAAGCCGTGGCGGCGCGGGCACGGGCTCCACAAGGATCGGTTTGGCTCTACAACATTCTCCACTCGTCCTGCCCCGCACCAATGCAATGGGCATTCCATCTTTCGAAGCTTGAGAGACATTGAGATGAATCCAGCCAATCTTCCTTTCGATTCCGAGGCGATGCTCCAGGGTCTGCGCGGCTGGGTCGAATGCGAAAGCCCGACCTGGGACGCTGGTGCCGTGAATCGCATGTTCGATATCGCAGCGCGGGATATGGCGATCATGGGTGCGACGATCGAGCGCATCGCCGGCCGGCAAGGTTTCGGCGGCGTGATCCGCGCGCGGTTTCCGCATCCGAAACAGGGCGAGCCCGGCATCCTGATCGCCGGCCATATGGATACCGTCCACCCGGTCGGTACCATCGAGAAGCTGAAATGGCGGCGCGAGGGCAACCGGTGCTACGGCCCCGGCATCTACGACATGAAGGGCGGCAACTACCTCTCGCTGGAAGCGATCCGGCAACTGGCGCGTGCATCGTTCACCACGCCGCTGCCGATCACCGTGCTGTTCACGCCGGACGAGGAAGTCGGCACGCCCTCGACGCGCGACATCATCGAGGCGGAAGCCGCGCGCAACAAATATGTGCTGGTGCCGGAGCCCGGCCGCGCCGACAACGGCGTCACCACCGGACGTTACGCCATCGCGCGCTTCAATCTCGAGGCGACGGGCCGGCCGAGCCACGCCGGCGCGACGCTGTCGGCGGGACGCTCGGCGATCCGCGAGATGGCGCGGCAGATTCTCGCCATCGACGCGATGACGACGGAGGATTGCACCTTCTCGGTCGGCGTCGTGCATGGCGGGCAATGGGTCAATTGCGTTGCCACGACCGCCACCGGCGAGGCGCTCTCCATGGCCAAGCGGCAGGCCGATCTCGATCGCGGCGTCGAGCGGATGCTGGCGCTGTCGGGCACGGCCAACGATGTCGCCTTCAAGGTGACGCGCGGGGTGACGCGTCCGGTGTGGGAGCCGGATGCCGGCACCATGGCGTTGTATGAGAAGGCGCGCGGCATCGCCAAGTCGCTTGGCGCCGAACTGCCGCATGCGAGCTCCGGCGGCGGCTCCGATGGCAACTTCACCGGTGCGATGGGAATCCCGACGCTCGACGGCCTGGGCGTGCGCGGAGCCAATGGCCACACGTTAGAGGAGTATATCGAAGTCGAGAGTCTCGTTGAGCGCGGCCGGCTGATGGCCGGGCTGCTTGCGACGCTGGAGTGACCGGATTGGATTGGCGCCGCGATATTTCGTCTGGCGGGCACGCTCGGCTGGCCCCCTTGAAGAGGGGTCGCCAAAACGGCTGACCGCACTGCAAAAACTGTGGCCCTGATGGCACGGGAATTGCTGAAATGTTAGGCTGGTGGCAGAACAGGCTGTGACCGCTGCCGCCGATTTACTCTAATCTGACGGATCCAACTTGCTCGGATATCTCCTTCGCCGAATCTTCGCCGCCGTGCCCGTGATGGGTGTCGTCGCGCTGTTCGTCTTCCTCCTGCTCCGCCTCACCCCCGGCGATCCCGCCGCGATCCTCGCCGGCGACAATGCAACGCCGGAGCGGCTCGAGCGCATCCGCACCTCGCTCGGCCTCAACGAGCCCTTGATCGTGCAGTTCATCACCTGGGTGAACAAGCTGCTGCACGGCGATCTCGGGACCTCGCTGATCTCCAATCTGCCTGTGATGAAGATGATCGGCCAGCGCGTCGAGCCGTCGATCTCGATCGCGCTGTGCACCATCATCCTCGCCGTGATCGTGGCGGTTCCCCTTGGCGTGATCGCCGCGTGGAAGCACGGCACCTGGATCGACCGTTTCGTGATGGGGCTTTCCGTGCTCGGCTTCTCGGTGCCGGTGTTCGTGGTCGGCTATATTCTGATCCAGGTCTTCGCGATCGAACTGCGGTGGGTGCCGGTGCAGGGCTTCCGCAGCATCTTTAACGGCTTCGGACCGTTCTTCGAGCGCATGATCCTGCCGACCTGCGCGCTCTCCTTCATCTACATCGCGCTGATCGCGCGCATGACGCGCGCGGCGATGCTCGACGTGCTCGGCGAGGACTATGTGCGCACCGCGCGCGCCAAGGGCATCAACGAGGTGGCCGTGATGATGCGCCATGCGCTGCGCAACGCCGCCGTGCCCGTGATCACCGTGATCGGCACCGGCTTTGCGCTGCTGATCTCCGGCGTCGTCGTCACCGAGAGCGTGTTCAACATTCCCGGCATCGGCCGCCTCACCGTGGATGCGGTGCTGGCGCGCGACTATCCGGTGATCCAGGCGATGATCCTGCTGACGTCGCTGATCTATGTCGTCGTCAACCTTCTCATCGACGTCGCCTACACCCTGCTCGATCCCCGGATCCGGTACTGAGGCAAGGACAAGAATTAATGTCGGTCGATACCCTTCCCCAGTCGTCCATTCCGATCACGTCGCCGCTGCGGCCGCGCTTCGGCTTTCTCACCTCGACGCCGATCATCGCCACGGCGACGGTCCTGCTCGCGCTGATCATCCTGGTCTCGATCCTGGCGCCGCTGATCGCGCCGCATGATCCGATCCAGCTCGCGCCATCGCAACGGCTCAAGCCGTCTTCCGCGCAATTTCTGCTCGGCACCGATGCCTATGGCCGTGACCTGTTGTCGCGCGTCGTCTATGGCGGCCGCATCTCGCTGCTGATCGGCATCGGCTCGGCGATCCTGTCGATCGTCATCGGCCTTGCGATCGGCCTCGTCTCCGGCTTCTTCAAGCTGGTCGATGCCGTGCTGATGCGGGTCATGGACGGCCTGATGGCGATGCCGAGCATCCTGCTCGCGATCGCCGTGGTGTCGCTGTCCGGTGCCAGCCTCTGGACCGTGCTGATCGCGATCACGATCCCCGAGATTCCGCGCGTGGCGCGCCTGGTACGCTCCGTCGTGCTGTCGGCGCGCGAGGAGCCTTATGTCGAGGCGGCGATCTCGGTCGGCTCGTCGCTGCCCAAGATCATGTGGCGGCATCTGATGCCGAACACGGTGGCGCCGCTGATCGTCCAGGGCACCTATATCTGCGCGAGCGCCATCCTCACCGAGGCGATCCTCTCCTTCCTCGGCGCCGGCATCTCGCCGGAGACGCCGACCTGGGGCAACATCATGGCCGAGGGCCGCCAGTACTTCCAGATCAAGCCGTCGCTGATCTTCTGGCCGGGCCTTCTGCTCTCGATCGCCATCCTCAGCATCAATCTGATCGGCGACGCCGCCCGCGACGCACTCGATCCGCGCATGAAGCAGCGGGAAGGCAAGTGATGACCAACACCGTCCTCGACATCAACAACCTCGTCGTCTCCGTCGGCAAGAAGCCGGGCGGGCCAAAGATCATCGACGACATCTCGATCCAGGTCCGCGAGCGCGAGACGCTGTGCCTCGTCGGCGAAAGCGGCTCGGGCAAGTCGGTGACCTCGCTCACCACGATGGGCCTGCTGCCGAAGGGCACGCTGGTTCCGACCAGCGGCAGCATCAAGCTGGTCGGCGAAGAGCTGCTCACCGCGACCGACCGCCGCTTGCGCCAGCTGCGGGCCACGCAGATGGCGATGATCTTCCAGGAGCCGATGACCGCGCTCAATCCGGTGGTGCCGGTCGGCCGCCAGATCGACGAGGTGCTGCGCGCGCACACCAAGCTCGACGCCAAGGCGCGCAAGAAGCGCATCCTCGACATGATGGAGCAGGTCCACCTGCCCCAGGTCGAGCGCATCTTCGCCTCCTACCCGCACCGCCTTTCCGGCGGCCAGCGCCAGCGCATCATGATCGCAATGGCACTGGTGCTGGAGCCGAAGCTCTTGATCGCGGACGAGCCGACGACCGCGCTCGACGTCACCACGCAGAAGCAGATTTTGTCCCTGATCCGCGAGCTGCAGCGCGATCACGGCACGGCCGTGCTGTTCATCACCCACGACATGGGCGTGGTCGCCGAGATCGCCGACCGCGTCGCGGTGATGCGGCAGGGCCGGCTGGTCGAGACCGGCCCGCTCGAGACCGTGCTGCGCAATCCGACCATGGAATACACCCGCAATCTGCTCGCCTCGGTGCCGAGCCTGGTGCCGCGGCCGCCGCGCGAGGAGAGCCGCGAGCCGGTGGTGCTGGAGGCCAACGACCTCAGCAAGGTCTACAAGGAGCGCGCCTTCTTCGGCAAAGGCCGCGAAGTCGTCGCCGCCGACAAGGTGACGCTGACCCTGCGCAAGGGCCGCACGCTCGGCATCGTCGGCGAAAGCGGCTCCGGCAAGTCGACGGTGGCGCGCTGCATCGTGCGCCTGATCGATCCGACCTCCGGCGGCGTGCGCCTCGCCGGCCGCGAGATCGCCGGCATCTCGCGTCGCCTGCTGCAGCCGCACCGGCAGAAGATCCAGATCGTGTTCCAGGATCCCTATCGCTCGCTGAACCCGCGCGTCACCGTCGGCGAGAGCATCGCCGAGGGCCCGATCAATTACGGCGTCGCGCATCCCGATGCGATGAAACGCGCCCGCGAACTGCTCGAGCTCGTCGACCTGCCCCCTGATGCGGTATCGCGCTATCCGCACCAGTTCTCCGGCGGCCAGCGCCAGCGCATCGCCATTGCGCGCGCGCTGGCGCTCGATCCGGACGTGCTGGTCGCGGACGAAGCAGTCTCCGCGCTCGACGTCTCGGTGCAGGCACAGGTGCTGGAACTCTTCGACGAGATCCAGAAGCGTCTCGGCATCGCCATCCTGTTCATCACCCACGATTTGCGCGTCGCAGCGCAAATCTGCGACGAGGTCGTGGTGATGCAGCACGGCCGCGTCGTCGAGCAGGGCCCGGCTGCCGAGGTGCTGACGCATCCGAAGGAGGCCTACACCAAGGCGCTGCTGGACGCCGCTCCCGGCCGCGACTGGGACTTTGCGAACTTCCGGCCGGTGGCGGAAGGTGTGGCGGCCAGCCTGTAGCAACATCCTCCGGTGTCGTCCCTGCGAAAGCAGGGACCCATACCGCGGAATCCAGCGACCGCGCGTGGTGCTAATCCCGAACGACCGATCTTCGCCAAACTCCTCCCTGGGGTTATGGGTCCCTGCGTTCGCAGGGACGACACCGCGAGTGTGGTCGGCAGAGCCACTCACAACACCCACCGCACCCGCAGCATTCCCAAAACAGCTTGACCCTATGCGCGGCGCGAGTGCGTCCCACCTTGCTCTCGCCGCAGGGCCAAGGCTAACGTCGCGCCCTCTTGATTGATTGGACTGAACTGAATGACACGCATCGCCGTCGGCGGCTTCCTGCACGAGACCAACACCTTCGCTCCCACCAAGGCGACCTTCGCCGACTTCCAGCATGGCGGCGGCTGGCCGGCAATGACTGAAGGCGCCGACGTGCTGAAGGTGATGCGGCGCATCAATGTCGGCCTTGCCGGCTTCGTCGACAGCGCCGAGGCCAACGGCTGGGAACTCATTCCGACGATTGCCTGCGGTGCAAGCCCGTCAGCGCATGTCACCAAGGATGCTTTCGAGCGCATCGTGAAGGTGATGGTCGACGGCATCAAAGCTGCCGGCCCGCTCGATGCGGTCTATCTCGACCTGCACGGCGCGATGGTGACCGAGCATCTCGACGACGGCGAAGGCGAGATTCTGGCGCGCGTGCGCCGCGTCATCGGCAAGGATGTGCCACTGGTCACCAGCCTCGATCTCCATGCCAACGTCACGCCCGAGATGATGGAACATGCCGACGCGCTGATCGCCTACCGCACCTATCCGCATGTCGACATGGCCGAGACCGGCCGCGCCTCTGCGCGGCATCTGGCGCTGCTGCTGAAGACGAAGCAGCGCTTTGCCAAATCGTTCCGACAATTGCCGTTCCTGATCCCGATCAGCTGGCAATGCACCAACGACCAGCCGACCAAAGGCATCTACGAACAGCTCGCCGCGCTGGAGAGCGATGCGGTTCCGACGCTGTCTTTCGCGCCGGGCTTTCCCGCCGCCGATTTCCGCGATTGCGGGCCGAGCGTGTTCGCCTATGGCAGGACGCAAGCCGATGCCGACCGTGCCGCCGATGCGGTCGTCAAGCTGATCGAAGGCCACGAAGACGATTTCGACGGCAAGATCTGGTCGCCCGACGACGGCGTGCGCCACGCCATGGAGCTTTCGAAGAGCGCGAGCAAGCCGATCATCATCGCCGACACCCAGGACAATCCCGGTGCCGGCGGCGATTCCGACACGACAGGCATGCTGCGCGCGCTGGTGCGCAACAGAGCGAGCGCCGCGACCGGGGCGATCTACGATCCGGTCTCGGCCAAGGCCGCGCATGACGCCGGCGTCGGTGCCACCGTGACGCTGTCGCTCGGCGGCAAGTCGGGCATCCCCGGCGACGAGCCCTACACCGAGACCTTCGTCGTCGAGAGACTGTCCGACGGCCGCTTCATCGCGCCCGGCCCTTACTATGGCGGCCGCGAGATGGAGATGGGTCCTTCCGCTTGCCTGCGCATCGGCGACGTCCGCGTCGTCGTCTCCTCGCACAAGGCGCAGCTCGCCGACCAGGCGATGTACCGCTATGTCGGCATCGAGCCGACTGAGGAGAAGATTCTGGTCAACAAGAGCTCGGTGCACTTCCGCGCCGATTTCGAGCCGATCGCGGAAAAGCTGATGATCTGCGCCGCGCCCGGCGCGATGCCGGCCGACACCGCCACCCTGCCCTGGACGCGCCTGCGGCCGGGCATTCGCATCAAGCCGAACGGCCCCGTTTTCTCGCCCCCCTCACGCTAACTGGACAGAACCCATGCCCACGATCGATCGCATCGACGGTTACGCCGACGAGCTCACCGCCATCCGCCGCGACCTGCACGCCCATCCCGAGATCGGCTTCGAGGAAGTGCGCACCTCCGGCATCGTCGCCGACAAGCTGAAGAGCTGGGGGATCGAGGTGCATCGCGGTCTCGGCGGCACCGGCGTGATCGGCGTCATCAAGGGCAAGGGTTCGGGCAGCAAGCGCATTGGCCTCCGCGCCGACATGGACGCGCTGCCGATGGAAGAGAACACCAATCTAAAGTGGAGCTCGAAAATCCCCGGCCGCTTCCACGGCTGCGGCCATGACGGCCACACCACCATGCTGCTCGGCACCGCGCGCTACCTCGCCGAGACCAGGAACTTCGACGGCACCGTGCATCTGATCTTCCAGCCGGCCGAGGAAGGCCTCGGCGGCGCCCGCGCGATGATCAAGGACGGCCTGTTCGAGAAGTTTCCGTGCGACGAGCTGTACGGCCTGCACAACGCGCCCGACCTCAACCACGGCGAGATCGCGATCCTGCCGGGCCCGGCGATGGCCAGTGCCGACTTCTTCGACCTGCGCATCACCGGCTATGGCGCGCATGGCGCGATGCCCGAGCGCTCCAAGGACGCGGTGATCATCGCGACCACGCTGGCGCAGGCGATCCAGACCATCGTCAGCCGCAACGTCGAGCCGCTGCAGGCTGCGGTGGTGTCGATCACCCAGATCCACGCGGGCTCCGCCTACAACGTCATTCCCGGCGACGCGCATCTTTGCGGCACCATCCGCACCTTCTCGAAGGAAGTCCGCACCTTGGTCAGCGAACGCATCCGCACGATCTGCGCCGGCATCGCAAGCGCCTATCAGTGCGTGATCGACGTCGACATCCGCGACACCTTCGGCGTGCTGGTCAACCAGGTCGAGCAGTCCAAGGTGGTCGAAGACGTCGCGCGCACCATCGTCGACCCCGCCAACGTGATCACCCGCGCCCAGCCCAAGATGGGCAGCGAGGATTTCGCCGACATGCTGGAGACGATTCCCGGCGCCTATTTCTGGGTCGGCCATGATGGCAACGTGCCCGTGCACAATCCCGGCTTCGTGCTCGACGACAAGATCCTGCCGATCGGCGCCAGCATGTTCGCCCGCATCATCGAAACGCGCATGCCGGTGGGCTAGCAATGCATAAAAAGAGCGTCGAAGATGCCGTCACCTCGCTGCACGATCTGTCCGCGGTCGACCTGATCGCGGGCTATCGCGCCAAGCAGTTCTCGCCGAGCGAGGTGCTGGAGGATTTGCTCACGCATGTCGCTGCGTGGGAGCCGCATCTGAAAGCGCTCTATGCATTCGATCCCGAGGGCGCGCGCGAGGCCGCGAAGGCCTCGACCGCGCGCTGGACCGGCGGCGAGCCGTCGGGCGCGCTCGACGGCGTGCCTGTTACGGTGAAGGACAACATCGCGACCAAGGGCGTGCCGGTGCCGCTGGGCGCCGCAAGCGTCAAACTGGTGCCGGCCGAGAAGGATGCCCCGCCCGCCGCGCGCCTGCGCGAGGCCGGCGCAGTCATCTTCGCCAAGACCACCATGCCCGATTACGGCATGCTGTCCTCCGGACTCTCCAGTTTTCACGCACTCGCGCGTAACCCCTGGGACCTGTCCAAGAATCCCGGCGGCTCCAGCGCGGGCGCAGGCGCGGCTGCCGCGGCCGGCTATGGTCCGCTGCATCTCGGCACCGATATCGGCGGCTCGGTTCGCCTGCCCGCGGGCTGGTGCGGCCTCGTCGGCCTAAAGCCGAGCTTCGGCCGCGTGCCGATCGACCCCACCTATGTCGGGCGCGTCGCCGGCCCCATGACCCGCACGGTCGACGATTGCGCGCTGATGATGAGCGTGATCGCAAAACCCGACCGGCGCGACGGCATGAGCCTGCCCGCCGAGCCGCTGAACTGGAAGGGAGCAGAGAAGTCTCCGCGCAAACTCCGCATCGGGTTGATGCTCGATCCCGGCTGCGGCCTGGCGCTGGAGAAACCGGTGCGCGAGGTCGCGGTGAAGGCGGCGAAAGCGTTCGAATCCGCAGGCAGCGTCGTGACCGAAATCGACGGCATCCTCACCCGCGAGATGCTCGATGGTCTCGACAACTTTTGGCGCGCGCGAATGTGGGATGATCTGGCGAAGCTGACCCCGGCCGAACAGGCCAAGGTGCTGCCTTATATCTTCAAATGGGGCGAGTCCGGCGCCAAGCTCTCGGGCATCGATGTCATCCGCGGCTTCAACCAGACCATGGCGATCCGGGCCGCGGCTTCAAAGCTGTTCTGCGAGCTTGATTACGTGATCTCGCCGACCGCGCCGAACGTGAACTATCCGGCGGAGTGGGCCTCGCCGACCAACGACCCCATGAAACCGTTCGAGCACATCGCCTATACCGTACCGTGGAATATGTCGGAGAATCCCGCCATCTCCCTCAATGGCGGCTTCGACGCCAAGGGTTTTCCCATCGGCGTGCAGATCGTCGGCCGCCGCTTCGACGACATCGGCGTGCTCGGCATGGCCAAGGCTTTTGAGGGCCTGCGGGGGGCGCAGAAGCCCTGGCCGAAGCCGCCGGCGAAGTAAGACGTTCTCGTCATTCCGGGAAGCGCGCCCTTTAAGCGCAAGCCCGGAAGTTTTTGGACAGGCAGCATGCGGAGCCTCTTGCTTACCCTCCCCTGGAGGGGGAGGGTCGGCTCACGTTGAGCGCAGCGAAATGTGAGACGGGGTGGGGTGACGGTCTCTCCGCGTCCAGCAGTGCCCGAGAGGAGAGATCACCCCACCCCGCTCGCGCTACGCGCGATCGACCCTCCCCCTCCAGGGGAGGGTAAAGAAAACTCAAGCCCTGTGCCATCTGCGCAGCGAAAGAACAAAGGAAGGAAACCACCATGGCGTATGAGACGATCAAATACGAGGTCGCCGAGCAGATCCTCACCATCACGCTGAACCGGCCCGACAAGCTCAACGCCTTCAACGCGCAGATGCAAGGAGAGCTGATCGACGCGTTCGATGCCGCCGACAAGGACGACAACGTCCGCGCCATCATCGTGACGGGCGCCGGCCGCGGTTTTTGCGCGGGCGCGGATCTGTCGTCGGGAGCGGACACGTTCGACCGCGACGCGCGGCGCGGGCCAGTGAAGCGCTTCGCCGACGGCAAGGTCGACTACAGCGATCCGCAGGTGCGCGATGGCGGCGGCCAGGTGACCTTGCGCATCTTCAAGTGCCTGAAGCCGGTCATCGCCGCCGTGAACGGCCCCGCGGTCGGCATCGGCGTCACCATGCAGCTCGCGATGGACATCCGCATCGCTTCGGACGCCGCGCGCTTCGGCTTCGTGTTCTCCCAGCGCGGCATCGTGCCGGAGGCGGCCTCGAGCTGGTTCCTGCCGCGTATCGTCGGCATCTCGCAGGCGCTGGAATGGTGCTATTCGGGCCGCGTCTTCCCGGCCCAGGAAGCCCTCGCCGGCCGTCTCGTCAGCAAGGTCGTCGCCCCCGATGATCTCGTGCCGGCCGCCCGCGCGCTCGCCAAGGAATTCGCGGCGAAGACCGCGCCGGTATCGGTCGCACTGATCCGCCAGATGATGTGGCGCATGATGGGCGCCGACGATCCGATGGAAGCCCACAAGGTCGACAGCCGCGGCATCTACACCCGCGGCCGCTCCGACGATGTCAAGGAAGGCGTGGTGTCGTTCCTGGAAAAGCGCCCCGCGCAGTTCAAGAACAAGGTGTCCAGCGACATGCCGGACTATTTCCCGTGGTGGACGGAGCGGGAGTATAAGTGACGCGAAGCGTCATCCCGGGGCGATGCGAAGCATCGAACTATGGTGCGCACTTGCGCACCTGAGGATCTCGAGATTCTTTGGTGCGCAATTGCGCACCAGAGTTCGCCCTTCGGGGCGCCATAACGACGGGTGGAGGTCACTCCATCATCAGCGCAACGCGCCCGATCGCCTTGCGGTCGATCAAGAGCCGCATCGCCTTCGCATAATCTTGCAGTGGCAGGCGGTGTGAAACGTTGGGGCGCAGCTTGCCCTCCTCCGCCCATTGCAGCAGCGCCTTCAGGCGCACTTGCCCCAGCGCAGGGTTTTTCCGTACCGCTTCGCCGGCCCTCACGCCGAGCACGCTGGCGCCCTTGATCAGCAGGAGATTGGTCTTGGCCGAGCCGATGCCGCCGGTGAAGCCGATCACGAGGAGCCGCGCGCCCCAGGCGATGCAGCGCATCGAGTCTTCGAAAACCTGGCCGCCGACGGGATCGAACACGACGTCCGCGCCGCGACCGTCGGTGATGCGTTTGACGGCGTCGCGAAACGGCTTGCGGTCATAGCGGATAAGATGATCGGCGCCGCGCGATTTCGCAATGGCGAGCTTCTCGTCGCTGGACGCGGTCGCGATCACGGTCGCGCCCAGCATCTTGCCGATCTCGACGGCGGCCAGTCCCGTGCCGCCGCCGGCGCCATGCACCAGCAGCACCTCCCCCGGCTCGACCCGGCCGCGATCGATCAGCGCATGATAGGCCGTGCCATGGCCGGCAAGATAAGTGGCAGCCTCGGCGTAGTCGAATGTCGACGGCATCGGGGTGAGCTGCGACGGCGTGACGATGGCTTCGTCGGTGAATGCGCCGTGCCGCATCTTCACGATGACCTTCTCGCCAACAGAAACACCCTTCGCCTCCGCACCCACTTCGGTCACATCGCCGGCCGCTTCCATGCCGGGCGTGAACGGCAGCTCCGGCTTGAGCTGATATTGGCCGGCGGCCATCAGCACATCGGGAAAGTTCAGCCCGGCGGCCCGGATCGCAACGCGCACCTCGCCTGGCTTCAGAGCGCGCGACGGAAACTCTTCCAGCCGCAAGGTTTCGGGCTCGCCGAGCGCGTGGCAGACGACGGCGCGCACCATCAGGCCGCACTCGCCTTGCTGCGCAACAGCGCCTCGCGGATCAGCGGCAGGCGGTCATTGCCGAAATACATGTCGGTCTTGCCGACGAAGATCGTCGGCGAGCCGAAGCCGCCGCGGGCGACGACCTCTTCAGTATTCGCCTTGAGCTGATCCTTGATTTCCTGCTCCGAGATTCCGGCGAAGAATTTTTTCTCGTCGACGCCGACCTTCGTGCAGATGTCGGCAAGCACCGCGTCCTGCGAGATATCCTTGTCCTCACCCCAATAGGCCTCGAACAATGCGGTCGCGAACGGCACCATGTCCTTGCCGAGCCAGATGCAGCCGCGCATCGCCTTGACGCTGTTCACCGGAAACACCGTCGGCGGCATCTTGATCGCAAGGCCAGCCGACCGCGACCAGTCCTGAAGGTCCTTCTTCATGTAGCGCGCCTTCAGCGGCACCGGCGTCTCGCGCTGCGCGTAGACGCTCGGATTGACCGTGTTGAAGATGCCGCCGACCAGGATCGGTCGCCAGACGATCTCGGCGCCGAGTTCCCTGGCAAGCGCCTGGATGTTGTGGAAGGCGAGATAGGTCCAGGGACTGGAACAGTCGAAGAAGAATTCGATCATGGCGTTTCCTTTGTGACGGACCTCATCCTGGGGAGGCCACGTAGCGGCCGTCTCGAAGGATGGCCACGGGTGACAGTCGGGCCTTCATGGTTCGAGACGCGCCTACGGCGCTCCTCACCATGAGGGACAGGCCTACTTCCTTCCCAACACTTCCTTCGCACGCTGGCCGAACATGATCTTGCGTGATTCCTCGTCGAACGGCTCTTTCACGAATTTTCCGATCGCAAGCCCCGCCTGCACCTGCGGCCTGGCGCGGACCTCGGCATACCAGCGTTTGACGTTGGGGAAGTCGTCGAGCGTAAAGCCCTGCGCCTTGTGGGTCATGGTCCAGGGGAAGCAGGCGATGTCGGCAATGGAATAGTCGCCCGCGACATAGGCGCCGGTCTTCTCCAATTGCCGGTCGAGCACGCCGTAAAGCCGGGCCGCCTCGTCGCGGTAGCGCTCGATCGCATAGGGGATCTTCTCGCCCGCATAGAGCGCAAAATGCCCGTGCTGGCCGAGCATCGGCCCGAGGCCGGCCATCTGCCACATCACCCACTGGATGGTGGTGGAACGCCCGCGCAAGTCAGTGGGCAAGAAACGGCCGGTCTTTTCCGCGAGATAAATCAGAATGGCGCCGGTCTCGAACACCGAGAACGGCCCGCCGCCGTCGGCGGGTGCGTGATCGACGATCGCGGGGATGCGGTTGTTCGGGGAGATCGCCAGAAACTCGGGGCTGAACTGCTCGCCGGCGCGGATGTTGACGGGCTTCACCGTATAGGGAAGCCCGAGCTCTTCCAGCATGATCGAGATTTTCCAGCCGTTCGGCGTCGGCGCGTAATGGAGATCGATCATGACCTTTCCCTCGGCATCCTTTCGCCTTCCCTGTCGATGCCGCCAGCTAAATAACGACTTTTGTTGTTCTGTACGTCGACGTTAGGACATGGCAGGAAGGGGCGCAACACAACCTGCCGGGAGGGCCGCCATGCTGTTTCCAACCACGATCGCCGGCTCCTTGCCGAAGCCGGAATGGCTTGCCGAACCCAACATGCTCTGGGCGCCCTGGAAGTCGCAGGGCGACGAGTTGCTCCGCGCCAAGCGCGACGCGACATTGATCTGGCTGAAGATCCAGGAGGACGCCGGCATCGACATCCTCACCGAGGGCGAGCAGGCCCGGCAGCATTTCGTGCACGGTTTTCTGGAGAAGATCGAAGGTATCGATTTCGCGCACAAGGTCGAGATGGGCATCCGCAAGGACCGCTACAAGGCGATGGTGCCGCAGGTGGTCGCCCCGCTCCGGCTCAAGGGCCGCGTCCATGCCTTCGAGGCGCGCGCGGCGCGCACGCACACGAAGAGGAAGCTGAAGTTCACCCTGCCCGGCCCGATGACCATCATCGACACCATTGCCGATCGCTACTATGGCGATCGCGTCAAGATGGCGTTTGCCTTTGCTGAGCTGCTCAACGAGGAAGCCCGGGCGCTGCAGGCCGACGGCGTCGATCTCGTGCAGTTCGACGAGCCCGCCTTCAACGTCTACATGGACGAGGTCAACGACTGGGGCATCAAGGCGCTGGAGCGCGCTGCGCAGGGCCTCACCTGCGCCACCGCCGTGCACATCTGCTACGGCTACGGCATCAAGGCCAACACCGACTGGAAGGAAACGTTAGGCAGCCAATGGCGGCAATATGAGCAGATCTTTCCGGCGATCGATGCGAGCCCGATCCAGCAGGTCGCGATCGAATGCCGCAATTCGAAAGTGCCGCTCGATCTGCTGGAGCTGCTCAAGAACAAGATCGTGCAGGCCGGCGTGATCGACGTTGCCAGCGACACCGTGGAGACCGCAGAGGATGTCGTGCAGGTGATCGACGCGGTGGCGAAATTCGTGCCCAAGAGCAACATCATCGCCACCACCAATTGCGGCATGGCACCGATGCGGCGCGAGATCGCCGAAGCCAAGCTGATGGCGCTCGGCGCCGGCGCCGCGCTAGCGCGCGAGAAGCTCGGGTGACGGTTGGGATCCGCAGGCCGCCCTGCTAGTCCAGCGCGGTCGGATGCAGCGCCGGTTGATATCCGGCGCTCAGCGCACGCAGCGTGGACGGGGGCGTCAGCAGCATCGGGCTCCCCAGCTCGTGCTCGGCGCGGGCATAGCCCGCTGGCGACCACTGCAGCGTCCTTCCCTTCATCACCAGAAAGCTCTCCTCGCCCCGTTGAACCATCGCGCCGTCGGGCAGATCTGCCAGCGGCACCGGCAGCGCGTGCAAGCGCTTGCGGCCGCCATCGAGACGCTCCAGGTGGAGCTGGGCATCCATCGCCTTCGCACTCACCTTGCTCACGCCATTCCCCTTCTCCCACGCCGCGCGAAAGCGGTTGGCATCCTCGCGCCGGCAGAAGAAGCAAGGACGATGGCCGGCGGCAAAGGCGGTGGCCTCGTCGAGAAAGAACAGTTCGGTCCAGCTCCGCCGCGCCATCACCGGCCGGCGCCAGCCGCGGAATTCACACAGGCATGTAATCCACGCCGGCGACGACCAGCGCTTGTTCAGCAGCGTCTTGGTCGCGGGATCATGGATGATGCCGCGATTGCCTGTGAACAGGCCACGATGCGGTGTGGCGATGATGGCGCCGGTAGGCAGGACGCGGTTTTGGAGAGGGCGAGTAGCGAATGGCGAATTGCGAGTGGAGGGGCTGCTATTCGCCATTCGCTACTCGCCATTCGCCTTTGATCACGCCGCGCCGTCGCGCAGCGGCGGGTGGTAGGACAGCGCGGTGTCCCAGGGGAAGAAGATCCAGGTATCCTGCGAGACTTCCGTGATGAAGGTGTCGACCAGCGGGCGTCCCATCGGCTTGGCGTAGACGGTGGCGAAATGTGCATCCGGCAGCATCTCGCGGACTAGCTTGCCGGTCTTGCCGGTGTCGACGAGGTCGTCGACGATCAACAGCCCCTTGCCGGTGCCGCCGCCAAGCTTCATGGCCTGTTCCGAAATGCCTTTGAGGACCTGGAGCTCGCCCTGCTTGTCGTGGTCGTAGCTTGCGATGCAGACCGTGTCGATCACGCGCACGCCGAGCTCGCGCGCCACGATCGCGGCCGGCACCAGGCCGCCGCGGGTGATCGCGATGACGGCGTGGAACGGGCCGACTTCGTTGAGCCGCCAGGTCAGCGCCCGGCAGTCGCGGTGGAACTGGTCCCACGAGACCGGGAAGGCCCTGCCCGCCCGCTCCTGTGCGCTCAGTTCCGGTGCTTCACCAGCCATTGTCGTCTCCTGCTTCGCCTGCCGGCAAATTCCCTGCTAACGGGTGATGTTGAATCCTGCCAGCATTTCCTTCACCGCGCCCATGGCTGCTGCGAGCTTGTCCGCATCGCGCGAGCGCACCACGAGGTTCGTATTCGGCTTCTGCTCTTCGTCCATGAAGGGGTAGCTGCCGATGATGGTGTCGGGATGGGCGGCGGCGATCGCGCGCAAGGGGCTGCCGATGTCGCCTTCCCGCGCGTTGGCGCGGACCGATTCGGAGAGCATGCGCACGCCCGATTTCAGCTTGGGCGAGACGATGTCCATCATCGCCTGCATGATCGAGGGCACGCCGGCCATCACGATGACATTGCCGATCTTGAAGCCGGGCGCAAGAATGGTGGCGCTCTGGATCAGCTCGGCACCGTCGGGGATGCGGGCCATGCGCAGGCGAGCCTCGTTGAGGTCCTGCTCGCTCCAGCGCTCCTTGAAACGGGCGACCACCTCCGGATGGTGGTCGATGCCGACGCCGAACGCCTTGGCGACGCTGTCGGCCGTGATGTCGTCATGGGTCGGCCCGATGCCACCGGTGGTGAAGACGTAGGTGTAGCGATGCCGCAGTGCATCCAAGGCAGCGATGATGTCGGGCTCGTCATCGGAGACGACCCGGACCTCTTTCAAATCGATGCCGATATTAGTCAGGTATTCGGCGATGAAACCGATATTCTTGTCCTTGGTCCGGCCGGACAGGATTTCGTCCCCAATGACCAGAATGCCCGCCGTGACGATCTCGCTCATAACTTAAGTCCCTCACCTGTGGCGCCGACTTTGCCGAGGTAACGCGTTGAAGTCACGCGGTTTTGCTGTCGAAATAAGCAGTCCTCAGCCATTTTTTCAGGCAAGCCGCCGGCCATCCCCGACAAATGCTGCCAGTCCATGCTTATCGCGCTGGCCCAGCCCTTGCTACCACATGAAAGTCATGCACTCTTGCCGCATGGTCAGGACGTTGCGGCTTCACCAGGGCCTGGCGACCTGTCCATTGGCGCAACGCCTTGCGGAGAACAGTCGGCATCTATGGCAGTCGCGTTTGATGAAATGAATATTCCCGGCGGGGACCTTCGCCCCGCCTACCAGGAGCTGGCGCGCTGGCTCAAGGAGACGCCTCCCGAGGCGCTTGAATATCGCCGCCAGGAGGCCGAGCTGCTATTCCGCCGCATCGGCATCACCTTCGCGGTCTATGGCGAGGCCGAATCCACCGAGCGCCTGATCCCCTTCGACGTGATCCCGCGGATCATGTCGGGCAAGGAGTGGGCACTGCTGGAGAAGGGCCTGAAGCAGCGCGTGCGCGCGCTCAACATGTTCCTGCGCGACATCTATCACGGCCGTGACATCCTGCGCGCCGAGATCGTGCCCGACGATCTGATCTTCCAGAACCCGGTGTTCCGGCCCGAGATGAACGGCCAGCAGGTGCCGCACGATGTCTATGTGCACATCGCCGGCATCGACATCGTCCGGGTCGATGCCAACGACTTCATCGTGCTCGAGGACAATGCGCGGACGCCCTCCGGCGTGTCCTACATGCTGGAAAACCGCGAAATCATGATGCGGTTGTTTCCGGATCTGTTCGCCCGCCACAAGGTGGCGCCGGTCGAGCGCTATCCGGACGAGCTGCTCTCGGCACTCCGCTCCGTCGCGCCGCTGAGCGCCTCGGGCGAGCCGACCGTCGCCCTGCTCACCCCCGGCGTCTACAACTCGGCCTATTACGAGCACTCCTTCCTCGCCGACAAGCTCGGCATCGAACTGGTGGAGGGGCGCGACCTCATCGTCAAGAACAACGAAGTGTTCATGCGGACGACCGAGGGCGTGAAGCGTGTCGACGTGATCTATCGCCGCGTCGACGACGACTTCCTCGATCCCCTCACCTTCCGTCCCGATTCCGCGCTCGGCGTGCCCGGGCTGATGTCGGCCTATGCGGCCGGCAACATCACGCTCGCCAACGCCGTCGGCACCGGCATCGCCGACGACAAGGCGATCTACTCCTACATGCCGGACATCGTGAAATTCTATCTCGGCGAGGAGCCGATCCTGAAGAACGTGCCGACCTGGCGCTGCCGCGAGCCGAAGGACCTCGCCTATGTGCTGGATCATTTGAGCGAGCTCGTCGTCAAGGAGGTGCACGGCTCCGGCGGCTACGGCATGCTGATCGGCCCCGCCGCGACCAAGGCAACGATCGAAGCGTTCCGCGAGAAGCTCAAGCGCGAGCCCGAAGGCTTCATCGCGCAGCCGACGCTGGCGCTGTCGACCTGCCCGACCTGCACGGCGTCAGGCCTTGCCCCGCGCCACGTCGATTTGCGCCCCTTCGTGCTCACCGGCAGCAAGAGCACCACCATCGTGCCGGGCGGGCTGACACGCGTCGCGCTGAAGGAAGGCTCCCTGGTGGTGAATTCGAGCCAGGGCGGCGGCACCAAAGACACCTGGATCCTGGACGAGTAGTCAGATGCTGTCGCGTACCGCCGAAAACCTCTACTGGCTCGCCCGCTACGTCGAACGGGCCGAGTATCTCGCGCGCACCATCGATGCGACGCTGCGCGTCACCGCGCTTCCCGCCGCCTATATCGGCAAGACCAATGAATGGGACTCGGCGCTGCTCACCGCCGGCGTCGCCGCCAGCTTCTATCAGACCTACGAGGAAGCCAACGAGCACAACGTCGTCGATTACCTCTCGTTCTCCGTGGACAATCCATCCTCGATCAGGAACTGCATCGAGGCGGCGCGGCTGAACTCGCGCTCGGTCCGCACCGCGCTGACCAGCGAGATGTGGGACACGATCAACTCGGCCTGGATCGAGCTTCAGGCGGTCTGGAGCAAGGGCACCTCGACGCGCGAGGACCTCGCCAAATTCCTGCGCTTCGTGCAGGAGACCTCACTGCGCTTCGACGGCTCGGCGTACCGGACCATGCTGCGCAACGACGCCTACTGGTTCTCGCGGATGGGCGTGCATCTGGAGCGCGCCGATAACACCGCGCGCATTCTCGACGTGAAGTATCACGTGCTGCTGCCCGAGGAGGAGCATGTCGGCGGCCCGCTCGATTTCTATCAGTGGAGCTCGATCCTTCGCTCGGTCTCGGCGCTGACGGCCTATCACTGGGTCTATCGCGAGACGCTGAAGCCGTGGCTGATCGCGGATCTACTCATCCTCAACGACACGCTGCCGCGCTCCCTGGCCAGCTGCTACGGCAATCTCGTGCGCAACCTCGACCAGATCGGCGTCGCCTATGGCCGCCAGGGCCCGGCCCAGCGCCACGCCCGCGGCATCCGCAACCGGCTGGAACACAGCAATATGAACGACATTTTCCAGCATGGCGTGCATGAATTCATTCAAGAATTCATCACGGATAATTCCAGGCTGGGCGAAATCATCACGAAGCAGTATTTGATCTAGTCAGGACTGAAACTCTCACCCTTCGTCATTCCGGGGCGATGCGAAGCATCGAACCCGGAATCTCGAGATTCCGGGTCTGGCGCTTCGCGCCATCCCGGAATGACCGATCTAGAAACACCATGCGCCTGCGAATCCTGCACACCACGACCTATCGCTACGAGCCGGCGGCCACCAGCGTGATCCAGATCCTGCGCATGACGCCCGGCAGCCATGACGGACAGTATGTGGCGGAATGGCAGATCGACGTCTCCACCGACACCAAGCTCGACACCCACGAGGACGCCTTCGGCAACGTCACCCATGTGCTGTCCTGCGGGCCCGTCGGCGACATCAAGATCACCGCGGAAGGCCTGATCGAGACCCACGACACCGGCGGCGTGCTGCGCGGCGCCGACGAGCGCTTTCCGGCCGGCATGTTCTTGCGCGCCACCGACCTCACCTCGGTTAATCCGGCGATGATGGCGGTTGCGCGCCAGTTGCGCAGCGAGGCCGAAAGCGACACGCTCGGCTTCCTGCATACGCTGATGACCGAGATCGGTGATCACATGACCTTCGACGAGGACCCGACCAACAGCGGAACCTCGGCGGCGGAGGCGTTCACACTCAAGCGCGGGGTCTGCCAGGACTACGCGCACATCTTCATCGCCTGCGCCCGCTCCGGCGGCGTGCCGGCGCGCTTCGTCTCCGGCCACTTCCTGCGCGCGGACGGCACGGTGCATCAGGACGCCGGCCATGCCTGGGCTGAAGCCTACGTTCCCGATCTCGGCTGGGTCGGATTCGATCCCGCAAACAGCATCTGCGCCACCGACGCTCATGTCCGCGTCGCGATCGGGCTCGACTATCTCGGCGCAGCCCCGGTGCGCGGCACCCGCTATGGCGGCGGCGCTGAGACGCTGGCCGTGGCCGTTAAGGTCGAGCAGGCCGGCCGCGGCGGGCCGTCGCAATCACAATCCCAGCGGCAGAGCTAGGCGCAGCCGTCCGAACGAATGGGTCGTGCTACACTCGCGGGGATCGAAGCTGCCCCCCCGCGAGGTACCAATGGCCACTGTCAGACTGCTTTCGGATGATGAACTTTCCAGCGAAGCGCGCGCCGTCTTCGACGATATCCGCAAGGTGCGAAAGTCGGACTTCGTCAATAATTTCTGGCGCGCGCTGGCGCATGATCCGAAGACGCTGCGGAGGACGTGGGAGAGCATCAAGGAGGTGATGGCTCCCGGCGCGCTCGATCCCAAGGTCAAGGAAATGCTCTATGTCGCGGTTTCGATCGCGCATGGCTGCAGCTACTGCATTCACTCCCACACCGCCGCTGCGCGGGCCAAGGGCATGACGGAGGCCGAATATGCCGAGATGCTCGCCATCGTCGGCATGGCCGCGGAGACCAACCGGCTGGTCACGGCGCTCGGCGTACCCGTCGACGAGGCGTTTCTCGTCGATGCGGCGGATTGAGCGACAGCTAGCTGCGGCTCCCGGGAATGACGACCTTCCCATGGGAATCGGGGGTTGGACCGGCCGGCGAAATTGGCTAGTAATTCCGCGCAAACGCGTTCGGGGACTGGAAATGACCTATTGTTGCGGAATCCTGGTTCGGGACGGTCTGGTGATGATCGCCGACACCCGCACCAATGCCGGCCTCGACAACGTCTCGACCTTCCGCAAGCTGCACATCTTCTCAAAGCCCGGCGAGCGCATCATGGCGATCGCCAGCGCCGGCAACCTCGCCATCAGCCAGTCTGTGCTGTCCACGCTGACCGAAGGCCTGGAGGACCCCAACACGGGCGAGGTCGAGACGCTGATGAACGCGCCGACCATGTTCCAGGCTGCCCAGCGGATCGGCCGGGCGATCCGCGCGGTGCATGCGACCGAAGGGCCGGCGCTGAGATCCGAGGACGTCTCGTTCGACGTCTCGTTCCTGTTCGGCGGCCAGATCAAGGGCGCGCGCATGCGCCTGTTCATGGTCTACACCGCCGGCAATTTCATCGAGTGCACTACCGATACGCCGTACTTGCAGATCGGCGAGCACAAATACGGCAAGCCCGTGCTCGACCGCGCCATGCATTACGACGTCGAGCTCTACGAGGCGCTGAAGACCGGCCTGATCTCGATGGATTCGACCATGCGTTCGAACCTCGGCGTCGGCCTGCCGATCGACGTGCTGGTGGTGCGCGCCGATGCCTGCGAAGCCGATCTCAACCATCGCATCGAGGCGGGCGAGCCCTACTTCCACGATCTGCGCTCGCGCTGGTCCGCGGCGCTGCGCGCGGCGCACCAGAACATTCCGCGGCCGCCCTACAAGAACGAAAAAGAACCCAAAACCTGACACATGAGAAAAGGCAGGAAACAATGAGCGAAGCAAAGAAGATCGCAGTGGTGACCGGCGCCGGCACCGGTGTCGGACGCGCCGCGTCGCTGGCATTGATGAACACCGGCTTCACCGTGGTGCTGGTCGGGCGCCGACTCGACATGCTCGAGGAGACCGCAAAGCTCGGTCCCGCAGGCAAAAGCCTGTGCGTCACCGCCGACATGACCAAGCCGGATTCCATCGCCGCACTGTTCGACAAGGTGAAGGCGACCTATGGCCGGCTCGACGTGCTCTTCAACAATGCCGGCATGGGCGCCCCCGCCGTCAACTTCGAGGACCTCGGCCTCGAGCAGTGGCAGGCGGTGGTGAACACCAACCTCACCGGCCCGTTCCTGTGCACCCAGCACGCCTTCCGCATCATGAAGGACCAGACCCCGCGCGGCGGCCGCATCATCAACAACGGCTCGATCTCGGCGCATGCGCCGCGCCCGTTCTCGGCGGCCTACACCTCGACCAAGCACGCCATCACCGGCCTGACCAAGGCCAGCAATCTCGATGGCCGCATGTACGACATCGCCGTCGGCCAGGTCGACATCGGCAACGCCGCGACCCCGATGACCGACCGCATGGTCAACGGCCCCGGCGTGCTGCAGCCGGACGGCACCACCAAGCACGAGCCGCGCATGGATGCGAAAGCGGTCGGCGATGCCGTGGCCTACATGGCCGGCCTGCCGCTCGATGCCAACGTGCTGACCATGACTGTCATGGCGACCAAGATGCCCTTCGTCGGACGGGGCTGAACTCAAAATTGCGAAAACAACCCCATGCACAGTAGGGATCCCATTGATTCCGCTGTGCTTTGTCCGCGACTCTCGCTGGGCAATCCAAGGCCCTGGCCTCGTGCCCCGGACGCAGCGCGGCATGCAATGACGCGCTGCTGAGCCGGGGCCCATGCCTCCGCAATCTCGGTCCTGGCGCTGGGTCCCGGCTCTGCGCCGCACCGCCGGCGCGTTGCGGCTTGTCCGGGACACAAGACTGTCCCTACTCCAAACTCTCCACCTTCCGCAGGCTCGGAAACAGCTTCATCCAGAGCAGCGCCACCGCAACCGTGGCGACGCCGCCGAGCACGGCGGCCGGCATGGCGCCGAGCAGCGCGGCGGCCACACCGCTTTCGAACTGGCCGAGCTGGTTCGAAGCGTTGATGAAGAGGAAGTTGACCGCGCCGACCCGGCCGCGCATCTCGTCGGGCGTGGACAGCTGCACCAGCGAGAAGCGGATCACGACGCTGATCGTGTCGGCGGCACCGAGCACGGCGAGCGCGAGCA
Organism: Bradyrhizobium sp. 25ACV; assembly: GCF_054863005.1. Classification (NCBI taxonomy): domain Bacteria; kingdom Pseudomonadati; phylum Pseudomonadota; class Alphaproteobacteria; order Hyphomicrobiales; family Nitrobacteraceae; genus Bradyrhizobium; species Bradyrhizobium sp. 25ACV. Next base: position 162,989 of record NZ_JAVAYO010000017.1, read on the forward strand.
CCGACAGCCACATCCAGGAGGACAGCGCGAACACGATGGTGGCGAGGCCGAACACGATCACGGCCTGGAACATGCGCAGTCCCACGTGCCTCGATATGGCGTGGCGCGCCAGCACCATGGTCATCAGGAGCGCACCGACCGCCGGCGCGGCACGGAGCATGCCGAGCCCGACCGGCCCGGTCTGCAGGATGTCGCGGGCATAGATCGGCAGCAGCGCGGTGACGCCGCCGAACAGCACCGCGAACAGGTCGAGCGAGATGGTGCCGAGGATCGCCGGATTGCTGCGAATGAAGCGGACCCCGGCAAAGATGTTGTCCGAGTCCATCCCCTCCTTCGCGATCGCCTGCGGACGCGGCCGGATGAAGCCGGTCAGGATCATGCCGAAGATCCAGAACAGCACCATCATGGCATAGGCCAGATGCGGGGCGACCGCATAGGCGAGGCCGCCGAGCGCCGGCCCGGTGATGGTCGCGACCTGCGCCGCGCCGCTGGAGACGGCGGTGGCGCGCTGAAGCGAGCCCTGCGGCGCGATCAGCGGCAGCAGCGCCCCCGTGGTTGGGCTCTCGAACGCGCCGGCAATGCCGAGCACGAAGGTCGCGATGAAGATCTGGACCTCGCCGACCGCGCCGAGATAGGTGATGATTGCGAGATAGAGCGCGGTCGCAGCTTCAACGAGTTGGCAGAGCTGGACCACGCGCTTGCGCTCATAGCGATCGGCGGCGTGGCCGGCAACGAACACCAGGAGCGCCGTGGGCAGGAACTGCACGAGGCCGACCATGCCGAGGTCGAAGGCCGAGCCGGTGAGATCGTAGATCTGCCAGCCGATCGCGACCGCCGCGATCTGGCTGGAAAAGCGCGACAGGCTGCGCGAGAGCAGGAAGAACAGGAACGCACGGTGGGCGAGAAGCGCGCGGGCGCTGACCGGCGGATGTCCGGATATTGGCTGCTCTGGCATCGCCTTTTGGGTCACCCTCGGACCGCTCTCCCCCTCACTGTCGAAGGCCCCCGCGTGGCCGAGGCGGACCCGCTTGTCAACAGTGCGACGCGCCCCGCATCTTGCGGCATTGCCTTTGCAGCGCCGGCGCGGCCATAATCATTGAGGGTTTGGGGACATCATGCTGCGCTTGCAATCGGCACTCGGCATTTTCGCATTGCTGTTGATCGCCTTCGCGTTGGCGGAGAATCGACGCGCCGTGTCGCTGCGGCAGGCGGCGATCGGCCTCGTCGCCACCTTCGTCACCGCGATCGTGCTCCTGAAGCTGCCGGTCGTCGCGCACGCCTTCGGCGCCATCAATGACGCGGTCGGTGCGATCTCGGCTGCCTCGCGCGCCGGCTCCGCCTTCGTGTTCGGCTATGTCGGCGGCGGCGCCCTGCCCTTCGACGTCAAGGTGCCTGGCGCCGATTTCATCCTGGCGTTCCAGGCGCTGCCGATCGTGCTGGTGATGAGCGTGCTGACGACGCTGCTATTCTACTGGCGCGTGCTGCCGCCGATCGTGCGCGGCATGGCCTTGCTGCTGGAGCGGACGCTGGGCGTCGGCGGCGCGGTAGGCCTCTCGACCGCCGCCAATATCTTTCTCGGCATGGTCGAGGCGCCGCTGTTCGTGCGGCCGTATCTGAAGCAGATGACCCGCAGCGAATTGTTCCTGGTGATGACCGGCGGTATGGCGGGCATCGCCGGCACGGTGCTGGTGCTCTATGCGACGCTCCTTGCTCCTCTCATTCCCGACGCGGCCGCGCACTTCGTCATCGCCTCCGTGCTGGGCGCGCCGGCCGCGATCCTCGTCAGCCTGATCATGGTGCCTGAAACCTCCGACACGCGTACCGGCGGCACGCTCGAAGATCCGGAGATGGAAGTCTCCAGCACGATGGATGCGATCGTGAAAGGCACCAGCGGGGGGATCGAGCTGCTGATCAACATCGTCGCCATGCTGCTTGTGCTGGTGGCGTTGGTCTATCTCGTCAACGCCATGCTCGGCCTGCTGCCGAATGTTGGCGGCGCCGCGATCTCGTTACAGCGCCTGCTCGGTCTCGTGATGGCGCCGGTGTGCTGGCTGATGGGATTGCCATGGGACCAGGCGATCACCGCCGGCAGCCTGATGGGCACCAAGACCGTGCTCAACGAATTGATCGCCTATGTCGACTTCTCGAAGCTGCCGGGCGATACGCTCGACCCGCGCTCGCGCCTGATCATGCTGTACGCAATGTGCGGCTTCGCCAACTTCGCCAGCCTCGGCATCATGATCGGCGGCTTGGGCGTAATGGCGCCGGAGCGGCGCGAGGAGATCAACGCGCTCGGGCTGAAGTCGATCGTATCGGGGACGCTGACGACCTGCTTGATGGGCGCGGTCGTGGGGGTCATCACGTGACCCGTGGCGATGCCGTAGCCCGGTCAACTGCACAATTTCGACTTCTGCAAGATGCGACGCACCTCGGCCAGCTTGGCACGGCAGGGCTCGACCGCCATGGCCTTCGCATCGCTGGTTCGTCCCTGCGCCCACAGTAACACCGCCATCAAGCCCTGCGCCCCGGAGCGCACCGGCCCACCCGCCACATCTGAAGCGGCGAGCGACAGGGCGGTTCGCGCCTCCGTCTCGGCGGCACTGAGGTTCGCTTGTTCCAGGAAGAAGACCGCACGGAACACGTGGGCCCGCGCATCTTTTGGGTAGCGGGTGACGAGATCGAACGACCGGCTGACCATCTCGTCAGCCTTCGCCGGCACTTCCGACGCGCGGATATAATGCACGGCATCGGCCATGTAGGACGAATAATGGACGGCGGCGAAGCCGGCGCAGATCAGCGATCCAAGGGATGCTGCGAGCAACGTCATGCCCGCGCTCCGCGGCAGGCTGTCATAGGACCAGAAGGCGAGCCACGGCGTGATCGCAAGCGCGGCGCCGGCCACCGCACCACCTGCATGGGCATAATAGTTGACATTGCCCGAGGCTCCGAAGGCCAGCGGCAGCAATGCGGGCACGCCGAAGAAGAGCGACGTCTTCAGTCTCGATATGGTTTGATCGGCGTCCGCTTCGGGATCGAAGCTCGCGACGAACAGTGCGGCGATGAGCCCGGTAATGGCGCCGGACGCGCCGACGCCCACCGTGCCGGGGCCATTGCCCAGCAGAGAGCCGACCTCACCCGCCACTGCACTGGCGACGAAGATCAGCGCAAACCAGCCACGGCCGATCAGAGACTCCAGCCTGACGCCAACGATGAACAACCCAACGCAGTTGCTGATGAGGTGCCACCCGCTGCCGTGCAGCAGCGGCGCAAGGCCAATCCTCCACCATTCTCCTCGTCCGACAACGAGATCGTAACCGGAGGCGCCCTGAGCGATCAGCGAGCGGACATCGAGGTCACCGTCCCGCGCAACGTCGATGGCCAGACTGCGTTGCAGGGCGAAGATCAGGAGCAGACCGAAAATCAGGCCAATGGTGAGGAAAGGGATATCGGCCAAAAGCTTGTTGTCGCTAAATAGCGTCCCCTCACTAGGCAAGGGCCGAGCGGGATCGCGCACGATCTCCCGAATAGTCGGCGCGGCGACGGGTTGAAACGACGCTCTTGAGGGTGGCGGCGCGACGCCACGTCGGCCAAAGGTGTTGGTCGCCATGAAAGCAATCCTGCGTTTTCACAGCTTTGAGTTGACGGGAGAGGTGTTTTCGACTGGTTAGCGCCCGCCCTGCGGGACAGCTGAAACCATCCGACTGGTAATTGCGCGGTTTCTCAGATCGTGTGCTTTTTAACGATCGTGACGGGAACGCTGACGACGTGTTTGATGGGCGGTGGTGGGGCCTGGAGTAGCGACGGTCCTGTAGCCCGGATGGAGCGCAGCGCAATCCGGGAAGGTCTGCGTCGTCGCGGGCAGCGGCCCCGGATTACGCTTCGCTCCATCCGGGCTACGAACCTTCATCGTAATGACGAAGGAGAGAGATTGGCCTACGCCTTCAACTCCACCGTCTTGAACTCCGCCGGCAGGATCACCTCCAGCAGTTCGACGTCGTCCGAATAATCCAGGATCATGTGCTTGATCTTCGGCGGCTGGGTCCAGGCGCTGCCTTCTTTCATCAACGTCTCGCCCTGCCCGTCCATATAGGTCTTCACCCAGCCCTTGAGCACGTAGACCATCTGGAAGTCGACGTCGTGAAAATGCAGTTTCGACACCTCAGCCGGATCGCAAGGACCTTGCAGCCGGATCACGTGCGCTTGCGCGAGGCCGTGGCTTGCGTCGGCGATGCCGAGGTCGCGGTATTTCGCGTAAGCGCGCAGGCCATCGGCCTTGAAGTCTTCTTCGCGGTGATGGCTGATCGCGATGCGCTGCCTGGGGCGTGCGGGCTTCTTCGGCGCGGCAGTGCGGGCCTTCGCCTTCACCGCCTTGCGCGCAGAGGATCGCGCCGCCGCCTTGGCGCTGCTCCGCTTCTTCACTGCGGTCTTCGTTGCGGGTCTTGATGCCTTTTGCTTGGCCATTGTCTGCCTCCCTGATCTGAGTCGTGCCCGCCGGACGGGTACAACCCGAAGGACAGATTATCCAGTCCTGGATGAGGCGGCAATTGCCGAGCGCAAGGCTGGCGGCTCGATGACCCGATCGGTCGTAGCTTGTCCCAGGCTGTCGTGGCGAGCGGCCGTCGTCTCGTATTCGTTCTCTCGCTGAATTAATCTCGAAGAGAGATTCTGGGGGAATGAATTCATGGGCAGCAGCGTAGGTCAGCGTGCATTTCAAAATGCCCGGCTGCAGAAACGGCAAAAAGCCGAGGTGCTGCCGTTGCTCGGGCACGCGCTCCAGCTACACAAGATGGGGCTTCTCGCCGAGGCCCAGGCTGCCTATCGGCAAATCCTGCAGCTCGCGCCCAACCAGTTCATGGCGCTGCACATGCTCGGCGCTTTGGAGTCTGATGCCAAAAACTTTCAGCAAGCCGAAATCCTGCTGAGCCGAGCGGTCGCCGTGGATCCGCAATCTGCCGAAGCTCATATGAGGCTGGGCGTCGCGCTCAACGGGCTCCGGCGTCACGACGAGGCCTGCGCGAGCTATCGAAAGGCCCTCGCCTTGCGGCCCAACCACGCCGCAACCCTCTCCAATCTCGGCAACGCGAGCGTGGCCCTCGATCTTCACGAGGAGGCGCTTCACAGCTACGACAAGGCGATCGCACTCAACGCAAGCCTTGCTGAAGCCCACAACGGCCGGGGTTGGGCGCTGTGCCGTCAACGCAATTATGACGAGGCCATCGCAAGCTTGAACCGCGCGCTGTCGATCAAGCCCGACTATGCCGCGGCGCTGGCAAACCGTGCCACTGCTTTACGGGAACTTCAGCGATTTGACGAAGCCCTGGCAGATGGCAATCAGGCAATTGCGCTGGCACCCGACGACGCGAATGGGTGGCTCGCGCGCGCCAGTGTCCTGCTCCAGATCCAGCAGATTGCCCAGGCATCCCACGACTGCGAGCAGGCGCTCGCAATCGATCCCAATTCCATTCAAGCTCACCTGGTGCTGGGCCTTTGCCTCGCCGGACTTGGCCGGGTCGACGAAGCCCTCGCCAGTTTCGACAGGGCCCTCGACATCCAGCCTGACCTGCAGAGCGCGATCTCCAACAAGATATTCACGCTCGATTTTGCAGGGGACGCCACCGTCGAACGGCATCAGCAGGCGCGCGAGGTGTGGTGGGAGCGTGTCGGCGCGAAAATCGCTTCAGGCGCGGCGGGCCCGCATGACAACAACCGCGATCCGGACCGCCGTCTGGTGCTCGGCTATGTCTCGTCGGATTTCAACGCCCATTCGGCCGCGTTGATTTTCAAGCCGGTCCTCCAACACCATGACCGGGCACAGTTCGAGGTCGTGTGCTACGCTTGCTCGTCGAAAGTGGATGCGACGACCGGCGAATTTCAGGGGATCGCCGATCGCTGGCGCGACGCCTCGCAATGGACCGAAGATCGCCTCGCCGCCGAGATCCGCGCCGACGGCGTCGACATCCTGATCGACCTGTCCGGCCATACCAGAGGAAACCGCCTCGGCGTGTTTGCGCGCAAGCCGGCACCGATCCAGGTGCATGGCTGGGGCCACGGCACGGGCACCGGGCTGCCGACGATCGACTATCTGTTCTCGGACCCGGTCGCGATTCCCCTCGAGGTTCGGCATCTGTTTGCAGAGACCGTTGTCGACCTGCCCTGCTTCGTGACGCTGGCGTCGCTGCCGACCGAGATTCCGCGGGCATCAACGCCGGCGATCTCGAACGGGTTCGTCACGTTCGGCGTCTTCAACCGCGTCAGCAAGATTTCGGACGAGGCTGCGCAAGTCTGGTCCAGGATTCTCGAGCGGGTGCCGGGGTCGCGACTGCTGGTCAAGGATGTTGCGCTGGACGACCAGCTGGTCCGCGAAAACTTGCTGGCGCGGTTCGCGGCTTGCGGGTTGCCGGCCGAACGCGTCGATATGCTCGGCGCCACCTCGCGAAGCGAACATCTGGCATCGTTCAATCGCGTCGATATCTGCCTCGACCCGTTCCCGCAAAATGGCGGCGTCAGCACATGGGAAGCCTTGCAGATGGGCGTGCCGGTGGTGGCGAAGCTTGGCAATAGCCTGCCCAGCCGTGCTGCCGGCTCCATCCTCACCGCACTTGGCTTGCCGGACTGGGTCACGGACAGCCATGAGGCGTATATCGAAATCGCAACGAGCCGAGGTTCTGAGATCAGCGAGCTCGACAGGTTGCGCCGCGAGCTACCCGACAAGATCCGGGCCGCAGCCGCCAGCAACCCCGTCTCATACGGGCGAGCGGTCGACGAGGCCTATCGCGCGATGTGGAGACGCTATTGCAGCGACGGCGCCTGATTGCCCCTCAGGCGATCCCGGGAATAGTGCGTTCGTCCGACGAGCTGCAACGGAGAGCGTGCCCACCTTCCGCGCGCGATCATGGAGAGATGGTGGGCACGGCGCTTAAGCGCCTTTGCCCACCCTACGAGACCGATGTTCGCCTCAATGCAGCCGGAACACGCCATCCACGGCGCGCAGCTCCGCCGGCTTGATCAGCTTGGAGTGCGCGACGGTGACCGAATGGAGGGGACCGTCGAGCTTTTCCTGCCAGAAGACCAGGAAATCCTTCAGCGCCGGGAATTTCGGAAACATGTCGTAGTTCTGCCAGACGTAGGTCTGGAGCAGCGAGGGATGATCCGGCATCCGGTAGAGGATTTGTGCCGTCGTCAGCCCGTAACCTAAAAGCTGTTTCCGAAAGTCCTCGGAAACGCCCCCACTCCGCACGCCCATGCCAACCTCCTTTGCAGGAGCGCATTCAAGGGGCGGCCTGGTCGGTGTGCGCCTTACGAGCCACCCGGTACTGATGCGCTCACATGAGAGAAATGTGACGCAAACTGACAACCCATCTCAAGCCCAAAAGTTTAACAAGCTGTTGAAATTCAATGCGTTAGCAGCAGAGGCGGCACCGTGCTAATACGGGCCCGGCCTCGGTTAACGATGGAAAAGAGATTCTGGCAGTCCGCGCTTCCGGGTGCTGATTTTTCTGCTAGAAGCCCTTGCTCCCGCAAAATTCCTGTCCTATTTCAGCTTCGCCCGTGCTAGCACTCGCGGGCATCGACTGCTAACATCCATTGAAACATCAATCTGAGCAAATGCTTAGGAGGACTGCATGAAATTCCGTCCGCTTCACGACCGCGTCGTGGTCAAGCGCATCGACGCAGAAGAGAAGACCGCTGGCGGCATCATCATTCCCGACACGGCCAAGGAAAAGCCCTCGCAGGGCGAAGTCGTCGCCGTCGGCCCAGGTGGCCGCGACGAAGCCGGCAAGCTGATCCCGATCGACCTGAAGGTCGGCGACCGCGTGCTGTTCGGCAAGTGGTCCGGCACTGAAGTCAAGATCGACAGCCAAGATCTGCTGATCATGAAGGAAAGCGACATCATGGGCGTTCTCGACGTCCCCGCTTCCAAGAAGAAGGCGGCCTAAGAGCCTCTCTTTCCCTCCAGTCAAACATTATCCAAGGAAAATTCCAGATGGCAGCCAAAGAAGTCAAATTCTCGGTTGAAGCGCGCGACAAGATGCTGCGCGGCGTCGACGTTCTCGCCAACGCGGTGAAGGTCACGCTCGGCCCGAAGGGCCGCAACGTCGTGCTCGACAAGTCGTTCGGCGCTCCCCGCATCACCAAGGACGGCGTCACCGTCGCCAAGGAGATCGAGCTCGAGGACAAGTTCGAGAACATGGGCGCGCAGATGGTGCGCGAAGTCGCCTCCAAGTCCGCTGACGCGGCCGGCGACGGCACCACCACCGCCACCGTGCTGGCCCAGGCGATCGTGAAGGAAGGCGCCAAGTCGGTCGCCGCCGGCATGAACCCGATGGACCTGAAGCGCGGTATCGACCTCGCGGTCGAAGCCGTGGTTGCGGACCTCCAGAAGAACTCCAAGAAGGTCACCTCGAACGACGAGATCGCCCAGGTCGGCACCATCTCGGCGAACGGCGACCAGGAGATCGGCAAGTTCCTCTCCGACGCCATGAAGAAGGTCGGCAACGAGGGTGTCATCACCGTCGAGGAAGCCAAGTCGCTCGAGACCGAGCTCGACGTCGTCGAGGGCATGCAGTTCGACCGTGGCTACATCTCGCCCTACTTCGTCACCAACGCCGACAAGATGCGCGTTGAGATGGACGACGCCTACATCCTCATCAACGAGAAGAAGCTCTCCTCGCTGAACGAGCTGCTGCCGCTGCTCGAGGCTGTGGTGCAGACCGGCAAGCCGCTGGTGATCGTCGCCGAGGACGTCGAAGGCGAAGCCCTCGCGACCCTGGTCGTGAACCGCCTGCGCGGCGGCCTGAAGGTCGCGGCCGTCAAGGCTCCGGGCTTCGGCGATCGCCGCAAGGCCATGCTGCAGGACATCGCGATCCTGAC
>NZ_JAVAYO010000174.1:0-245 GCF_054863005.1 Bradyrhizobium sp. 25ACV
GACCTTCAAGTACCATTGTGTCACGCATTTGATCTGCGATTCCGATACCAGCTGAGCCAGCTCCGAAAATCACAACACGGTGATCTTTCAATTGAGTGCCAGTTTTCTTGACAGCTGCAAGAACTCCCGCTAAAGTAATGGCACCCGTACCTTGAATATCATCATTGAACGTTAAGATCTTGTCGTTGTATTTTTTCATGATGTTACGCGCATTTTTGTTTCCAAGGTCTTCCCAGTGAAGCAAT
>NZ_JAVAYO010000175.1:0-245 GCF_054863005.1 Bradyrhizobium sp. 25ACV
TACTGAAGAATGGCGGAACGAAAAATGGGTTGTTGACAAAAGGCGGAATGAACAAAGATCGCCGGAAGAACGCGTTTCCGAAAAACGGGTTGTTAACGAACGGTCGTGCTGCGAAAGAATCTCGTGCTACCCAGTCGTCAGGTCTGAAGCCGATGGTCTGGCTCGGTCGGGCGGAGGCGCGCATCGAATGCGACATCATGCCCACCGCCATTGCGTTCGGGCGCGGTAGAGCTGAAATCCGTGCT
>NZ_JAVAYO010000176.1:0-245 GCF_054863005.1 Bradyrhizobium sp. 25ACV
GTCCGGGGACGGGCTCGGCGCCCTCGTGGGGCGGGTCGTGGCGCCACACGGGGGCGTCGGCGAGCGTCTCCGGCACCACGGGGAGGTCTGCGCGGGTCTCACTCGTGCCGGGCTTCTGTTGGGCGCGCGAGAACTGGTCGTCGGCGAGCATGGGCATCACACCTGACAGTAGTGGTCGGGACGGGTAGGGTCGGCTCGCTCAGCGGGCGGCATCATGCCGGGCTTGCACTCCCGGTGCTGGCGGG
>NZ_JAVAYO010000177.1:0-245 GCF_054863005.1 Bradyrhizobium sp. 25ACV
GGCTCGGCCATGGCGAACGGCAGCAGAATGCAGAACAGGTAGATGGTGCGGTGCAACAGCAACGTGTAGGGGAAGGGCAGCGGTGTGTGCTTGATCCGCTCGCAGGCCGCCTGCACCTGGCTCAAGCCGACCAGACGGGTTTCCAATTGGGTGTAGCGCCAGTCACTGATCACACCGCGCTGGGCCAGCTCGGAAAAGCCTGCCCCCAGGGTTTGCAGCAGGCTGTCGGGCGGGTTGGGGTGGTT
>NZ_JAVAYO010000178.1:0-244 GCF_054863005.1 Bradyrhizobium sp. 25ACV
GAAATTGATAAAGCCCGACAACAATTTGCTTTGCTTGAGGCAATGGTAGAGAAAATTGAAAGCTTTTCCCGGACGTCAAAGAATCTCATGCAGATGGATTTTTTATTGTTTGGGATTAATACGGATGATACTCGCGATAGTGATAGTGAGGATCGCTTAACGGCGCTGCAGGATGAAAGCGAATTTGATAAGGCACGTATAGAACTAGAACAGCAGTACCTTCAAATGCAGGAGCAATCAGCTT
>NZ_JAVAYO010000179.1:0-244 GCF_054863005.1 Bradyrhizobium sp. 25ACV
GCCCTTGCCCTACTCCGGATTCTGGGCGCGCTTCGCCGCGTATCTGATCGACGGCCTGATCCTCGGCGTCCCCTTTGCAATCACTTTCGCCGTCCTGATCTTCATGTTCGGCGGGCTGGGCGTGATGTTGCATCGGACTCCGCCGGCGGACCCGCGTGATGTAATGGCCGTGCTCGGTCCGCTGTTCGCCGTTTTCTGGCTGGTCTTGTTCATCAACATGGCAATTCAATGGCTGTACTTCGCG
>NZ_JAVAYO010000180.1:0-244 GCF_054863005.1 Bradyrhizobium sp. 25ACV
GGTGCAAGCGTTCGACATGCTGGCGCGGTTGCCGGTATTGCCACTGCGACCAGACGACCAGATTGATATCGTCCCGGCGAATTATGTTGGCGGCGCGATCGTGAAGATTCACCAGATGGAGAAACCGACTTACGGGATCTATCATCTGTCGTCGGGGCGGGGGTCAGAAACCTACAAGGAACTGACGGACGCACTGGCGAAGCAGGGCGGATGGACGCGGCCGAGTTACCAGCCGTGGCTCGGC
>NZ_JAVAYO010000181.1:0-244 GCF_054863005.1 Bradyrhizobium sp. 25ACV
GGCGGGTCAAGAACCTGTACGCCGTGGTCCGGCGGCTCGACCGGGCCGGTCAGCTGGGGCCGCAGGGAACGTTCCTGGTCTCCGGCACCCGGATGGGCGGCTACCACGGATACAACGCCGACGGCGCGACCGCGCCGCTCGGCGGCTCGGTGACCGGATTTGTCAAGGCGTACGGGCGTGAGCGGCCGGACGTGCTGGCCAAGGCGGTCGACTTCCCGTACACCAGGAAGACCGCCGGGCTCGC
>NZ_JAVAYO010000182.1:0-243 GCF_054863005.1 Bradyrhizobium sp. 25ACV
CAGTCCGCATTGAAAGCCAACAGTATCTTTTTCCCGCCCGCCGCGGTTATGCCGCGGTACGCATCCTCGATGGGCGCAGCAGCCGCGGGCGTCACGTCGCCTCGAATGTCAATCACGGATACGTCGCCCTTGAGGCGCGTCGAGATCTCGGCGCTCTTCGTCATTTCCCCTGCTCAAGGTAGATCAGCATCTTCACTACGCTTCCTTCCGCCGTGGACTCAAAGGTTACCTCGTCCATGAGGT
>NZ_JAVAYO010000183.1:0-243 GCF_054863005.1 Bradyrhizobium sp. 25ACV
TACTCGCAAACAGGCGGTCGACGATCGCTCGCAGCCTGCCTGACGCATCGAGCCAGATGATCGCGCCGCGCAGCAGCAACGCCGCGACATAGAGCTCCAGCAGAACGTAGAGAAACCAGAGATGGGTCAGGCGGAAATTCGGCAGTGCCGGCATCCAGCCGGACGCCTCTTGGAGCGGACCGCCATTCGGAAAGCTCGCCGCCCAGATGACCACAAGAGCGATGGGCACGTACACGAGCGGCC
>NZ_JAVAYO010000018.1:0-161124 GCF_054863005.1 Bradyrhizobium sp. 25ACV
TACACCTGTATGCCGCTGTGCAGCTTCTTGTCACGCAGGTTTAGCACAGTGGACCGCGGGTGCCAGCCGGCACCCGGCCTTCCCTGCGCCCTCTGACATCTGAGGGCGACATGACCAATGCAGGACTCGGGCAGGAACTGCCGCGAGACCGCAGCGTGATGTTCAGTTTTCGAAAAAAGCACGTAAGTCTGTCCAATTCGATCGCAATCGCGAATGCGGACGGCGCGACCAAACGTCATCACGCGTCTCCGATCTTGCGCGAGAAAATATTGGCGCAATAATGCCGCCCTACGTTGTGATCTGGAATCAACCGGACCAGCATTTTGGAGGGCGACGAAATTGTTCGCTCGCGCCGCGGCTTCAGTCGCCGTAACCATCACCTTGGCCACCATTGATGGTGCGGCCGCACAGACGGCCAACCAGCCGCCGGATACGATGGCGGCGCGGGTCGAGGCCTGCACGCCCTGTCACGGCAACAAGGGCGAAGGCACCAGCGACGTCTATTTCCCGCGGCTTGCCGGCAAGCCCGCCGGCTATCTCTACAATCAGCTGCTCGCCTTCCGCAGCGGCCGCCGCAAATATCCGCCCATGAACTATCTGCTGGAGTTTCTGCCTGATCCGTATCTGGAGGCGATGGCGGAATATTTTGCCGGCGAACATCCGCCGCTGCCGCAGCCGGCGCCGAGCGAGGTCAGCAAGGACGTGCTGGCGCAGGGCGAGCTGCTCGCCACCAGCGGCGATGCCAGCCGCAACATTCCGGCCTGCGTGAGCTGCCATGGCCCGGGACTCGCAGGCATGCAACCCGGCATCCCCGGCCTGCTCGGCCTGCGCGCCAATTACATCAGCGCCCAGCTCGGCGCCTGGCGTTACGGCACCCGCACGGCGAAGTCGCCAGACTGCATGCAGCAAGTCGCAGGCCATCTGACGGAGGCAGATGTTACCGCCGTCGCAGCCTGGCTCGCGACACGGCCGGCGCCCACGAACCCGGCCCCCGTGCCGAAAGGCAGCTACGCGCTGCCTTTCGGCTGCGGCAGCCAGCCCAACTAACGAGGCGGATGATGGGCTCGAAACTGTCGATCACACTCATATCGATCAAGCTCCTGGCCCTCGCCGCGCTCACCGCGGCCGCGCAGGCGCAGGACAAGAGCAGCGACATCATCGCGCGCGGCGAATATCTCGCCCGCGCCGGCGACTGCACGGCCTGCCATACCGCGCCGGAGGGCCGCCTGTTCGCCGGCGGCCGCGCCATGCCGACGCCGTTCGGCACGCTCTACACCTCCAACATCACGCCGGACCCGGATACCGGAATCGGCAAATGGAGCGCCGACGACTTCTACAAGACCATGCACAGCGGCCGCTTCCCGGACGGCGGGTTGATCTATCCGGCCATGCCGTTCGCGTCCTACACCAAGGTGACCCGCGCCGACAGCGACGCGATCTTCGCCTATCTGCGCTCGATCGCGCCGGTGAGCCAGAAGAACAAGCCGCACGAATTGCGCTTTCCCTACGACAACCGGCAGCTCATCCTGGGATGGCGCACGCTGTTCTTCAGCGAAGGCGAGTTCAAGCCCGACCCGAAGAAATCAGCGGAATGGAATCGCGGCGCCTATCTGGTCGAGGGTCTCGGCCATTGCGGCATGTGCCATTCGCCGATCAACGCGCTCGGCGGCACCTCGCAATCGGACGCCTTCAAAGGCGGCCTGATCCCGATGCAGAACTGGTACGCGCCCTCGCTGACGTCAAACCGCGAGGCCGGCCTCGGCGACTGGAGCATCAAGGACATCACCGACCTGCTGCAGACCGGCGTCTCCATGCGCGGCGTGGTCTACGGCCCGATGGCCGAGGTCGTGCACAACAGCCTGCAATATCTCAACGACGAGGACACCAAGGCGATGGCGGTATACCTCAAGGGCATTGCGGAGCCCTCGCCTCCGCCGCCGGCAAGCTCGACACTGCCGACCACCGAGAGCAGCCTGCTGATCAGCCTCGGCAAGACCGTCTACGACAAGCAGTGCGCGAGCTGTCATGGCACCCAGGGCGAAGGCAAACCGCCACACTGGCCGCCGCTCGCCAACAACCAGTCGATCGAGATGCAGTCGGCGGTCAATCCGATCCGCATGGTGCTCAATGGCGGCTATCCGCCCGGCACCAAGGGCAACCCGATGCCCTACGGCATGCCGCCGTTCGCTGGCCTGTTGTCCGACAACGGGATCGCCGCCGTCGTCTCCTACATCCGCACCGCCTGGGGCAATCGCGGCACGCCGGTCTCGGCGCGCGAGGCCAACGAGCTGCGTTCCGCACCGCTGAATTGAGACCCACATGATCAACTCCGATCCGCCGACCAGCCCCGCTAGCGCCGACCAGGCCGTCGAGGAGGTCGTCGCGCAAGGTCCGTCCGGCGCGATCGTGCTCGCCGGCATCGCCACCGCCTGTGTGGTCGCGATGTGGCTCGCCTTCTATCTGTTTGTCTTCCTGCCCCGCGGATCGCTGCAATGAGCGCAGAGGAAACTCATCACGACAGCGCCGAGGTCGCCGCCCGCGTCGAGCGGCGCTGGGCCACCATCGCCGTGATCATCATCGTGATGATGGCGCTGCTGGCGGCATTCGCCGGCATCCATCGCGCGACCATGCCGCAGCCGCGCGTCGAGATCACCGATCCCTCCCGCCTGCATCTGTCCGGCGAATTCGTCGAGAGCAATCTCGGCAGCGTGCTGGAGGCCAACGGCAATGTCACCGTGCGCGCGATCGGCCAGCAATATTCCTTCACGCCGGCCTGCATCGTGGTGCCCGCGGATACGCCGATCACGCTTCGGGCCACCAGCGCCGATGTCGTCCACGGCATCCTCATTCAGGGTACCAACGTCAACGCCATGCTGGTGCCAGGCTATATCTCCGAGCAGCTGATGCGCTTCACGAAGACCGGCGACTATCTGATGCCCTGCCAGGAGTTTTGCAGCTTTGGCCACGAGGGCATGTGGGGCAAGGTCAAGGTGATCGACAAGACCGAATTCGCCGATCGCGCGAAGGGTGGCGGGAGGCTGAGCTGTGTTGGTCAATAGGAAGCTCATCCTCGCCCATTTCTGGCTGGCCTTCGCCGTGTTCGGCATCGCGCTCACGCTTGGCGCCTGGCAGATATTCATCCGCAGCCCGATCGGCACATGGCTCTCCAACCCCGAGCTCTATTACCGCTCGCTGACCGCCCACGGCACGGTGATGGGCTACGTCTTCCCGACCCTGGTGGCGATGGCATTCGGCTACGCCATCAGCGAGTCCGCGCTACAGCAGCGCCTGGTCGGCGTGCGCTGGGCCTGGGCAGGATTCTGGTTGATCGTCGCCGGCAGCATCATGGCGGTGATCCCGATCGCGCTCGGCCGCGCCTCGGTGCTCTACACCTTCTATCCGCCGCTGATCGGCAACGTCTTCTATTATCTCGGCGTCGTCCTGGTCGTGGTCGGCTCCTGGATCTGGGTCGCGCTGATGTCGGTCAATCTGCGCGTCTGGCGGAAGGCCAATCCCGGCGCGCCGGTGCCGCTCGCAATGTTCGCCAATGTCGCAGGCTCCTACCTCTGGGCCTGGACCGCGGTCGGCGCCGCGCTCGAACTGCTGCTCCAGATTATTCCGGTTGCGGCAGGCCTCAAGGCGACCATCGATGCCGGCCTGGCGCGCATCTTCTTCTCATGGACGCTGCACGCCATCGTCTATTTCTGGCTGATGCCGACCTACATCGCCTATTACACCATCGTGCCGCGCGCGATCGGCGGCCGCGTCTATTCCGACTCGATGGCGCGGATCTCCTTCATCCTGTTCCTGGTGGTGTCGATGCCGATCGGCATGCACCACACCTTTGCCGATCCGCAAGTAGGCGCCGGCTTCAAGTTCATCCATTCCGCCTTCACGGCGCTGGTCGCGCTGCCGACGCTGCTGACCGTGTTCACGATCTGCGCGTCGGTCGAGATCGCGGCTCGTCTGCGCGGCGGCCGCGGCATGTTCGGCTGGATCGGGGCCCTGCCCTGGGACAACCCGATGATGCTGGCGCTGGCGTTCTCCTTCGTCATGCTCGGCTTCGGCGGGGCCGGCGGCCTCATCAACATGAGCTATCAGCTCGATGCCTCGATTCACAACACGCAGTGGATCACCGGGCATTTCCACCTGATCTTCGGCGGCGCCATCGTCATCATGTATTTCGCGATCGCCTATGATCTTTGGCCGCATCTGACCGGGCGCGAGCTGATCGATATCCGCCTGATCCGCACCCAGCTCTGGCTGTGGTTCATCGGCATGATCGTGACGACCTTCCCGTGGCACTGGGTCGGCATTCTGGGCATGCCGCGCCGCATGGCCTATTTCGACTTCGGCGATCCCGCGATCGCGCCGCAGGCGCTCTCCGTCACCCTCTCGGCGATCGGCGGCTTCATCCTGCTGGCCTCGGGCATCATGTTCATCGTCATCCTGGCGCGTGGCATGCGCGCGCCTCAAATCGACGCTGGGCCCTATCGCTTCGCGCTGGCCGTGCATCAGCCGATAACCGTCCCGGTCGCGCTCAACACCCACGCGCTGTGGGTTGCGCTGATGATCGGCCTCACGCTGACCAATTACGGCTATCCGATCCTGAATCTGGCGCTGAGTTCGGGTACCTCGGTGCCGGCCGTCTATGTGGGGGCGCAGTGATGAGCACGCGCGACCTCTTTACTCTCCGCAACAGCCATTTCAGGACTGGCGTCGGCATCACCGCTGCGATCCTCCTCGTCACCGCGATTGCCGGCTTCATCGTGCTGCCGTTCGCACAGCCCTGGGTTCAGTTCGCCGGCGTCTGGGATGCGATCTGCAGTGCCGCCGGCGTACCGCAGCGTGCGGCCAGCGTCACGGCGCCCGAACAGGCAAAACGCCTGTCCGAAGTCGTTCTGACCTCAAACACGCTGTCGCGCCCGAGCCAGGAGGCGATCGGCCGCGGCGCGACGCTGGCGCAGCGCTGCGCGATCTGCCACGGCCCCACCGGCGTCAGCCGCGCCGACTCGCCCAATCTCGCCGGCCAGTATGCGGCCGTGATCTACAAAGAGCTGCACGATTTCCGCTCGGGTGCGCGCACCAATGCCGTGATGTCGCCGTTTGCGGTCAACCTGACCGACCAGGAGATCGCCGATCTCTCGAACTATTACGCCTATCTGCCGCGGCTTCCGGCCTATCACCCGACGCCGCAACTGCCGAAACCCAACATCGTCATCTACGGCGCGCCGATGCGCGGGATCGCGCCCTGCGGCTCCTGCCATGGCAGCCTCGACAACAAGACCGGCAGCCCGTGGCTGGAGGGTCAGTCCGAGGCCTACATGAAGGCGCAGCTCCACGCCTTCGCCTCCGGTGAACGGCGCAACGACATCAGTCAGCAGATGCGCAACATCGCCCGCGCAATGACGCCGCAGGAGATCGAGCAGGCCGCGGCGTATTACGCCTCGCAGCCGCCGGATGTGGTGAAGGCGGTGGATTGAGGTCGATTCTCGTAGCCCGGATGGAGCGAAGCGCAATCCGGGACGGTGCTTCGACGCGCGAACTGCCCCGGACTAGGCTTCGCTCCATCCGGGCTACAGGCGATCGACACCTACGACGACGCCAGCTTCCGCCCGTAAATCGCATCTGCCCGCTTCTCGAACGCGGTCGAGAAGCGTGCGAACGCGGCATCGAACATCGAGCCCATCAGCAGCGCCAGCATGCGGCTCTTGAATTCGTAGGACAGGAAGAACCCGACGTCGCAGACGCCCTCGCCTTTGGGCTCGAACGTCCAACGGTTTTCCAGGTTGCTGAAAGGACCTTGCAGATATTCGACCAGGATCTTCAGATTGGCTCGGTCGAGGCTCACGCGACTGGTGAAGGATTCCTTGACCAGCTTGAACGACACCGTCATGTCGGCGACCAACACCTCGGTGCCATCCGGCTTGGCTATACGCTGGCGCACCTTCAGCGCGCTGCACAGCGGCACGAATTCCGGGTAGCGCTCGACATCGGCGACCAGATCGAACATCTCGGTGGCGCTGTGATTGACACGGCGCTTGCTCGAAAATTTGGGCATGGCGGTTCAGCGGGCGGTCGCGGCCCGCGCGGCCTTCAGTCTCGCAAAGTCCTCGCCGGCATGATGCGACGAGCGGGTGAGCGGGCTCGCCGACACCATCAGGAAGCCCTTGGTGTAGGCGACCTTCTCGTAAGAGGCGAACTCGTCCGGCGGCACATAGCGCATCACCGCGTGGTGCTTGCGGGTCGGCTGTAAATACTGGCCGATGGTCAGGAAATCGACCTCGGCGGAGCGCAGATCGTCCATTACCTGCTGCACCTCGTGGCGCTCCTCGCCGAGGCCGACCATGATGCCGGACTTGGTGAAGATGGTGGGATCGAGCTCCTTGACCCGCTGCAACAGCCGGATCGAATGGAAATAGCGCGCGCCCGGCCGCACCGTGAGATAGCGCGACGGCACGGTCTCGAGATTGTGGTTGAAGACGTCGGGCTTGGCGGCAGCGACCACCTCGAGCGCCCCCTCCTTGCGCAGGAAGTCGGGCGTCAGGATCTCGATCGTGGTCGTGGGGCACGCGGCGCGGATGGCCCGGATGGTCTGGGCAAAATGCTCGGCGCCGCCGTCAGCGAGGTCGTCGCGGTCCACGGAGGTGATGACGACGTGGGCGAGGCCCAGCTTGGCGGTCGCCTCGGCGACGTTCTCAGGCTCGGCTGCATCCAGCGCATTGGGCAGGCCGGTCTTGACGTTGCAGAACGCGCAGGCACGGGTGCAGGTGTCACCCATGATCATGAAGGTGGCGTGCTTTTTGTCCCAGCACTCGCCGATGTTCGGGCAGCCCGCTTCCTCGCACACGGTGTGCAGGCCGTTGGACCGCACGATGTTGCGGGTGTCGGCATAGCCACGGGTATTTGGCGCGCGCACGCGGATCCAGTCCGGCTTCGGCGGCGAAGCGGAGTCAGGGCGATTCACCTTTTCAGGGTGGCGCGGGCGCAGCGGGTTCGTGATGGTATCGACAATAACGACCATGGTCTGTCCGGTCTGTTCAGGTCCTACCTAGTCTGTCTGCCTGCCTGCCGCAACCCGGCTCGCGCCGCTTCAGGGAACATGGCAGATATGGGCAATATCCTGCTCTGTTCTCAGGCGATTCTCACCTCGAATGGCTCCAAGCTCGAAGTCCTCACCCCAGCGCCTCGGCAAGCTGCTCAAGCGCGGCTTTTTCGACCGCGATGTCCGCGAGGTCGCCCGGGACCTGATCGGTGCCACCATGCTGGTCGACGGCGTCGGCGGCGTCATTGTCGAGGTCGAGGCCTATCATCATACCGAGCCGGCGGCGCACTCCTACAACGGGCCGACGCCGCGGAACCAGGTGATGTTCGGCCCGCCGGGCTTTGCCTATGTCTATCGCTCCTACGGCATCCACTGGTGCGTGAACTTCGTCTGCGAGGAGGAAGGCTCAGCCAGCGCCGTGCTGATCCGCGCGCTGGAGCCGACGCACGGGATCGCCGCCATGCGCCGCCGCCGTCATCTCCAGGATGCGCACGCGCTGTGCTCGGGTCCGGGCAAGCTGACCGAGGCGCTCGGCATCACCATCGCGCACAACACGCTGCCGCTGGACCGGCCTCCGATCGCGCTGCATGCGCGGACCGAGGAGTTGGAGGTGGTCGCCGGCATCCGGATCGGCATCACCAAGGCCGTCGAGCTGCCCTGGCGCTATGGCGTCAGGGGCTCGAAGTTTTTGAGCAAGCCGTTTCCGAAATAGGCCTACGACGCCTGCTTCAGCCGCTCCAGCGCTTCGAGCAGCTTGGCTTTGCGCGCGAGCGCGGCCTCGCGCTTTTCGCGCTCCTCCTCGACGACCTCCTCGGCCGCGTTGGCGACGAACTTTTCATTCGCCAGCTTGGACTCGGCGCGCTTGATGTCGGCGTCGGCCTTGCCGATCTCCTTGTCGAGACGCGTGCGCTCGGCAGCGACGTCGATCACGCCCTTCAGCGGCAGCGCGGCCACTTCGCCACGGACGAGGAGCTGCACCGCACCGTCGGGCGCGCGGTCGGCGAAGGAGATGTCCGACAGCCGCGCCATGCGCTTGATGACGTCGGTCCAGCGCGGCACGCGCTCCCTGGTTTCGGCGGAAGCGCCGACCAGCACCAGCGCCGTCAGCGTTGCCGGCGAAATGTTCATCTCGGCACGCACCGAACGGATCTGCGTGATCAGGTCGATGACCCAGCCGATCTCGGCTTCCGCCTTGGGATCGGTGAAGTCGGCATGGTCGAAGATCGGCATGACCAGCATCGGCGACATCAGCGGTTCGGTCGGTCCGGCCGCTGCAGCGAGGATTGCGAGTTGCTCCGGCGTCGGCTCGGCCGGCTTCAGCGGCCATTGCGCCAATGCGAGCAGGCCGTCGCGCTTGGCCGTCACTTCCCACAGCTCCTCGGTGATGAAGGGCATGAAGGGATGCAGCAGCTTGAGGATCTCATCGCGCGCCCAGGCGACCATGGCACGCGTTTCGTCCTTGGCCGGGCTGTCGGGACCCAGCAGCACGGGCTTGGCGAGCTCGACATACCAGTCGCAATAGACGTTCCAGACGAAGCGGTAGATCGCGCCGGCGGCATCGTTGAAGCGATAGGCCTCGATCGCCTCGGTCACCTCACGCGTGGTGTGCGCGCTCTCATGCGCGATCCAGCGGTTCAACGTCTCCTTGGCCTTCGCCGGCTCGAAACCTTCGGGCACGGCGCAATGGTTCATCTCGGCGAAGCGGGACGCATTCCAGAGCTTGGTCGCGAAATTGCGGTAGCCCTCGACGCGGCTGGTGGCGAGCTTGATGTCGCGGCCCTGCGCCGCCATCGCGGCCAGCGTGAAGCGCAGCGCGTCCGCGCCGTATTCATCGATCAGGTTGAGCGGATCGATGACGTTGCCCCTCGACTTCGACATCTTGGCGCCCTTCTCATCGCGGACGAGGGCGTGAATGTAGATGGTCGAGAACGGCACCTCCTTCATGAAGTGCAGGCCCATCATCATCATGCGGGCGACCCAGAAGAAGATGATGTCGAAGCCGGTCACCAGCGCATTGGTCGGGTAGTAGCGCTGCACCTCGGGAGCATCCTCGGGCCAGCCGAGCGTCGAGAACGGCCACAGCGCCGAGGAGAACCAGGTATCGAGCACGTCCTCGTCGCGGGTGATGAAGCCCTCGCGCTTGTTGCGGTCGAGCGCCATCTCGCGGCCCTGCTCGGCCGTGATGACTTCCTGCTCGACGTAGTAGCCGAGCGCGTGGCTGACGGCCTCCTCCTCGGTCTCGGCGACGAACACCTTGCCATCAGGGCCGTACCAGGCCGGAATCTGGTGACCCCACCAGAGCTGGCGCGAGATGCACCAGGGCTGGATGTTCTCCATCCACTCGAAATAGGTCTTTTCCCAGTTTTTCGGCACGAACGACGTCTCGCCCGACCGCACCGCCGCGATCGCCGGTTTGGCCAGCGTCTTGGCGTCGACATACCACTGGTCGGTCAGGTAGGGCTCGATCACGCTGTTGGAGCGATCGCCGTGCGGCACCATGTGGGTATGCGGCTCGATCCGCTCGACGAAGCCGAACGATTCCAGCCGCTCGACGATGCGCTTGCGCGCAGCGAAGCGATCGACCTTGTGGAATTCCTCGGCGAATTGTCCGGCGCCTTCCGGCAGGTCGCGCAGATAGTCCTCGTTGTCGACGAGATCGAGGCAACCTTCCCTATCCAGCACGCTGATGCGGCGCAGACCGTGGCGATTGCCGACCTCGAAATCGTTGAAGTCGTGCGCCGGCGTCACCTTGACCGCGCCAGAGCCCTTCTCCGGATCGGAATAGTCGTCGGCGACGATCTGGATCTTGCGGCCGACCAGCGGCAGGATCACGTTCTTGCCGACCAGCTTCAGGTAGCGCTCGTCCTCGGGATGCACGGCAACGCCGGTATCGGCCAGCATGGTCTCGGGGCGCGTGGTGGCGACGACGATGAAGCTCGAGGGATCCTCAGGATTGAACGTCTTGCCCTCGATCGGATAGCGCAGATACCAGAGGTGGCCCTTCACCTCGGTCTGCTGCACCTCGAGATCAGAGATCGCGGTGAGCAGCTTGGTGTCCCAGTTCACCAGCCGCTTGTCCTTGTAGATCAGGCCGTCGCGGTGCAGCTCGACGAACACCTTGATGACGGCCTTCGACAGGCCCTCGTCCATGGTGAAGCGTTCGCGCGACCAATCGCAGGAGGCGCCGAGCCGCTTGAGCTGGTTGATGATGGTGTCGCCGCTCTCGGCTTTCCACTGCCAAACCCGCTCCAGGAATTTCTCGCGGCCCATCTCCCGGCGGCCGGGCTGCTGGCGCTCCATCAGTTGCCGCTCGACCACCATCTGGGTGGCGATGCCGGCATGGTCTGTGCCGGGCTGCCACAGCACGTCGCGGCCGCGCATGCGCTCGAACCGGCACAGGATGTCCTGCAGCGTGTTGTTGAGGGCGTGGCCCATATGCAGCGAGCCCGTCACGTTCGGCGGCGGGATCACGATGGTAAAGGGCACGGCGTCGCGGCGGTCCGGGCGGCCGGCCTTGAAGGCAAGGCTGTCCTCCCACACCACGGACATGCGGGCTTCGATATCGGCGGGCTGGTAATTTTTCTCGATCATGGGGCTGTTAGAAAGCCGCGAGTGCGGGTCAAGTCAACGGGAAGCTCAGCGGCAAAGGCTTTCCAGCCCGGTCCGCAGACCGAATATGCCACAGGAGCAGGGCTTTATCGGGGCCGCACGACCGTCTCAGCGGCCGCCGCGCGAGACCCGCTCGATTTCGGCCTTCACGATGCGTTCAACGAGCCCCGGCAAATTGTCGTCGAGCCAGGATTTTAGCATCGGACGCAGCATCTCCTTGACCAGATCCTCCAGCGTCCGTGCATTGCTGCTCAGCACCGTATGGGCCAGGGAGTTGAAGGCGGATTCAACCGCCGAGACGGTCGACTGCGCGAGCATGGGCTGCTGCGGCGGCAGCGGCGGGGCATCGAAATCCACCGGCGCGTAAGACGGTGGCGGCGTCGGACGCGGCGGCGGCGATTCGGCGAATTCAAGATCGTCGCGCGGCTCGACCTTGCGGAAGCTCGGCGGCGGCGGAGGCGGCGTCGGGTCCATCGCCATCTCGTCGGTCAATTCGAGCACGTCGGGCTCAGGCTCGGGCTCCGGCTCAGGCTCGCGGACCTCCGGCGCGGTTGTGGCCGTATCGAGCCCCGCCAACAGCGCGTCGATGTCGTCCTGGCTGTTCGGCGATGCCTCCGCCGCAGGCGGTGGGGCCGGTGCCGGCTTTGCGGCCGGAGGTGGCGCAGGTTTTTCAGCGGCAGGCTTGGCAGGGGCAACCTTGGAGGGCGGAATGTCGTTCATCGCCTGCGGCTTGGGTGCGGGCGCAGCAGGAGCCGGCGCGGGCTTTGCAGCCTCCGCCGGCGGCGGCTTGGCCTCATCGTCGGCAATGATGCGCCGGATCGAGGCCAGAATCTCCTCCATCGAGGGTTCTGTGACCTTTGCAGGCTGCGTCATCTCCGACTCCACATCATCAACGCCCTCGCATGCGTTGTTTTACACCAAGCACGACAGGATTGGCCGGTTCCGGATGGGTGGCCCGACATTTTCGTCGCGGCAGCCCGACTTGTCCCCAGATCACGGCTCAACGTGCAGCGGTGCGCCCCTGCCCCCGGCACTCAAGCTTTACGCACACGGCATCACTGCGAGGCGAATCGACCCGCATCGTCTTGGCAAGGCTATGTCAGGGATTTTGATGATTGCAAGCAAAGCGCCGGTCGGCCTCGGCAATTCACGAGGCCGACCGGACAAGAACGGG
Source organism: Bradyrhizobium sp. 25ACV (assembly GCF_054863005.1). Lineage (NCBI taxonomy): Bacteria > Pseudomonadati > Pseudomonadota > Alphaproteobacteria > Hyphomicrobiales > Nitrobacteraceae > Bradyrhizobium > Bradyrhizobium sp. 25ACV. The sequence goes on from NZ_JAVAYO010000018.1 coordinate 11,829, forward strand.
AATCAGCGCCCGTCAGGCGTACGCACGCCGGCCCAGCTGTCGCGGACCTGATGGTAGTGAACGCTGGGATCGTAAACCGTGGTCGCAAGGCCGAGGACCTGCGGCGCGAGACGGCCGACGGCCGAGAGGACGTTATAGGATGCAACAACCCGGTCGTGCTGCGCGGTCACCAGCGCGACGCGCGCATTGACCAGCGCCTGCTGCGCGTTGAGCACGTCGAGCGTGGTGCGCTGACCGGCCTTGGCCTCTTCACGCACGCCGTTCAGCGCGATCTCGGACGCCGTCACCTGCGCTTGCGCCGATTGCACCTGCGCCTTGCCGGCCTGCAGCGAACCCCACCACTGCACGACAGTGGCGCGGGTCTGATCCCGCGTGTTTTCGAGGTTGAGACGTTGCTGCGCCAGGTTTTCCTTGGACTGGCGGATCAGCGAATATTCGCTACCGCCCTGATAGATCGGCACCGAGATCTGCGCGAGCGCGGAAGCGCTGAGCGAGCGGTACTGAATCAAAGATTGCTCGTAGGCCTGGGTCACGCCCGCCTGCAGGGTGACCGTGGGCAGCAGAGCACCCTCGGCAACCTTGACCTGCAAGAAGTTGACGTCAATGCCGAACATCGCGGCCGTGACGTTCGGATGCTCGACGAGGCCGAGTTCGACCGCGGCAGCCAGCGTCGCAGGCAGGAAACGGTCCACCGGCGAGCCGGGTGCCAGATTCGTCGGCTCGTTGCCGATGATGCGGCGGAAGTTCGCGCGCGTCGTGGTGAGATTTGCTTCCGCGGTCAGGGCCTGCGTCCTGCCAGCCGCCAGCTGTGCTTCCGATTGCGCAACGTCGGTGCGCGTCACTTCGCCGACGTTGAAGCGGTCACGAGTCTGCTTGAGCGTCTGCTCGAGCACCCGCACGTTGCTGCGCTGGACTTCGAGCGTCGCCGAGTCGCGCAGATAATCCATGTAGGTCGTGGCGGCCAGGAGCAATATGCTCTGATCGAGGCTGCGCAGCGCCTCGCGGGAGCCGGAAACCTGACTCTCCGCGGCGCGCGTTCTGTTGGCGGTCTGGTTGCCGTTGTAGAGCGTCTGGGTGGCAGTCAGTCCCACGCTTCGGGGATAGCCTTTACCGTTAATTGGATCGCTGTTGGAGGCGCTTTTGAAGTCCGAGTACTGAATGCCCCCGCTCGCCGTCAGCGCGACCTTCGGGCGATATCCCGACAGCGCCTGCGGCACGTTTTCGTCAGTCGAGCGCACCTGGGCGCGCTGTGCGTTGAGCTGTGGATTGTTCTGATAGGCGCGCACCAGCGCGGACTCGATCGTGTCCGCCAAGGCAGGCGTCGGCCCGGCAAGCGCGAGCAGCAGGACCGAAACCGCAGCTCCGGTGAAGAGCTTCACCCCATGCATCCCAAAAATTCCGTTCATTCTAACGCCCGGCTCGTGCCCGCGAGCTGGGTTACCGTCTACGAGTGGAGTCGTTGCCCCGCCGCAACATAAGACGCGGTCAAGCGCGACGGAACTACCTGAGGGTAGTTCTCGGTGGAAACTCTTCACGTGCAGCATCCCGGCCACACTTCTGATTCAGAACGGGATTTTATCGCGTTTTGGACGTCAGAAGACAAAGGCGGCCGCCCGTTCCAGCCCGGGAAGGACCGGAGCGGCAGCGTCGAACAGCGCTCGATGACCGAATTCACCATGGGTATGGGTCACGATTATGGCACGCGGCGGCCTGGATTCGGCCGACACCCCCACCAGACGCCCGCCCTCCTTCAGCTGCCCGAGCAGCGCTTCCGGCACGACCTCAGTCGCGCCATTGAGGATGATCACGTCGTAAGGAGCGGCGGACGGATCGCCTTCGGCGCAGGCCGCGGCCTTACAGGTGACGTTGGCAAGGTTCAGGGTGGCCTTGGCTTTTGCGGCCAAAGCCGAATCGCATTCGGTGGCGGTGACGTGCCGTGCAAGCTTGGCCGTCAGCGCGGCGAGATAACCCGTGGCGCAACCCACCACCAGCACGTTGTCGCCCTCGCCGATCTCGGCGGCCTGGAGCAGCTTGCCGGTCAGCTGCGGCTTGATCAGGAACCGCTTGGCAGCGCCTTCGCTGACGTCGAGATCGAGATCGAGATAAGCCAGCGCCTGCCGGTCGGCCGGCACGAAGGCCTCGCGCGGAACCGTGAGCATGGCATCGAGAACACGACGGTCGGTGACGTCATTGGTGCGCACCTGGCCATCGACCATTTTGAGGCGCGCGGTCGAAAAACCGGACATTTGCGGACCCTGCGAGGCGGACGATGCCGCGGACGAAATTCGCGGCATCTTTGGAGCATGCACGGCCAAAACGCAACACGGCCGTTAGCCTGCGCGGTTAAGGCATCCGCATGTTACCGCATCAGGGTCGGGACGGATTATTCGATGGCCACCGCGAGGCGGCCGATGAGCGCGGCGACTTCGTCCAGCCGCGCCGAATCGGGCGTCTCGACCGCACGCGCCAGACAGGCGAGGCATTCGTCGTCGCTGAGTTCGGGAATGTCGGCCGGCAGAATCGAGGGGGCCATATGGTCGACCTGGATGTCTGGCATGGGAATCAGCTCCGTTAAGATCCGGCTGTCGCGAAGCTCGATTTCAATTGAGTCGATTTGGCGCCGTCCGCATGGCGTGAGGAGGCCAACCCACAACACATCTGCTTGAATGCGATTCCCAGCTGGAATCGCGAAGGCGCGGTTCAGAGGGCACGGCAACGAGATCGTGCATTACGCAAGAATGCGCCCGTAACCCGTTGAATTTGCGGAAGGATTTGGCTCCCCGGGCTGGATTCGAACCAGCGACCATCCGATTAACAGTCGGATGCTCTACCGCTGAGCTACCGAGGAAAAGGCGAACCAGTCGTTCGCGCGCGGCTGCGTATAACAAAGCCGCTTGCGCTTGCAAAGGACGAATTCGTCATCATCCGCAAAGCGCCGGAGGAAGGCCGGGACGCCCCCTCCTCCGGGCCGTGTCGGCCAAAGGCTATTCGGCGAGGAACGAGGTGGTCTTGGTGCCGGGATCGTAGCGCAGCCGAAGCGCGGTCATCTTGCAGAGGTTGACGTTTTTCCAGAGCACGGCTTCGTCGTAGCTCTGCCAGTCGACGCGGATGTTCCAGACGCAGCCCTCGTCGTCCTCGTCGAACTCGACATAGGTGCTGGCCTGGTTCTGCAAAACCTTCTCGAGTTCATTGTCCCATTCGTCCAGGCCATCGTCCGGCGCGTTGAAGCCCAGGAATTTAATTTGATGGCATAGCCGGTCTCGTTGACGACGGTGACGTTGCGGGCATCGGCTGCGAACGAGGGCATGGCGGCAATCGAAAGGCCGATCGCGATCAGTCCAGACAGAAAATATTTCATATGAAATTCCCCGATCGAAACAGGCTTCAGCCCCTGGCGTCGATCGGCGCAGGCGCCGCGGCAACCAATGGTGTTGCCTTGGAAGGTTCGTCCGGAGTGCGATCGAAAGGTTCAAGACGATCGATCGGCACTCCGGCACGTTGCGCGACGCGAGACGCGCTCAACCTGTTTATCGATTCGAATTCTCCGCAGCAATGAACGGGCATTCATAGATCGGCGGTGTTGGTCTTCTCCGGCAACGGCGCCGGCACGGCGGCGCCGTTGCTCTTGCCGGTCACGGCTCCGACCAGCGCCTTCACGGGATCGTCGCCGGGCGCAAAGCCGCTCTGGCGCAGGATCTCGTCGATCATCGGACGCAGCGCGTGCACCTTGAGAAGCTCGCCGGCGAGTCCCTCGCCGAAGCCGACATTGCCTCCGCCGGCGCCGTTGCCGCCGAACGCGCCGCCGGTGTGCAGGATACGGACGTCCTTGAGGTTGGCGATCGGCTTGACCATCTCGGCCAGCGCCGACGGCATCGTCTCGATCCGCTTCTTGGCGATCTCGAAGTCGATGACGTTAGCGCCGAGCTTGTTCTGCGCCTCGTTCTTCATGGTGATGACGGCTGCCTCGGCCTCACCGATGTTGCGCACGCCCACGGCCTTGATCTTGTTGGACTCGGCTTCGGCCGTGGCCAGCGTCTTCACGGCCTCGGCGCGATCAAGCGAGGCCTTCTTCTCGGCTTCGGCCGCGACGATCAGCTCGGTCGATTTGCGCTCGGCCTCGGTCCGCGCGGCCAGCACCTGGGTGAGACGGGCACGATCGGCGACCTCGACCGCGCGTGCGGTCACGACCTTTTCCTCCGCGGAGACCGCGATCGCTTCGGCGGTCTTGGCCTCGGCAACGGCCTCCGAGGTCTGCTTGCTCTTGGAGGCGATCTGGATCTCGTTCTCCTGGGTCGCGATCTGGATCTCGCGCTGGGCGTCGGTCTTGCGCTTGTTGATCGCCAGATCGGACTCGATCACCGCGGTTTCCTTGACCTGCTTGGCCCCCGCCTCCTTCTCGGCGACCGCCCTGTCGGTATCGATGCGGGCATTCTCCTCGGTGAGGCGCGCGGTCTGCGTGGCGGTTGCGACCTCGGCGCGGGTGCTCGCGGTCTTGTTGGCGATGTCGCGCTCCTGCGACAGCTCGGCTTCCTTTTTGGTTCGCTCGATGCCGAGGGTCTGCTGCCGCGCCTCGAGGTCCTTCTGGGCGATCGCCACCTCGTTGTCGCGCACGATGGCGTTGCGGTCGCGCCGGCGTGTCTCGGTGACGGTCTTGAGCTGGGTGAGACCTTCTGCGTCGAAGAAGTTTTCCGGGTTGAAGAACTTGACGTCGGTCTGGTCGAGCTTCGTGAGCGACACGGATTCAAGTTCGAGGCCGTTGGATTTGACGTCGGATTCGACTGTCGCCTGCACATGTTTGACGAAGTCCGAGCGTTTCTCCTGGAGCTCCAGGATGCTCATGGTCGCCGCCACCGAGCGCAGGCCGTCGACGAATTTGGCCTCGACCTGGTTTCGCAGCGCTTCGGCGTCATTGGTCAGTGCGCCCAGCGTCTGGCTCGCAAGCGCGATACTCTCGTCGTCGGGGCGGACGCGCACGTAGAATTCGGCGACGATGTCGACGCGCAGCCGGTCCTTGGTGATGAGGGATTCCCGCTCCTTGCGTTCCACGGTGAGCCGCAGCGTCTTCAGATTGACGCTGGCATAGGAGTGGAAGATCGGCAGGATCATGGCGCCGCCGTCGAGCACGACCTTCTTGCCGCCGAGGCCGGTGCGCACGAAGGCCTCGTCGCGGGTGGCGCGCTTGTAGAGAATGGTGAAGACGATCCCGAGGACGACGATCAGCGCGACGCCGATCATGGCCGGGACTGCGATGTCGAACATGATGCTCTCCGATAATGACTTGCTAGCTGTTTAGAGTAGGCTTGGAAGGTTTGAGTTCATCGTCGGCCTTGACCGCCACGAAGCGGGTGCCGTCGCGATCGACCAGCAGGACCATGGTTCCCTGTGGCAGGGGCGATGACGCCGGCGCCGCAACCGCCCAGACGAAATGGCGGTTGCCGTGGACGTCGGCGACGCTGACGCGGCCGGGCGGTCCCTGGTCGAGCGGGCCGATGACGACCTCACCGATGCGGCCGACGAGATCCCCTAAGCCCACGGCATAGCTTTCATCCTTGGGAATGACCCGCGCGATCGCCCTGCTGGCAGCGCGGACCACCGGAACCGAGATCACGACGGCCCCCACCGAGGCGACTGTTGCCGGCAAGGGCCCCGCAACCATTCGCGCGATGTCCTGGATCAGGAAGCCCGTGATTGAGAAGGCGCCGAGCAGCAGCAGCAGGAAGATCAGAAGCGGCACGCCGCCGACATTGATCCAGGAAATGGCGTTGATCACGCCATTGTCGCTGGGGTGACCGAAATCGATGTTGGTGCCGAGCATTTCGCTCAAGGAAGCCCCGACCAGCATCGAGACCACTTCGATCGAGCCGACGATGAGGATCATGGCCGCCGCGATCGCGAACGGCCTGACCTCCGGCGACATGACGTGTTCGAGCAGAGCGCTCATGACACGGTACTCAGGAACGCGACTTCAACCGCGCGAGCCTCGCCGCAATTTCCTTGTCGCGATGCAGCGTGCTGAGCTCGTCGATATCGCTCGAATAGGGAATGCCCGGCGGCACGCCGGTGGCGCGTGCCACCGCCCTGCCCGCCCGCAGCGCCTTCGCTGCCGCAGAGCCGCCGCCCTGTTTTCGGGATGACGTCGAGGCCTGATGGTTTGCCGCCGCCTCGCTCTTTTCGAGATCGGCACGGCGCTGCTCGGCGTCCTGGAGCGCAGACAGCACCGCGCGCAACGAGGTGATGCATTGCTCGATCTTCTCGTTATTCTCGTCGATGGCCCGGGAGAGCACATCGAACTGCGCCTCCAGATCCATCTGCCGCGCGATGCCGGCGCGGGCGAGATCGTCGCGGCTGTCAGCGATTGCGCCCTCGATCTTGGGCGCGAGATCGGACATCTCGCGTTCGATCTCGGTACGGCGCGCGTTGAGGCGATATTCCTCGGCACGCGCGGCGGCGAGCGCGTCGCGCGCTTCGCTCTCGGCGCGCTCGATCTCGCGGATGGCCTGGCTGACCACTTTCAGCTTATTCTTGCCCTCCGCCTGCTCGATCGCGTCATAGGCGATCCCGGCGATCAGGCGTCCGACCCGGGACAGGAAATTTTCGGGAGCGGCAGCGATGGTATCCATGGCGTTCTCCTCCTCTGGCAGATTGTTCGGCGTGACGCCGTAGTGAACTTCAAAGCCGTCGTCGGTGCGGATGAGGCGCGCGGGCACACTTTGCCCCCAGCCCTCGGCATAGCCGGCATAATCGAAGGGCACGCTGAAGCGTCCCTCGACGGTCGCGATTGAAATGGTGGCCGGCCCCTTGATCTTGGCGAGCTTGTCGTCGAGCGGCAGACGGCGGCCCTGCGCCGCGCGATACTCGGTGCGGTCACGCAGGCCCAGCGTCACCAGGCGCGAGGGCAGCGCGGTCTGTTTGCGGATCGGGTCATAGGCGTGGGCATGCAGCAGGACGACATTGGAGCCGACATTGTGGCTCCGCGCGACCTCATCGAGGATCTCCATCATGCGGTCATAAGCCCTAAACGTCGCCTCCAGCGCGGCCTTGGCGGCCGGATCAGGGGCAAGCCTGTAACGCAGCGCTGACGGCGCGTTTCGGGGCGACTGGCTCATGGAAAGCACTAAAGCACCATTTTGGTGCTTTAGGAAGAGGAGGCGTAATCACGTTTCCCTGACCCTCATGCACGCTATCTATTGGTCGTTGTGCCCGGGACGCGCGTTCAAACCGGGCGTTCACCCCTAGATCACACCCGATCAAGACTTCTTGCACGCGCGGGTTGCAATTTGAGACGAAATGCTGGGAGCGTTCGGCAAGCCCAGTCACCCACTTGCTCAGCCTTGGTGTCCCGGACGCGCAGCAGCGTTCTCACGCTGCTGCGCAGAGCCGAGGACCCAGCTAGCCGCGCGACTTGCCGTCGCATGGGCCCCGGCTCTGCAGCGCATCACTTCGTGCTGCGCGGCGTCCGGGGCACGAGGCTGGGGTTGAGGCGCCGGTCTCTCTCCACGTCGTCATTACGAGGAGCCCTTGCGACGAAGCAAGCGGCGGACGAGTCGCTGCGCTCACCCGGGCTACGGAGCACCCGTTGGTCCACAGCCTGTCCGCAGCATATCCACAGGGCCGGTATCGCGAATTCGTCAGCCGACGCGAGCCACTTGCTGCGCACACATCCACAGGTCCTTAGCTGCCGGCCTGATCGAACACGCTGCGGCAGGCTTCGCTCAGGCTCGAGCGGTTGCGCCGCAGGCACGCCGTGATGGCGCGGACGTTGGGGATTTCGCCGGCGCAGAGCCGGTAGACATCGGGCGTGCAGGCCCGGCGCTGTTCGGCTGTCCCCTGCGCGTGGGCGGCGGATGCAAACAGCGTCAGGAACAACCCGACCGTGGAGGCGCGGCGCGCCCGGCTCTTTACACCCGCAAACCGCAAGAACCTCGCCTTCATGACCAGTCTCCCGTTCGCCCTGCCCGCTCTCCGGCCTGCATTGGGCCACTAGGCGAAGGGGGTTAAGGGAAATAAACCGCCGAGGATGTGATCTCTTTCACACTGCCGGCGCAGCGGAGGAACCTAGGGTTTCCCAGGGGATTTTTTACAAACCGCTAACCAATCGGGACCCGATCGCCGGATCGTTAAAATGCGAACGATCCGCTCAACCGGGTAACAAACCGGCTTTGCGACATTGCGCCGTCCGCGTTCTGCGAGGGTGCGATGAGAAGCGAAGCCGAATTCAACTTGTTGCTGGATGCCGTCCGGGACGCCATGGTCATTGAAGACTTTGCTCCCGCGCCGGAGGAGGAATTCGTGCCCCGCTCGTGGAGTTTTCACGCGACGCCCAAAGCCGCCAATGACAATGAGGGCGCCTGGCCCCTCCTGCCGTTCCCCGACGGCTGGTACGCGGCCTGCTGAAGCTGCTTTCATCGTGAGCCGTAGCGCCCGCCTCGCGGGCGCTTCGCCGTAGGTGAAGCCCTGCTGCGCCGATCAGGTCTTGATGCGTTCCTCGCCATCCTGCGGCACCCGGTCGGGTGCGGCCGATGGAAAGATGCTGTCATAGATCGCGCGAGCCTTGCGAATGAGGCGGGCCCGCTCCAGCTCGGATTTCGGGACAAATCGGACGATGTCGCCCACGGGTGCTCCAGCGCTCGTGGATGTCGGTCGCATCGCTTCGCCGATGCGAAGTCTATGCCAACGGGCGTGAATCGGGGGTTCCAGCGAGCTCCGGACAAACCCGGTGATCGATCGGCCTCTCACGTCGGCAGAACGTTGCGCGCAGCATCAGCGAAGCCGGCGGCGAGATCGAATTGTGCTGGGAGATCAGAGGGATATGATGGAGGCCACGACCAGAATTGAACTGGTGTACACGGTTTTGCAGACCGTTGCGTAACCACTCCGCCACGTGGCCCCGTAAGGCCGGAGCAATATAGGGGATGAAGGGTTTAGGCAACCGCCTTCGTCCGATTTTGGCTGGAGGCCGCCCCGTCAGCGGGACCTTCGAACCGCTACGCCTTCTTCCCGCCGGACCCCGCCAGATATTGCGCGAGAATCGTATCGGTTGCGCCGGCCGCGATGATCTTCCCCTGCTCCAGCAGGATCGCCCGGTTGCAGGTGCTCTGGATCAGCTCGATGTCATGCGAGGCGAGCACCAGGATGCCGGCGCGGGCGACGATCTCATCCAATCGCTGCCGCGCCTTCTTGCGGAATTGCTGGTCGCCGACGCCGATCCATTCGTCGAGCAGCACGATCTCGCCCTCGACCGCGGTTGCGACCGCAAAGATCAGGCGCAGCATCATGCCGCTGGAATAGGTGCGTAGCGGCAGGTCGAGCCGGTCGCCGAGCTCGGTGAACTCGGCAATCTCCGCCCGCCGCGCGTCGATCTCGGCCCGCCGCGCGCCGATCACGAGCCCCCGCCGCATGATGTTCTCGTAACCGGTCGCTTCCTCGTCGAAGCCGGCCTGCAGATCGAACAGCGACAGGCAGCGGCCGCGTACGTCGATGCTGCCCGCCGTCGGATGATAGATGCCGGCGAGAACCCGCAGCAGCGTGGTCTTGCCGGCACCATTGGCACCGATGATGGCGAGGCGGTCGCCGGCGCGGATATCGAGGCTGACCTCGTTCAACGCCGTGATGAGGTGCGAGACCGCCGCCTTCCGGCGCAGCGTCACGGCGCCGACGAACCGGCTGCGCAGCGAGCGATCGCGAAACGACAGCACCGGAAATGTGACCGAGACGTCGCGTAGCACGATGTGGGCCGTCCTGGTCATGCGCGCATCACAGCCAATACGCCACGCGATGGCGGTATTTTGCGTAGCAACCGAGGCCGATGACGGCCACGATGATCGCATAGAGGGCCCCTAGCAGCCATTGCTCCGCATCGGTCGGCTGCGACAACAGCGGCCGGCGCACCAGATCGAGCAGCGTCGCGAACGGATTGACCCGCGTCAGCCAGTGAAACGCGGTGCCGCGCGCGCTGTCCTCGGTCCAGATGATCGGCGTGAGAAAGAAGACGAATTGCAGGCCGCTGACGATCGCCGAACCGATGTCGCGAAACCGCGCGCAGAGCATGCCGAGTGCGACCGAGCCGCCGAGCAGCGCGAGGAACAGGATCGCAAAGCCGGGCACCGCGAGCAGCATGGTCCAGTGCAGCGGCCAGGGCATCACGAGGTAGAGCAGCACGACGATCACCAAATGATGCGCGAAGATGAGGACGTTGCGCGCGATCATCTGGAGGACATGAACGATCAGCGGCGCCGGCACCGCCTTGATGAGATGGCCGGACGCCACGAAGATGTTGGAGCCCTCCTGGAGCGTCGCGGCGATCAGGGTCCAGACGATCAGGCCGACCGCGAAGGACGGCAGGAAGGTGGCGATGTCCTGCTTGAACAGGGCCGCATAGACCGTGCCGACACTTGCGATCGTCGCGGCCAGCGTCAGCGTGATCCAGAGCGGGCCGATCACGGTCCGGCGGTAGCGCAGCGAAATGTCCATCAGCGCGAGCGTGCCCCAACGATCGGGCCGCGCCGCCTGTGCCAGGATTTCCTTCGCTGCGAGCTGAATACGACTGCCCCTCAGGTTCTCGATCTCCAATGCCGCAACAGGAGAGCAGATCGCGACCGGTTTCGGCTGATCGTCTCTAGACGCCCAGCCCACGCGGTGCAATCGACCGTACAGATGATGTGGGCCGAAGTCAGGCTCGTTTGCGCCGCCGAAAGTCGCGCCGGCCCTTCGGGGCAGGCTTGGGCGCCAATTCCGGCATCTCGGCCTGGACCTCGCGGTAGCGTATTAACAGGCGTTCAAAGCTCGCATTCAGCGTCTCGGCGATGTCAGGACGCCGCTCGAGCCCGGCGAGAATCGTCGCCGCGGCCTCGATGGTGGAGAGCCCATCCTTGCGCGGCTCCTTGCGCAGACGGCCATAGCGCGAGGGGTGCGCCGGGTTGAGAATGACGCGCTGGCATTTCAGCATCCAGGGATTGCGCCACCACAGCGCCTTGGCCTGGCTCCAGGTGCCGTCGAGCAGCACGACGCCTTCGAGCTTGCCGAGGATCCCGCGCTGGTTCTCCGCGACCTCGCCCTTGCGGTTGAGCGCGACGATCTCGGCTTCCGCCTCGAGATCGGCGGCGCGGGCCGAGCCGAGATAGAGCACGGCCCAACGCGCGGCATTCTCCACCGGCTGTCCCAGCGCCTTGGACAGGCTCGGCCAGGACAGGCCGACCCGCACCGTGGCATCGGCAAAATGCCCGGCAAGCAGGCGCGCGGTGCCGAGCGCCCTGTCCTGCTCCTGCGGATGCTGCAGGATCAGGAGGGACAGTCGATTTTCAATCGGCGTGACGCTGTCGCAGATGCACAGCGGCATCGGCTTCTGGCAATGCGGGCACTCGGGGATCGGATCGGCCGGCGCGGCGGCCGTATCTGGCGGGTTCGACATGGGCGCCGCTATACGCTTGATGCGGCGCTTCAACAACCTATTCCGCCGGCGCAGGCACCGAACGCGGCTCCGACCGCCGCCGCAGGCGGTCGATCAAGAGGTAGATCACGGGCGTGGTGTAGAGCGTCAGGATCTGCGAGACGAACAGGCCGCCGATGATGGTGATGCCGAGCGGACGGCGCAGCTCCGTGCCGGGGCCGGTCGCCACCACGAGCGGAATGCCGGCGAACAGTGCCGCCATGGTCGTCATCAGGATCGGGCGGAAGCGCGCCTGGCAGGCCTCGAAGATCGCCTCCGCCGAGGACAGGCCGCGCTGGCGTTCGGCGTCGAGTGCGAAATCCACCATCATGATGCCATTCTTCTTGACGATGCCGATCAAGAGGATGATGCCGACGAAGGCAATCACCGTCAGCGGCGTGTTGGTGAGCTGCAAGGCGAGCAGCGCCCCTAACCCGGCCGAGGGCAGCGTCGAGATGATGGTGAGCGGGTGGGCGAGGCTCTCATAGAGCACCCCGAGCACGATATACATCGCCACCAGCGCGCCGAGGATCAGGAGCGGCTGGCGGCCGCTGGTCTTGGCGAAGTCGCCGGCATTGCCGTCGAAGCTGCCGCGGATGCCCTCGGGCATGTGCAGCTCCTCCACCGCCCGCTGGATGTTCTGGGTCGCTGCCTGAAGCTGCACGTCCGGCAGCAGGTTGAACGAGACCGTCGTCGAGGGAAACGACTGCGAGTGATAGACCGCGAGCGCGGCCAACCCACGCGTCGCATGCACCACGGCCGACAGCGGCACCTGCGCGTCGCCCGCTCCGGCAACGTAGATGCGCTCGAGGTTGGAGGGATCGACCTGGAATTTCGGATCGATCTCCAGCACGGTCATGTACTGGTTGCGCTGGGTGTAGATGATCGAGATCTGCCGCTGCGAAAAAGCGTTGTTCAGCCCGTTGTCGATGTCCTGAACCTTGACGCCGAGTGCCGAGGCCTTTTGGCGATCGATATTCAGGGTCAACTGAAGTCCGCCGGGATCGCGGTCGCTGGAGATGTCGGTGATGCCCTCGACGCTCTCCATGCGCTTCGCCACGATCGGCGCCCATTTCTGCAACAGGCCGAGGTCGGTGCTGGTCAGCGTGTACTGGAAGTCGGAATCGCTCTGCCGCCCGCCGGCACGGACGTCCTGGGCGGCGAACATGAAGAGGCGGATTCCCGGCACGGGGTACAGCGCTCGCCTCAGACGGTCGATCACGACCTGCGTCGAGACGTGGTCGCGCTCCTCCGGCGGCTTCAGGCTGATATACATGACGCCGCGGTTAGAGGTCGCTCCCCCAGGCCCGCCGCCGGCGCCGACGGTCGAGCCGATGCCGGCCACGGCCGGATCCTGCATCACGATGTCGGCGAGCCGCTGCTGGAGACCGAGCATCGACTGGAACGAGATGTCGGCCGAGGCGCGCGTCGCGCCGATCACGAAGCCGGAATCGTCGGTCGGAAAATAGCCCTTGGGGACCTTGATGTAGAGCGTCACGGTGAGGCCGATGGTGGCGAAGAACACCAGCAGCGTCGCCAGCGGATAGTCCAGCACGGTGCGCAAGGTTCGGGCGTAGAAGGCGACGATGCGCGACAGCGAGCCCTCGATCACCCGATCGAACAGCGTCGCCGTGCCGGACGGGGTCTGCCGGATGTAATGGGCGCAGATCATCGGCGTGACCGTGAGCGACACCAGCGTCGAGACCAGGATGGCGAAGGTCAGCGTCAGCGAGAACTCGCGCAGCAGGCGGCCGACGATTCCGTCCATGAAGATCAGCGGCGTGAACGCCGCGATCAGCGACAGGCTGATCGAGACCACGGTGAAGCCGATCTGCTTCGCGCCCTCCTGCGCCGCCCGGAACGGCCGCATGCCGTGCTCGAGATTGCGGTACATGTTCTCAATCATGACGATGGCGTCGTCGACCACGAAGCCGACGGAGATCGCGAGCGCCATCAGCGACAGATTATCGATCGAGAAGCCCGCGACCCACATGCCGGCGCAGGTTCCGGCCAGCGCCAGCGGCACCGAGATGCCGGCCGCGATCGTCGGCGTCAGCCTGCGCAGGAACACGAACACCACGACCATCACCAGGACCGCGGTCGCCAGCAATGTCCACTGCATGTCGAGCACGCTGGCGCGGATGGTGCCGGTGCGGTCGACCAGGGTGGAGATCTCGACACCGGCCGGAATCCACTGCTTCAGCTGGGGGACCAGCGCCTTCACCCTATCGACGGTATCGATGACGTTGGCATCGCCTTGCTTGGTGATCTGGATCAGCACCGCGGGCTGCTTGTTGAACCAGGCGATCGAGCGGGCGTTGCGGACGGAATCCTCGATGTCGGCGACGTCGGACAGCCGCACGAAATTGCCGTTGGCGCTCTTGATGACGATGTCGCGGAACTCTTTCGCCGTGCGCATCTGCTTGTTGAGTGCCAGCGTCTCGCTCTGGCGCTCGCCGTTGAAGATGCCGACGGGGCCGAGCGGGTTGGCATTGACGATCGCGGTCCTGACGTCGTCGGTGGCGATGCCGGCGTTCGACAGCGCGACGGGGTTGAGCTGGACCCGCACGGCCGGCTGGTCGGCGCCTGACACCGTGACGTCGCCGACTCCAGGCACCTGCGAGATGCGCTGCGCCAGCACCGTGTCGGCGACGTCGTAAATCGCGCTGGCGGATAGCGTCTTCGAGGTCAGCGCCAGCACGAAGACGGGCGCGCCAGCGGTGTTGGCCTTGCGGAAGCGCGGCAGCGTCGGCAGGTCGCTCGGCAGATCGACCATCGCGGCGTTGATCGCCGCCTGCACGTCGCGCGCGGCCTTGTCGATGTTGCGGCCGATGTCGAACTGGAGCTGGATGCTGGTATTGCCGAGCGTCGAGGTCGAGGTGATCTGGTTGATGCCCGATATCTCGCCGAGCCGCCGCTCCAGTGGTGAAGCCACCGTGGCCGCCATCACCGACGGGTCGGCGCCGGGTCGGCTGGCCGAGACGAAGATGGCGGGGAAGTCGACGTTCGGGACCGAGGCGACGGGAAGGAAATCGTAGGCGACCACACCCAGCAGGAACAACCCGATCGACAGCAGCGTGGTGGCAACCGGGCGGCGGATGAAGGGCTCCGAGATCGATGCCATCACTGCATCCCCTCGGTTGCGCCGGCCACCGGCGGGCCGCCGGATTCGGCCGGCGGCAGCGCCTGCTCGAGGCGGCGGTTGATGCGGTCGAGCGCGAGATAGATCACGGGCGTGGTGTAGAGCGTCAGCAATTGGCTGAGCAGCAAGCCGCCGATGATGGAGATGCCGAGCGGGAAGCGCAGCTCGGCGCCGGTGCCGCTCTCGATCGCCAGCGGCAAGGCGCCGAACAGCGCCGCGAGCGTCGTCATCATGATGGGACGGAAGCGCAACAGGCAGGCCTGCACGATCGCCTCGTTCGGCGACATGCCCTGCCCGCGCTCGGCCTCGAGCGCGAAGTCGATCATCATGATCGCGTTCTTCTTGACGATGCCCATCAACAGGATGATGCCGATCAGGCCGATCACCGAGAGGTCCTGCCCGCACAACACCAGCGCCAGGATCGCCCCGACGCCGGCCGAGGGCAGCGTCGACAGGATCGTGATCGGGTGGATGTAGCTCTCATAGAGCACGCCGAGCACGATGTAGATCGTGATCACGGCCGCGAGCAGCAGCCAGGGTTGTCCCGCCAGCGCCTTGGCGAATTCGGCGGCATCGCCGGCATAGACGCCGACGATGCTGTTGGGCATTTCGATCCGGGTCTCGATCGCTTTCACGGCGTCGACGGCATCGCCGAGTGCGGCGCCCGGCGCGAGATTGAAGCTGAGCGACACAGACGGGAATTGCGCTTGGTGCGAGATCGCGAGCGGCGCCGTGGTGCGCTTCAGCGTCGCCACGGCCGACAGCGGCACCTGGGCGTTGGGCGCGCCGACGGTGGAACTCGCAGCGCCCGGCAGATAGAGTTTTGACAAGATCGAGGGATCGCGCTGGTACATCGGCAGCGCCTCCAGCACCACGCGGTACTGGTTGGCCTGGCCGTAGATGGTCGAGATCTGGCGCTGCGCGAAGGCGTCGTTCAGCGTATCGGTGATGCCTTGCAGGCTGACGCCGAGCTGGCCCGCGCGGGTGCGATCGACGTCGAGTTGCGCCCGCAGGCCGCCTTCCTGCGCCTCCGAGGAGACGTCGCGGAACAAGGGATCGCGACGCATCTCCGTAACCAGCTTGCGCGCCCATTCCGATACCAGCGCCGCATCGGTACCAGTCAGCGTGTACTGGTATTGCGAGCGGCTCGACTGGGTCGAGATCTGCACGTCCTGCACCGGCTGGAAATAGACGGTCATGCCGGGAATGCCCGCCACCCGCTGCTTCAGCCGGGTCACGACCACGCTGACATCATCCCGCCGCTCGCCGCGCGGCTTCAAGGTCATGACGAGCCGGCCGACATTGGTGGTCGGATTGACCGAGCCTGCGCCGATCACCGAGACCACGCCGATCACGTCAGGGTCCGCCTTGATGGTGTCGGCGACCTCGCCCTGCCGCTTCTGCATCTCCGCGAACGACACGTCGGGCCCGGCCTCCGTCACGGCCGTGATCGAGGCGGTGTCCTGCAGCGGCAGGAAGCCTTTTGGCGCAACGACGTAGAGGACGAGGGTCGCAATCAGCGTGGCGAAGGTCACGACCAGCGTGGCGCGCTGGCGCTCCAGCACCCACAGCAGCGTCCGATGATAGGCCTCGACGGTGCGGTCGATGAAGCGGCTGATGGCGGCCAGCCCCGGCACCGCCAGCTCCTCATGGGCGTGCTTGAGCAGGCGTGAGCACATCATCGGCGTCAGCGTCAGCGAGACCACGGCCGAGGTCACCACCGCGATCGTCAAGGTCAGCGCGAATTCGCGGAACATGCGCCCGACGAGGCCGGACATGAACAGCAGCGGGATGAACACCGCGATCAGCGACACCGTCAGCGAGATCACGGTGAAGCCGATCTCGCTGGCGCCCTTCAGCGAGGCCTCCATCGGCCCGTCGCCGTTCTCCATGTGGCGGACGATGTTCTCGATCATGACGATGGCGTCGTCGACGACGAAGCCGGTGCCGATCGTCAGCGCCATCAGCGACAGATTGTCGAGGCTGAAGCCGGCGAAATACATGATGCCGAAGCTGGTGATCAGCGACAGCGGCAGCGCCACGCCTGCGATCAGGGTGGCCCGCAGCGAGCGCAGGAACAGCAGCACCACCAGCGTCACCAGCACGACGCTGAGGACCAGCGTGAACTGTACGTCGTGGACCGAGGCGCGGATGGTCACGGTGCGGTCGGAGACGATGGTGAGGTTCACGCCTGCCGGGATCGCGCGCTGCACCTTGGGGATTTCGGCGCGGATCTGGCTGACGACGTCGATGACGTTGGCACCGGGCTGGCGCTGGATGTCGATGATGACGGCGGGCGTGCCCTGGTACCAGCCGCCGGTGCGATCGTTCTCGAGGCCATCGACGATCTGCGCGACGTCGGCGATGGTGACCGGCGAGCCGTTGCGGTAGGCGATGATGACGGGTTTGTAGGCGTCAGCGGCGGCGATCTGGTCGTTGGCCGCGATGATGTAAGATTGCTGCGCACCGTCGAGCGAGCCTTTCGGCCCGGAGACGTTGGCATTGGCGATTGCGGTGCGCAGATCTTCCATGGCGATGCCATAGGCGGCAAGCCGCGCCAGATCGGCCTGGATGCGCACGGCGGGCTTCAGCCCGCCGAGCACCGAAACGCGCCCGACGCCGGAAATCTGGCTCAGCCGTTGCGCCAGAAGCGTGTCGGCAATGTCGCTCATCGCCCGCAGCGAGATCGTGTCGGAACGCAGCGCCAGCGTCATCACCGGCGCGTCCGCCGGGTTCACCTTGGCGTAGGTCGGCGGATACGGCAGCGTCTTGGGCAGCACGCCCGCCGCGGCGTTGATCGCAGCCTGCACGTCCTGGGTCGCGCCGTCGATGTCGCGGTTGAGATCGAACTGCAACGAGATCTGGCTGACGCCGAACGAGCTCGTCGAGTTCATCGCGGACAGCGACGGGATCTGGCCGAGTTGCCGCTCCAAGGGCGCCGTGATCAGCGAGGCGATCACGTCGGGGCTCGCGCCCGGAAGCTGCGTGGTCACCTGCACGGTCGGGAAATCGACCTGCGGCAGCGCCGAGACCGGCAGCGCGAAATAGCCCAGCAGCCCGCCGATCAGCAGCGCGATGCCGAGCAGCGAGGTCGCGATGGGACGGCGGATGAAGGGTTCGGAGACACCCATGGGATCTGCCTGCCGCTTCAAGCGGCTGTTGTCGGGATCATGGCTGCTTGGCTCCACTTCCCGATGCCCCCGGCCCCGGAGCCGGCCCGGTCTGCCCCTTCTGGTCGCCTTCGCTGCTCTTGCGCTTGGCGCGGAACTCGCCGTCCTTACCCTGTCCGTCCTTCTGGTGCTCCTTCTGCCCTTCCTTGGCACCATCCTTCTTCTGGGCGTCGGGCCCCCGCGAGCGCTTGCGCGGGGCGAGATCGGCCGACGGGGTCTGGTCGTCGCGGCCGATGGTCACCTTGGAGCCGTCGGACAGATTGGCAAAGCCCGTGGTGACGACCCGGTCGGTGGCTGACAGGCCGCTGGCGATCACGGCGTCATGCTCGTTCTGCTGGGTCACCGTCACGGGCTTGGCCGAGACGATATTGTCCTCGCCGATGACATAGCTGAACGTCCCGATCGGGCCGCGCTGCACGGCCGAGGTCGGCACCACCAGTGCCTGCGTCAGCGTCTCGACCTTGAGACGGACATTGACGAACTGGCCCGGCCAGAGCTGGTAATTGGCGTTGGGAAACTCCGCCTTGAGCTTGAGCGTGCCGGTGGTCTGGTCGACCTGGTTGTCGATGCCGGTGAGCTTGCCGGTATCGATCACGGTGACGCCGTCATTGCCGAACACGTCGACCGCCAGCGAACCCTTCGACGCCGCGGCGTTGACGCGCATGATCTGTTGCTGCGGCAGGCTGAACCACACCGCGATCGGCTGCAATTGCGTGATCACCACGAGGCCGGTGGTGTCGGCGGCATGGATGATGTTGCCCTGATCGACCTGGCGCAGGCCGGCTCGCCCCGAGAGCGGCGCCACGATCTTGGTGTAGCTCAGCGTCGCCGCCGCGTTGTCGATCGCGGCCTGATCGGCCTTGACCAGCGCCTCGGTCTGCGCGACCAGCGCGCGCTGGGTGTCGGCCTGCTGCTTGGAGCCGGCGTTGGAGGCAGCGAGCTGCTCGTACCGTGTCAGGTCGATGCGCTGGTTGGCGAGCTGGGCCTGGTCCTGCGCCTTCTTGGCGACCGCCTGGTCGTAGGTGGCCTGATAGAGCGCAGGATCGATCTCGCCGAGCACGTCGCCCTTCTTGACGTCCTGCCCTTCCGTAAAATTCACGGCAATCAGCTTGCCGTCGACCTGCGAGCGCACGGTCACGGTGTTGAGCGCGCGGATCGCGCCGACGCCGTCGAGATAGACCGGAACGTCCTGAACGCGGGGCGTCGCCGCCAGCACGGGCACCGGCAGGTCCGGCCGCGCGTTGCGGTCGGCAGCCGGCTTCTGGTGCATCGCGTTCCAGCCGAGATAGCCGAGGCCGCCAAGGATCGCGAGCGTGATCAGGGTCATGACGAAACCGCGGCCGCGCGACTTCTTCGCCGTCCCCTCCTTCGCGTCCTGCTTGGTATCCGGCTTAAAGAGCATTGACCGGTTTCTCCATTCGCGGCTCCCAGCCGCCGCCGAGCGCCTGATACAGGCTGACGATGGCGAGCAAGCGGGCCAGTTGCGCCTGTGACAGCGCGTCTTCCGCCTGGAACAGGGTCAGTTGAGTGTTGAGCACGGTCACGATGTCGGCGGTGCCGGCGCGCAATTGCTGCTCGGAGAGATCGAAGGCGCGGCGCGAGGCGACGACGACGTCGCGCTGCAATTGCAGCTTGATCGTGGTCTGCTTGATCGAGAACAGTGCGTTGTCGACGTCCGCGAAAGACTGGATGATGGTCTTGCGGTAGGTCTGGAGCATTTCGTCCTGCCGCGCCTTGGCGAACTCGAAATTGCCGAGGATCTTGCCGCCGTCGAAGATCGGCTGCGTGGCGCTGCCGACGAGCTGGAAAAAGGCCGCATGGGGCTGGAACAGCGAGACCAGGGCCGAGCTCTGATAGCCGCCATTGCCGGTGAGCTGAATGGTCGGAAAGAACTGAGCACGGGCATTGCCGATATTCGCCGTCGCCGAGGCGAGCTGCGCCTCCTGCCGGCGGATGTCGGGCCGCTGCGTCAGCAGCTCCGAAGGCAGGCCGGGCGTGACGCGCGGGATCGCGATCCGGTCCAGCGAGCCGCCAAGCACGCGCACGCTTTCCGGCGGGCGCGAAACCAGCACGGCGAGCGCGTTGACGTTCTGGTCCAGCGTCTGGCGCAGCGGCGGCACCAGGGCCTTCTGGTTGGCAAGCACGCTCTCCTGCTGGGCGACGTCGAGATCGGTGCCGGTGCCGGCCTTGCGCCGCTCCCTGACCGCATCGAGGATGCGCTGCGCGCTCGCAATGTTGCGCTGTGAGGTTCTGATACGATCCTGCGAGGCCAGCACCTGGAAATAGGCGTTGGCAACGGCCGCCAGCGTCGTCAGCGCGACGGTGTCGCGGTCAAAGCGATTGGCGTTCGCGGTCTCTTCCGCCGATTGCAGCGCATCGCGATTCTGGCCCCAGAAGTCGAGCTGATAGCTCGCGCTCAGCGAAGCCGAATAATTGACGACCTCGCGGCCGCCGATGGAGAGGCCGGACGCGCTCGAGCCCGAGGTGCGCGAATAGGTTTCCGATCCGCCTGTCGAGACGCTCGGCAGCAGCGCCGCACCCGCCTGCCGCGCCTGGGCGTCGGCCTGGACGATGCGCGCAACGGCGGCGGCGATGTCGAGGTTGACGGTCTGCGCCTCCTCCATCAGCTGCGTCAGCTCCGCGGAGCGGAAGCCGCGCCACCAATCCAGTGACGGCGGCGCATCACCCTTGCCCGCATATTTGTACTGCGTGGGAACGTCGAGGGCGGGATCGGGAAGATCCTGGGTCAGCACGCAAGCACCCGAACCGGCGGCGAGGCACAACACCGCAATCCAGCGCGTCGCGCGCAGCGTCCGGGATGCAGAACCTTCAGACCGCCGCACGGCGATCGCAGGAACATCCTGTGTCACATCCATCCCCCACCGGGCAGATCGAACCGCCGCGCAGCCGGATTAACCGATTCGCGGCGGGACAGTCGGGGGGCTTTGGACAACTCGTTCACAGCGGCGATGCTTTCTGCGGAACCTCGAAAACCATACTAGCCGGGCGCCGAACTGCGGGACAGTCCCGCAGTTGCGAGATGGCCACGCCAACGAAGTGGAAGCGAACCGCTCGAAATTCAAAAGACGGCTGTCTCGCAGGGATTTTTCTCATTCTGAAACATTGGGATACACGATCAAGCTTACCAAGATTTCATGTGATATTGCTGCCACAGCGGCACCAGGGCCTTTCCATCCGACCGGACCACGCCCCGCCTCAGTCGCGCCCTGGCTGAGTAATCTCACAAGCCCGTCAATCGCGGGAGAGAAAGCCGTTCCTCGGGCCGATATGATTCGGCCATCCGGGCGGAGAAGCCTCGGCCTTGGAAAAAGTTTGCCGCGAGTTGGCTGGTCACGACTGTCATCTTCCCTGGCCGGACGGAGCGCGGGGATTTCCTCCTACCGACATCCCGGCTTATGGCCGAGCGCATCGTCGCCGGGCGCGCCTCTTGGGAATATTGCTGTTTGAGCAGAGGTTTCGCTCGGTTTCGCCGCAGCGCAAAAGCCTTCCCCTTTGGCCTCCCAAGCACTACGTTCTCGCCAACCAGATCAACCCCCTTGGTAGCGATTTCCCTGACATGACCATTCGAAATGACGTTGTCGAAGCCATCGGCAACACCCCGCTGATCAAGCTGAAGCGCGCCTCGGAACTGACCGGCTGCACCATTCTTGGCAAGGCCGAGTTCATGAATCCCGGCCAGTCGGTCAAGGACCGCGCCGGCAAATGGATGATCCTGGAGGCCGAGACGCGCGGTGAGCTCAAGCCGGGCGGTCTCGTGGTGGAAGCGACCGCCGGCAATACCGGCATCGGGCTTGCGGTCGTCGCGAGCGCGCGCGGCTACCGTACCCTGATCGTGATCCCGGAAACGCAGAGCCAGGAGAAGAAGGACTTCCTGAAGCTGTGCGGGGCCGAGCTGATCGAGGTGCCGGCCCTGCCCTACGCCAATCCCAACAACTACCAGCATGTCGGTCGCCGTCTTGCTGACGAGCTGCGCAAGACCGAACCGAACGGCGTGTTGTTCGCCGATCAGTGGAACAACCTCGACAATGCCAAGGCGCATTACGAGTCCACGGGCCCCGAAATCTGGGAGCAGACCGGCGGTAAGGTCGACGGCTTCGTCTGCTCGGTCGGCAGCGGGGGCACGCTGGCCGGCATCAGCCGTTACTTGAAAGAGAAGAACAAGAACGTGCGGATCGCATGCGCCGATCCGCACGGCGCCGGCATGTATGAATACTTCAGGACCGGCGATCCCAAGGCGACGCCGGGTGGCTCGATCACCGAGGGCATCGGCCTCAACCGGGCGACCGCCATCGTGGAGACCGCGAAGGTCGATGATGCCTATCTCATTCCCGATGCCGAAGCTGTCGGCGTGATCTACGAGCTGCTGCAGCACGAGGGCCTGTGCCTCGGCGGCTCGACCGGTGTCAACATCGTGGGCGCAATGCGCCTCGCCAAACAGCTCGGGCCCGGCAAGACCATCGTCACCGTGCTGTGCGATTCCGGCAGCCGCTATCAGTCGAAGCTGTTCAACGCGGACTTCATGCGCGCCAAGAACCTGCCGGTGCCGGAATGGTTGGAGAAGCGCAGCAATATCAAGCCGCCCTTCGTGTGATCGTCACGCGCCCCTCGAGTCGGGGACGCGGGTCCACAACGTCAGCACCGTTCGGCCGGTTTACGCGACCTCGCCGCGCTCCGCAGCAGCGGCGCAATAGTCGCGCCAGAACCGGCGATAGCCCTCCTCGACCCTGTGCGTGTAGATCTCGACATTGCCAGCTGGCGAGGCCGCGATCCGAGCCGGCAGGCCCGCACGCAACTTCGCCAGATACTCGGGCTGCGACGCAAATCTGCGGGCGATCTCGACATAGCCCTCGTCATCCTCGGCGACCCAGTCGTTAAGCCCGACCGCCGCCACGATGGCGCCGCCGGCGCGCGACGAGGCGCCGTGACCGAGCTTGGCCACGACAGGAACGCCCGCATAGAGGGATTCCCAGGTGCTGATGCCGCCATTCTGCGGGAATGGATCGAGCGAAATATCGACTTGCGCGAAGGTCCGCAGATGATCCGCCCGCCCTGACGAGCCCAGGCAGGTGATGTTCTGTTCGGGGATGCCCTGGTTCACGAGCCGCGCAAGCAGGCCGTCGCGCACCATGGGATCGTCAAGCAGCGTATGTTTGACGATGATCTTCGATCCGATCACCTCGCGCATCACCTTCGACCACACCCGGATCGCCTCGTCCGAGATCTTGTTGACGCGGTTGAACACGCCGAAAGTGACATGGCCGTTGCGAAGCATGGGAAGCTCCGAAGGCGGCACGTCCAGGATCGGATCGATGGTGTTGAGACACGGCAGGTCAAAGACCTTTTCGGCCAGCATATGCCGTGCCGATTGCGGAATGAAGACGGGGTCCGCGAGCACATAGTCCATGGTCTGCATGCCCGTGCCCGTCGCGTGTCCGAATCCGGTGGCCTGTATTGGAGCCGGCTTCCGCGCGAAGACCTGCAGCCTGTTGCCGGTCGTGTGGCCCGAAACGTCGATCAGAATATCGACATTGTCGGCCTGAATGCGATCGGCGAGCTCGTCGTCCGAAAGCTGCCATGCATCGACCCAGACGTCCGCCAGCGACTTGAATTTGGCGGTCATCTCATCTCGTGACGGCGAGCACGAATAGCAGATGATCTTGAAGTTGGTGTGATCATGATGGCGCAGCACCGGCAGCAAAGTCAGCCCCGCCGAGTGCTGTCGGAATTCGGTAGCGACATAGCCGACCACAATCCGCTTGTCCGGATCAAGCGGTCGCTTCGGCAGAGTCCGCCGCAGTATCCTGGAGCCGATTAAGTCCCACCAATCCCGTCGCACCGCCTGCTGGAGCGCGAAATCGGCCTCAGCACGGAAGTCCTGCAAGAAGATCTTGCCCCGGATCGCATCCTCATAGTCCGGCCGGATCGCCAGCGCGCGATTGAGATATGCGATAGCGGCGTCCATGTCTCCCTGGTTCGAATGAGCAAAGCCCATCAGCGCCAGCCCCGTCTCCGAGCGCGGATTTCGCTCGATCAAGGCCGCAGCGGCCGCCATCGCCTGCGCCGTCTTTCCCATCACGAGGCAGGCCTGTGCCTTGCCCCGGAGAGCCAGTTCGAGCTTGGGCGAAATCGCAAGCGCCGCATCGAAATCGGCAACCGCCGGTTCCAGACGCTGCAGCTCGTAATTGAGCCGCCCGCGTTGCGCCAATATCTTCGCCGAACCGGGCCTGATCACGAGCGCCGCTGCGAGAGCAGCTTCCGCATCATCGTAATGCTTGAGCTCGAGGCCGACTACGGCTTTGCCGACGAGCGCCTCGACATGGCGCGGCTGAAACAGCAGCGCGCGCTCGAAGCTTTGCATGGCAGGGGCAAACCGGCCCAGCGCCAGCTCGGCCAAACCACGATTGCAGAGTGCATCGGCATAATCGGGCTTCAGCTTGAGGGCGCGATCGTACAGTTCGATCGCCTGTTCGGGCAGGTTCATCTGGAGCGAGGTATTGCCGAGGCCTACCAGGGCCGGCAGAAAATTCGGCTTCAGCGCGATCGCCTTCTCCTGGGATGCACGGGCGGCCTCAAAATTTTGAAGGGCCAGGTGAACAGCCGCGAGATTGTTGTGGGCCTCGTGCGAGCGAGGATCGATCGCGATCGCGCGCTCGAGCAGCTGTTGCGCCTCCTCCAGGCGCCCGCCGTGTTGCGCGCTCAGGCCGAGCAGATGCACAGCGTCGAAATGATCTGGAACGACCTGCAGGATCTGACGGCAGAGTGCCTCGGTCTCCGCATATCTGCCCTGGCCATAGGCGCTCGCCGCGGCAGAGATGATCGCGTCGGCCTGCTTCTTCAGTTTCTTCTGCAACCGCGCATTCTGGAATGCGCGCGCGCCGGCGCTGCTCTGCAAGGTGTCTCTCCGGAAGATGGCCTGCCGCGAGTCTAACTGATTCGCGTTCCGTGCTATTCCGGGGCTCGCTGCAGGATCCGGCTCAGGAACCGCCCGGTGCGTCTGCCCCGATTATCGCAGCGTCGTCGCTCTCCGCGGCGGCGGCACAATAGTCGCGCCAGAAGTGACGATAACCCGCTTCGAGCTCACGCGTGTACATCTCGACATTACCGGCGGGCGAGGCTGCGATCTGAGCCGGCAATCCCGCGCGCAACTTCGCCAAATGCTCGGGCTGCGAGGCGAATTTGCGGGCGATCTCGACATAGCCGTCGTCATCCCCGGCGACCCAGTCACCGAGACCGACGGCGGCCACGATGGAGGCGCCGGCACGCGAAGAAGCCCCAATGCCAAGCTTGGCGACGACGGGAACGCCCTTGTAGAGGGATTCCCAGGTGCTGATGCCGCCATTCTGCGGGAACGTGTCGAGCGAAATATCGATCTTGTCAAAAGCCATCAGGTGATCGTCGCGCGAGGTGGTGCCGAGGCACGTGATATCCTCCTCGGCAATGCCCTGCGCGATGAAGCGTGCGATCAGGCTATCGCGCAGCAAGGCATCGTCGAGCAAACCATGCTTGAGGATGATCTTCGATCCCGGCACCTCCCGCATGATGCGCGACCACACACGGATCGCATCATCCGAGATCTTGTAGATGCGGTTGAACACGCCGAAGGTGACGTAGCCGTTGCGGAGCATTGGCAGCTCGGAAGGCCGCAGATTGGTGACCGGCTCCATCGTGATCAGGCACGGCAGATCGTAGATCTTTTCCGGAAACAAATGCCGCGCCGATGGCGGAATAAAAATGGGATCCGCGAGCACGTAGTCCATGGTCTGCATGCCCGTGCCCGTCGCGTGTCCGAAGCCGGTAGCCTGGATCGGAGCCGGCTTCCGCGCGAAGCATTGCAGCCGGTTGCCGGTCGTGTGGCCCGAAACGTCGATCAGGATGTCGACATTGTCGGCCTGAATGCGATCGGCGAGTTCGTCGTCCGACATCTGCCAAGCGTCGACCCAAACGTCCGCCATTTGCTTGAACATGGCGGTGTACTCGTCCGCTCCCGGCCAGGAGTAGTAGCAGATGATCTTGAACTTGGCGTGATCATGATGGCGCAACACCGGCAGCAGGGTGAGCCCCGCCGAGTGTTGCCGGAATTCGGCCGCGACATATCCGACCACGATCTGCTTGTCCGGATCCAGCGGCCGCTTCGGCAGCGTCCTTTGCGGAATCTTCGAGCCGATCGCATCCCACCATGACTTTCGCACAGCCTGCTGGACCGCGAAATCGGCATCCGCGAGGTAGTCCAGCAGGAAGATCTTGCCTCTGATCGCGTCTCCATAGTCCGGTCGGAGCGCCAGCGCACGATCGAGATATTCGATCGCAGCGTCCATCTCTCCCTGGTTCGAATAAGCGAAGCCCATCAGCGCCAACCCCATCTCGGAGCGCGGGTTGCGCTCGATCAAGGTCATCGCGGCCGCCATCGCCTGCGCGGTCTTTCCCATGACGAGGCAGACCTGCGCCTTACCCCGAAGGGCCAGTTCGAGCTTGGGCGAAATCGCAAGCGCCGCATCGAAATCCGCCAGCGCCTCGTGGAGGCGCTGCAGCTCGTAACTGAGCCGCCCGCGCTGGGCCAGGATCCTCGGCGCGCCCGGCTTGATCGCGAGCGCCGTGGCTAACTTGGCTGCCGCCTCCTCGTGGTGCCGCAGTTCCATGCTGACCATGCCGCTGCCGACGATGGCCTCCGCGTGGCGCGGCTGAAATAGCAGGGCGCGATCGAAACTCTCCTTGGCGCGCATGATCTGCCCAAGCACGATCTCGACCATGCCGCGATTGCAGAGCGCGTCGGCATAATCCGGTTTGACCTTGATGGCGCGCTCGTGCATTTCGAGCGCCTGCTCGTAGAGCCCCATATGCATCAGCGTGTTGCCGAGATTGGTCAGCGCCACCGCGAAATTCGGCTTCAGCGCGATCGCCCTCTCCTGGCACCGCCGCGCGTCCTCGTAATTGCCGAGGTCGAAATGCACGGTAGCGAGGTTGTTATGGGCATCGTGCAGGCGTGGATCGAGCGCAATCACGCGCTCCAGCAGCTGTTGCGCCTCCTCGAAGCGCCGGCCGTCGTGGGCGCACATGCCGAGCAGGTGGATGGCGTCGACATGATCCGGAAGGGCTTTCAGGATCTCGCGGCACAGCGCCTCGGTCTCGGCATAGCGGCCCTGGCCATAGGCGTTCGCCGCAGCGGCGATGACGGCGTCGGCCTGCTTCATCAACTTCTTCTGCAATCGCGCATTCTGGAATGCGCGCGCGCCGCCGCCGCTGTTCTGCAAGGTGTCTCTCCGGAGGATGCCCTCAGGGGAGTCTAACTGATTCGCTGCCCTGGCCCGCCGGTGACCAGACCAATAGCGACT
The DNA here is from genome assembly GCF_054863005.1 of Bradyrhizobium sp. 25ACV. Lineage (NCBI taxonomy): Bacteria > Pseudomonadati > Pseudomonadota > Alphaproteobacteria > Hyphomicrobiales > Nitrobacteraceae > Bradyrhizobium > Bradyrhizobium sp. 25ACV. Next base: position 38,916 of record NZ_JAVAYO010000018.1, read on the forward strand.
CCGGGGTTTCCCGGGGGCAACGCAAGGTCGGGCTACGCCGCCTCGCCGCGTTCCGAGGCCGCGGCACAATGATCGTGCCAGAACCGGCGATAGGCCGCTTCGACCTCACGCGTGTAAAGTTCGACGTTGCCGGCAGGCGAGGCTGCGATCCGAGCCGGCAGCTCCGCCCGCAGCTTCGCCAGATGAGCGGGCTGCGCCGCGTATTTGCATGCGATCGCGGCGTAGCCGTCGTCATCCTCGGCGACCCAGTCGTCGAGGCCGACGGCCGCCACGATGGAGCCCCCGGCGCGCGACGAAGAGCCGTTGCCGAGCTTGGCGACCACCGGAACGCCCGCATAGAGGGATTCCCAGGTGCTGATGCCGCCATTTTGCGGGAAGGTGTCGAGGGAGATGTCGACTTGTGCAAAGGCCAGCAGATGCTCGTGGCGCGTGGTCGAGCCGAGGCAGGTGATATTCTCTTCGGCAATGCCCTGGGCCACGAACCGCGCGACCAAGCCGTCGCGCAGCAAGGGATCGTCGAGCAGCCCGTGCTTGATGATGATCTTCGACCCCCTCACCTCACGCATCACTTCCGACCACACCCGGATCGCCTCGTCCGAGATCTTGTAGATGCGGTTGAACACGCCGAAGGTCACATGGCCGTTCCGGAGCATGGGAAGCTCCGAGGGCGGCACGTCCAGGATGGGATCGATCGTGATCAGGCAGGGCAGATCATGGACCTTCTCAGTCAGCAAATGGCGCGCCGATTGCGGAATGAAGATTGGATCGGCGAGCACGTAATCCATGGTCTGAAGGCCCGTGCCCGTGGCGTGTCCGAAACCCGTGACCTGGATCGGGGCCGGCTTGCGGGCAAATACGGGGAGCCTGTTGCCGGCCGTATGCCCGGATACGTCGATCAGGATGTCGATCTTGTCCGACTGGATGCGATCGGCGAGCTCGTCGTCCGAAAGCTGCGCGGCATCGACCCAGACGTCCGCGAGAGGCTTGAATCTCTCGGTGATCTCATCCTGCAGCGGCCAGCAGGAATAGCAGACGATCTCGAACCTCGTGTGATCATGATGGCGCAGCACCGGCAACAGCGCGAACGCCGCCGAGTGGTTTCTGAATTCCGAGGCGACATAGCCGACGACGATCCGCCTGTCCGGATCGAGCTCCCGGGGCGGCAGCGTCCGTTGCGGCAATCTGGTGCCGATCGCATCCCACCAGGATTTTCGCGCCGCCTGCTGGACCGCGAAATCCGCCTCGGGCAGATAATCCAGGATGAAGATCTTGCGGGCGATCGCATCCGCATAATCCGGCGTGATCTCGAGCGCCGCGTCGAGGTGCTCGAGCGCGGTCGCGACGTCTCCCTGGTTCGCGTAGCAGGCCCCGAGAAGGACGATTGCATAATCGGACCGCGGATTGTCCTCAAGCAGGGTCTTGACGGCCGCAATCGCCTGCGTCGTATTCCCCAGCAGCAGGTTGACTTGCGCCTTGCCACGCAGTGCGAGCTCGAGCCGCGGCGATTGCGCCAGCGCCGCATCGAAGTCCGCTGCCGCCTGCTCCAGCCGGTGCAGGTCGAAGTTGAGCCGTCCGCGCTGCGCCAGAATCCGCGGTGAACCCGGCTTGATCGCGAGCCCTGCCGCGAGGGCGGCTTCCGCCTCCTCAAAATGCCGGAGCTCGATGCACACCATGCCCTTGCCGGCGATCGCTTCCCCATGACGCGGCTGAAACGACAGGGCGCGATCGAAACTCTCCTTGGCGCGCTCGGACCGGCCGATCATCAGCTCCGCCATGCCGCGGTTGCAAAATGCATCGGCGTAGTCGGGCCGCAGCCTGATCGCGCGTTCGTGCAGCCCGATCGCCTGTTCTCCGAGGCCGACGTTGAGGAGCGTATTGCCGAGATTGGTCAGGGTGATCGGACAATTCGGCTTCAGCGCAAGGGCCTTCTCCTGGCATGCGCGCGCGTCCTGGAATCTCTGGAGATCGAAATACACGGCGCCGAGATTGCCATGGGCATCGGGGGAGCGCGGATCGAGCGCAATCGCGCGTTCGAACAGCCGTTGCGCCTCCTCCAGCCGCCCGCCCTCATAGGCGCGCAGGCCGAGCAGGTGCGTGGCGTGGAAATGATCCGGAACCTCCTCCACAATCCCGCGGCAGAGCGTCTCGGCCTCAGCAAATCGGCCCTGCCGGAGAGCCTCGACCGCGAGCGACATGACGGCGTCCGCCTGCTTCCTCAACTTCTTGTGCAATCGCGCATTCTGGAATGCGCGCGCGCCGACACTGCTCTGCAAGGTCTCTCTCCGGAAGATGGCCCGGAAAGAGGCACAGCTGATTCGGATGGTGCCAGGCTGGCGGCCCGGTCAGACCGGCGAGGTCTCCGGATGGCAGGTGCTCAGCGCAGAATCTGGCTCAGGAACAGTTTTGTGCGGGCGTGCTGGGGCGCCGCAAAGAACTCGTTCGGCGTGTTGGCCTCGATGATCTGGCCGGCATCCATGAACACCACGCGGTTGGCGACCTCGCGGGCAAAGCCCATTTCGTGAGTGACGACCAGCATGGTCATGCCTTCCTCGGCAAGGTCCACCATGGTGTCGAGCACCTCCTTGACCATCTCCGGGTCGAGCGCCGAGGTCGGCTCGTCGAACAGCATGACCTTCGGGTTCATGGTCAGGGCCCGCGCGATCGCGACGCGCTGCTGCTGGCCGCCGGACATCTGCCCCGGAAACTTGTTGGCCTGATGCGGGATCTTGACCCGCTCCAGGAACTTCATCGCGTTGATCTCGGCGTCCTTCTTCGGGATGTTGCGCACCCAGATCGGCGCCAGCGTGCAGTTCTCCAGCACGGTCAGATGCGGAAACAGGTTGAAGCTCTGGAACACCATGCCGACCTCGCGGCGCACCGCGTCGATGTGCTTGAGGTTGGGCCCGAGCGCGATGCCGTCGACGACGATCTCGCCTTCCTGGAATTCCTCAAGCGCGTTGATGCAGCGGATCAGGGTCGACTTGCCGGAGCCCGAGGGCCCGCAGATCACGATGCGCTCTCCCTTCGCGACCGCGAGGTCGATGTCGCGCAGCACGTGAAAGTCGCCGTACCATTTGTTGAGGCCGGAAATCTTGACGATGGGGTCGGACATGGTGACCTCGATCAGTTGCGACGGTGGGCGTTGAGGCGGTGCTCGACGAACAGCGAGTAGCGCGACATTCCAAAGCAGAAGATGAAGTAGATGATCCCGGCGAAGGCGAAGCCGGTGAACGCGGTCGAGGGCGTCGACCATTTCGGGTCCGAGAACGAGGCCCTGAGCGAGCCCAACAGGTCGAACAGCGCCACGATCGAGACCAGCGAGGTGTCCTTGAACAGCGAGATGAAGCTGTTGACGAGGTTCGGAATGACGTGACGCAGCCCCTGCGGGAGCACGATCAGCGAGGTCGTCTTCCACCAGGACAGACCCAGGGCGGCGGCGGCCTCACCCTGCCCGCGTGGGATCGCAGCGAGCCCGCCGCGGACGTTCTCGGCCTGATAGGCGCCCGTGAACAGCGCGATCCCGATCAGCGCGCGGACGAGACCGTCGACGGTGAAATTGCCGGGCAGGAACAGCGGCAGCATGTAGGTGGCGAAGAACAGCACGGTGATCAGCGGCACGCCGCGCCAGAACTCGATGAAGGCGATCGAGAAGATCCGGATCAGCGGAATGGAGGAGCGGCGGCCGAGCGCCAGCGCGATGCCGATCGGCAGCGAGGTGACGATGCCGGTGACGGAGACCACCAGCGTCACCAGGAGGCCGCCCCACAAATTCGTCGTCACGACCGGGAGTCCACCGCGATCGAGCCCCATCAGCTTGATGACGACAGCGATGGCGGCGAAGGCAGCGATGCTCGAGGCCAGAGCGCGCCAACCCGTGCGCAAGCCGCCGCCGAGACCGAAGGCGATCAACGACACGACTGCGGTCGTCACGGCGAAATCGGCCCAGACCGACTGGCCCGCTCCCTGGATCTGATCGCGCAGCCAGGTCAGCGGGAGGATCAACCAGGAGATCGCCGTGCCGACCAGCACGATGAAATTCCCGACCAACCACAACAACGGCGCGGCGGCGGATGTCTTACTGAGACCGAGCACGGCCTGCCCGGCGCCGATGATGCTGTCGTCGAACAATTCCAGCAGGCCGGCGGTCCAGCTGAGGCCGAAGCCCTTGATGCCGCCGCCCTGCAGCAGAAAGAACGCGACCACCGGAAATGCGAAGAAGAACAGACTGGCGTTGAGCCCCTTCGCCGGCAGACGTGGCACGAGCAGCGGCACCAGCAGGGCCACCGCAAGGATGAAGGTGAGGTTGACCCGCCAGCGCTCGGCCTCGGGATAAAAACCGTAGATCAATTGCGGCAGCTTGGCCTGGATGTAGGGCCAGCAGGCGCCGACCGCAAAGCCAGCGTTCTCCGCGAGGCATGCTGTGCGGTCCTTGCCGCTCCAGACCGCATCCACCATCAGGAACCTGACCGAGGGAATGATGGTGAACCACAACAGCAAGGCGCCCACGATCGTGAGCAGGATGTTGGTCGGCGAGTTGAACAGGCGCGTACGCATCAGCCCGACAAAGCCCGTGGTCTTCATCGGTGCGGGACGCTCGGTGAGCAGGTCCCGGCGGACGAAGCTGCTCGAGGCAATATCGCTCATGCGCCCAGACTCCGGCTGACGCGCCACCCGTAGACGCTCATGACCGCGCTGGTGAGCAGCGAGATCAGGAGATAGATGCCCATGGTCATCGCGATGATCTCGATCGCCTGCCCGGTCTGGCTCAGCGACGTGCCGGCGAACACCGAGACGAGGTCGGGGTAGCCGATCGCGACCGCCAGCGACGAGTTCTTGGTGAGATTGAGGTACTGGTTGGTCAGCGGCGGCACGATCACGCGCATGGCCTGCGGCACGACGATCAGCCGGAGCGTGGTGCCGCGGCTGAGGCCGAGCGAGGCCCCCGCCTCCATCTGCCCCTTGTGGACGGACAGGATTCCGGCGCGCACGATCTCGGCGATGAAGGCGGCGGTATAGGTCGACAGCGCCAGCGTCAGCGCCACGAATTCCGGGATGATCCGCGAGCCGCCGGCGAAGTTGAAGCCCTTCAGCTGCGGCAGCTCGAAGGTGAAGGGCAAACCTGATACCAGCATCGTGGCGAGCGGCAGCCCAAACAGCAGGCCCAGCACAGCGGGCCAGATCCGGATCATCCGCCCTTCCTGAAACAGTGCGCGCCGCGCATAGAAGCGCAAGACCAGTGACGCGACGATACCGAGCGCCAGCATCGCCAGGAACGGCTCCAGGCCGCTCCCGCCGACCGGGCTTGGAATGACGAGGCCGCGATTGCTGATGAAGGCAACGCCGAGCAGCGAGATGCTCTGCCGCGGATTGGGCAAGGCAGCGAGCACCGCGAGGTACCAGAACAGGATCTGGAACAGCAGCGGCAGGTTGCGGATGATCTCGACATAGATCTCGCCGACGCGCGACAACAGCCAATTGGGCGACAGCCGGCACAGCGCGACGATGAAGCCGATCAAGGTGGCGAAGACGATGCCCACCACCGAGACCACAAGCGTGTTCAGGAGCCCGACCACGAACACGCGCAGGAAGGTGTCCGAACCGGTATAGGAGATCAGGGTCTGGTTGACGTCGAAGCCGGCATTATTCCTGAGGAAGCCGAAGCCGGCGGCGATGTGCTGGTTTTCGAGGTTGGCGCGGGCATTGGAGACGATCTCATAGCCGATCCAGCCCAGGATCGCCGCGAAGGCAAACTGGACGGCAACGCCGTTCCAGCCTGCCTTGCCACCCAGAACGCGCCTGATCTTCAGCGCGATCTGGGGTGGCGGTTTTCGGGCCTCGGTGCTCATGCCGCTGCCAGCGGATCAGGATGATCAGCGGATCGGCGGCGCGTACTGAAGACCGCCCTTGTTCCAGAGATTGTTAAGGCCACGATTGATACCGAGCGGCGAGCCTGCGCCGACATTGCGATCGAACACCTCGCCGTAATTGCCGACCGCCTTCACGATCCGCACCACCCAGTCCTTGGTCAGGCCGAGCTGTTCGCCAAAATTGCCGTCGGTGCCGAGGACGCGCTTCAACTCGGGATTTTCCAGCTTCGCTTTCTCGTCGACGTTCTTCGAGCTCACGCCAAGCTCTTCGGCGGTGACCATCGCGAACAGGGTCCACTTCACGATGTCGAACCACTGATCGTCGCCGTGGCGCACCATGGGGCCGAGCGGCTCCTTCGAGATGATCTCGGGAAGCACCATGTGGTCGTTGGGATTGGCAAGCTTCAGGCGATTGGCGTACAAGCCCGACTGATCGGTGGTGAAGACGTCGCAGCGTCCGGCCTCATAGGCCTTGACCGTTTCGTCGTTGGTGCCGAATGCGATCACCTCGTACTTCATGTTGTTGGCCTTGAAGTAGTCGGCCAGATTCTGCTCGGTGGTGGTGCCGGTCTGCACGCAGACCGAGGCGCTGTTGAGCTCGAGTGCCGAATTCACCTTGAGCGACTTCTTCACCATGAAGCCCTGCCCGTCATAATAGGTCACGCCGGTAAAATTGGCGCCGAGCGAGGTATCACGCGAGATGGTCCAGGTGGTGTTGCGCGAAAGCACGTCGATTTCGCCGGATTGCAGCGCGGTGAAACGGTCCTTGGCGGACAGCGGCACGTACTTGACCTTGGTCGCATCGTTGAAGATCGCCCCGGCGATCGCCTTGCAGACGTCGACGTCGAGGCCGGTCCAGTTGCCCTTGTCGTCGGGCGAGGAGAATCCCGGCAGGCCCTGGCTGACGCCGCAGGACAGCATGCCCCGGTCCTTGACCGTCTTGAGCGTTTGCGCATCGGCGGCCTGGGCGGAGAGGCAGGCGGCGAGAGCAAGAGTGAGAGCCAGGGTTACGCGTTTCATGGGCTTTGGGCCTTTCAAAGTCGTCTCAAGGAACGTTGTCTCAGGATCATCGCTGCCAGGGCCAGGCGTATCAAGGCCAGCCCTGCAAGAGTCATGCTGGAAAACCTTGCCGAACACCCGCCGATCCCGGGAGGCCATACCTTAATCCCCGCCGCAGGCGCCCGCCGATATGGCTGTGGCGCAAGGTCCGGTCAGACGATGGATCGAAGGTCGCGGCAGGCCCCTCAACATGCGGCGACTGAATAGCACCTGCGCATCACAGAACGACTGGCGTGCCGGGTCAAGGGGTTGACGGGACTCTTCTGTGTTCTGTTATTAACGACAGCGGCCTTTCGGCCAGCCCGTCAGGCGCCAAGCCCGAGCGGAAACGCGGTTTTGAAAGCAGACGCATGGATTCCTCGCACCCCCAAGAGCAGCATGCCGAGACCCGGCTGGTCACCTCCGGCCGCGACACCAAGGCGCAGAAGGGGTTCGTCAATCCGCCCGTCTTTCACGGCTCGACCGTGCTCTACCCGACCGCCGAGGACCTGCACGCGCATCGCGGCGAGTTCACCTATGGCCGCCACGGTTCCCCCACCACCAAGGCGTTCCAGGAAACGCTGATGGCGCTGGAGGGACCGCAATGCGCCGGCGTCGGCATCGTCCCGTCGGGGCTGTCGGCGATCTCGACCACCCTGCTCTCGGTGCTCAAGGCCGGCGACAATCTCCTGGTCTGCGACAACGTCTATCGACCCTCGCGCAATTTCTGCAACGGCCTGCTCACCCGCTTTGGCGTCGAGACCACCTATTTCGATCCGATGATCGGCGCCGGCATCGATAAGCTGTTCAAGCCCAACACCCGGGCCGTGCTGGTGGAGGCGCCGGGCTCGCAGTCGTTCGAGATGCCGGACATTCGCGCCATCGCCGAGGTCGCGCATGGGCGCGGCGCGCTCGTCATCGACGACAACACCTGGGCGACGCCGCTCTATCACCGCTCGCTCGAACAGGGCGTCGACATCAGCATGCAGGCCGCGACCAAATATATCGGCGGCCATTCCGACATCATGTTCGGCACGATCTCGGCCAACGCCAAGGCCTGGCCGCAGATCGCGGAAGGCATCCGCCTGCTCGGCGTCTGCGCCGGACCCGACGACGTCTTCCTGGCGCTGCGCGGCCTGCGCACGCTGTCGGTGCGGCTGGCGCAGCATCATCGTTCCGGGCTCGACATGGCGCGCTGGCTGGCTAGCCGGCCCGAGGTCGCGCGCGTGCTGCATCCCGGCTTGGAGACCGATCCCGGTCACGCGATCTGGAAGCGGGACTTCACCGGCGCCTCCGGCCTGTTCAGCATCGTGCTGAAGCCGGCCCCGCAGAAGGCCGTCGACACCATGCTCAACACGCTCAAACTGTTCGGCATGGGCTTTTCATGGGGAGGCTTCGAGAGCCTTGCGATCCCCTTCGATTGCGATGCCTATCGCACCGCGACCAAGTGGTCGCCGGGCGGCCCGACGCTGCGCCTGCATATTGGACTGGAGAGCGTCGACGACCTCAAGGCCGATCTCGACCGCGGCTTCGCTGCCCTCAAGGCGGCAATATGAGCCTACTCACAAGGCATCTCGACTGCGGATGCGCCAACGCGCGCCGCGGCGGACGCTCAATGCGCCGCGGGAACGTGCGGCTGGCGTAAACGTTAACGCCGACGCGCCAACAAAAGGTTTGAACCTCAAGCATTTGGCGCTAGCCTCACCAATCGACTCCAATCCGGACACGGAGCATGGGAACGTTGGTTCTGCTCGATCTGATGGGCGGCGTTGCGCTGTTGCTGTGGGGCCTGCATATGGTCCACAGCGGGATCCTGCGCGCCTTCGGCCCGGACCTGAGGCGCTTGCTCGGCAAGGCGCTGAGCAACCGTGCCAGCGCCTTCGCCGCCGGCCTCGGCCTAACCGCGCTACTCCAGAGCAGCACCGCGACCGCCCTGATCACGAGCTCGTTCGCAGCCGAGGGGCTCGTCAGCCTCGCCGCTGCGCTCGCCATCATGCTCGGGGCCAATGTCGGCACGACGCTGATCGTGCAGGTGCTGTCGTTCAACATCGCAGCCGTCGCGCCGGTCCTGTTCGTGCTCGGCCTCGTCGCCTTCCGCTCCGGCCCGCGATCGCGGATCAAGGATATCGGCCGCGTCTGCATCGGCCTCGGCCTGATGCTGCTCTCGCTGCACATCCTGCTTGACACGCTGGCGCCGGCGGAGAACGCACCGGGCGTCCGCATCGTGATGTCGGCCATCACGGGCGACCCCATATTGTGCATCGTCATCGCCGCCCTCGTCACCTGGGCCGTGCATTCGAGCGTCGCCAGCGTGCTGCTGATCATGTCGCTGGCCTATTCGCAGTTCATCACGCCCTACGCGGCGCTGGCGCTGGTGCTCGGGGCTAATCTCGGCAGTGCCATCAATCCCGTGTTCGAGGGCGCCAGGCGTGACGATCCCGCGAGCTACCGTCTGCCGGTCGGCAATCTCGTCAACCGCGTCGTCGGGATTGCGCTCGTCCTGCCCTTCCTCGGCACGATCGCCGAGCACATCCACGCCTGGCAGCCCGATCTGGCCAAGATGACGGCGGCTTTCCACATCGCCTTCAATGTCGGCACGGCCGTCGTCTTCATCGGCCTGCTCGACACCATGTCGCGCCTACTCACCCGCCTCCTGCCGGATCGCGTGCAGGAGGCCGACCCAGCCCGGCCGCGCTATCTCGACGAGACCGCGCTGGAGACGCCGTCGCTGGCGCTCGCCGACGCCGCCCGCGAGACGTTGCGGATGGGCGACCTCGTCGAGGTCATGCTGCGCAAGGTGATGGCTGCGATGATGACCGGCGACCGTGCGCTGGTCGACCAGGTCTCCAAGATGGACAATTTCGTCGACGGTCTCGACGAGGCCATCAAGCTCTACGTGACCAAGCTGATGCGGGGCAGCCTCGACGAGAGCGAAGGACGGCGTGCGATGGAGATCATCTCCTTCGCCATCAACCTCGAACATATCGGCGACATCATCGACAAGAGCCTGAGCGAGCTCGCCACCAAGAAGATCAAGCGGCGCTTCCAGTTCTCGGCGGAAGGCGCCGACGAGCTCGCCGCCTTCCACAAGCGCACCATGGACTCGCTGCGGATTGCCTTCGGCGTCTTCATGTCCGGCGACGCCAACGAGGCGCGCAAGCTGCTGGTGGAGAAAACTGCACTGCGCAACACCGAGCTTGCCGCAGTCGAGCGCCACCTCGACCGCCTGCGCGAGGGCCGCCCCGAAACCATAGAAACGACCTCGCTGCATCTGGACGTGCTGCGCGATCTCAGGCGCATCCACTCGCACATCTGCTCGGTCGCCTACCCGGTGCTCGACGCGGCCGGCGTGCCCTATCGCAGGACCGAGGCGGAGACAGCGGCGCTGCCAGCCTCAGGCGCGGCGTCGGCGTTGCCGCGATAAAACCTGGGCTCAGCGATCGAGCGTCTTCGAGGCGCGGCCGCGGTTCTTGATGATCAGCATGATGTTGCGGATATAGATGATGGTCGCGAGCGATTGTCCGAGGATGATGACCGGCTCGCGCTTCACGAAGCCATAGACCAGCGTCATCAGCCCGCCGCCCATCGAGCAGAACCAGAACGCCATCGGCACCACGCTGTTGCCGGCGCGCTCGCTGGCGATCCACTGCACCAGGAAGCGCGCGGTGAAGAACAGCTGCGCGACAAGGCCGAACGCCAGCCAGAAATCGAACTTGGCGACGAAGACGTCGTAGAGATAGTTGCTCAGCGCCTGACCGTATTGAATGATCATGCGTTCACCTCAGTCACATCTGGTGTCGGCTTCTTGCGGCGGATTAGCCACCACACGCCGGCGAGATCCATGATGCCGATCCACAGCCGGTCGAAGAAGCCGTAGTTGGACACGCCGGAATGGCGCGGCCGGTCGATCACGTCGACATAGGCGATGTCGTAGCCTTCGCGCCGGACCAGCGCCGGCAGGAAGCGATGCAGCCCGTCGAAATAGGGCATCATCAGGAAGACCTCGCGCCGGAATGCCTTCAGCCCGCAGCCGGTATCCCGCGTGCCGTCCTTCAGGATGGAGTTGCGGACGCCGTTGGCCACGCGCGACTGGAATTTCTTGAAGCCGGTATCCTTGCGTCCGACGCGCTGCCCCGCGGCGAGGCCGACGCGCCCTGCTCCCTTCTGGACCGCCGCGATCAGGTCGGGCAGGAAGGCCGGATTGTTTTGGCCGTCGCCATCGAGCGTCGCCACGATCGCGCCGCGCGCCGCGCGCACGCCGCTGCGCACGGCCGCGGACTGGCCGCCTGATCTGGCATGGCGCAGTTGGCGCAGATTGCTCCGCTGCGCCATGATCGCCGCGAGCCGTTCGCCGGTCGCGTCGGTCGAGCCGTCGTTGACGTAGATGATCTCATAGGCCCAGCGGCCATCGAGCGCCGCGCCGATCTCCGCGATCAGCGGCGCGATGTTGTCGGCTTCGTTGCGCACGGGAACGACGATGGAAACCGAGGGCTGGGACGTCGACAAAGGCGGCTCGTGGTTGGAAGTGGGCCTGGGACCCCTGGGAACCGGCGGTCCCGGCAGGCAGCCGCTTTTATGGGGCGGATGCCCCGCGGGCAACCCTTTTGAGATGGCCCGAAACTGCCCCCGGGAGAGGCACGATGGTGCCGTCGGCGCGGATAGCAAAGCCCAGACGCCGGGCCGCGAACCAATAGCGGACCGCCATGGCGCCGACCGTGCCGACCAGGGCGCCGGCCACGACGTCGCTCGGGTGATGGGCGACCAGCACCAGCCGCGTCAACAGGATCACGATTGCGTATGTGAACATGAACACGCGCAGGCGTGGCCACAATGCCGATACCGCAAACGCCAGGGCGAACGCGGCCACGGCATGGCCCGACGGCAGACTGGCATAAGCCCCCGTCCCCTCGAACGGCACGAAGTTGAACGGATTGGCCTTGCCGCCGACAAACGGACGTCCGCGGCCGATGATATATTTCAGGACCTCGGCAACGAATGCCGACACGGCAATCGACAGAAACACAAACTGCAGCCGTGTGCCGAGACCGAGGAGCAGCGCGCGGCTTGTGCCGTGAAGCCCGGCCGCAACGAACGCCAACACCACCAGCAAGCCCCCGAGCACCGAGAGCAGATACTCGTCCTTGCCGAAATCGGTGAGGATGCGGATCGGCCACAGGCTTGGCGTGCCGCGCGCCGGCATCAGCTGGATCTCGGTCTGGTCGAACGCGAGCATCAGCGCAATGATCAGGGCCGCGCCCGCCGCGCTGAGCCACAGCGAATGCCGCGCCAGTTTTCGCGCGGCCTCTGCGCGGCGCGAATGCGAGGGCGTGCGGACGAGCTGCGCCAGCGCGCGCCGGGACACGGCGAGCAATTGCGCGGGATAGCCCGGACGGGGCGCGGGGCTGGTCGTAACAGGCATCCTATTCGGTGCCTTCCGAGCGGAAGATCGAGATCGAGATCGCGCGGCCTTGCGAGAAATTATAGCCGTCGATGCGGGTACCCACCTTGTAGCGCAGCCCGATCGCCTCGGCGCGCTGCACGAAGCTCCGCTCCGAACGCTGCTCGATCAGCGCAAAGCGGCAGCTCCCCTGCCTCAGGAAGTCGGCCGCGCCCGACCCGTCCGTGAGCAGGGTCTGGGTGCCCGTCAGGAAGACGAGGCTCGGCTCGTGATAGCCGGCAGCCGCCGCCTTCGGCCCGACGCAGGTGACGTTGCGGAGCGCGCGCGCGATCTCGATGCTCGGAAACAGTGGCGTCAGCGACGGCAGCACGATGCCATACACCACCACCGCCAGCATCAGGGCCGCGACCAGCGCGTTGAGCAGCGAGCGCTCGGCGCGGTTGTTGTCGTACAGCCACCAGGCGAACAGGCCGAAGATCAACGATGCCGCGATGAACGGCCAGGCCACAAAAGCCGGCTGCCGCGTCAGCATCACCGCGCCGACCACCGCGATGATCGAGGCGGCCGCGGGGATCGCGAACCACCAGGCCGAACCGCGCATCAGCCAGGAGCGCGACAGCACGCGCCGTTCCACCGCGCCGGCGGTGAGAATGGCGATCGCCGGATACAGCGGCAGCACGTAATGCGGCAGCTTGGTCAGCACCGCCTCGAACACGATCCAGGACGGGATCAGCCAGGCCAGCAGAAACTGCGCGCCGGGTTCGCGCCGCGCACGCCACACCGCAGGCGCCGCCATCGCCGCGAGCGGTGCGCCCGGCCAGAACGTGATCCAGAACAGCGCCAGGTAAAGTCCGGGCGGCGCCCCATGGGATTCCTGGGCGCCGATCTTGCTCAGCATGTCGCCGCCGACGGAATCGGCAAAGAAGGCATCGCCCGCGCGCCAGAAGATCGCGACGAACCAGGGCAGCACCAGCACCAGCATCCACATCAGGCCCCAGACCGGGCGCAGCTTCCACAGCCAGGAGGCATCGCGGTCCTGGATCGCGAGCGCGACGATGGTCAGCGCCGCGAACATCAGGATCAGCGGACCCTTGATCAGGATGCCCACCGCAAGCGCGGTCCAGAAGATCGCGGGCCAGCTCCAGGGCGGATGCGTCTCGTCCTCGGCGCGCTGCCAGGACAGATAGGCGCGCGCCATCGCCCCCATCGCGGCGGTCACGCAGAACAGCAGCATCGCGTCGGTCTTGGCCAGCCGCGCCTCGACGCCGAGCAGCACCGAAGCGCACATCATCAGCGCCGCCAGCACTGCGGCACGCCGCGTGACGAAGCCGAGCGCCGCCCAATAGGTCATGAGCACCGCACCGATCGCCCCGAACAGCGACGGCAGCCGGTAGACCCAGATCCGCAATTCGGCCTTCGGCAGCTTGAGCATCGAGGCGGCTTCGACCGTCGCCGATTGCAACCAGTAGATGCCGACCGGCTTCTTGTAGCGGACGTCCTCCTGAAAGCGGATGTCGACATAGTCGCCGCTCTCGACCATTTGCTTGGTGGCCTGGGCGAACCGTGCCTCGTCGCGATCGATCGGCGGGATCGTGAAGAAGCCCGGCAGGAACAACAGCAGCGCGCACACGAGCAGGAAGGCGACGGCGCGGGCATGGCTGGCCGTGACGACATCGAGCATGCGCACGAGCCCGCTGCCCGGATTCGCGGGCGATTTCGGCTCGCGGGGAGCTCCAAAACGGGGTGTAGGATAGGTCTCGGCCATTGGTTCCGCTTACGCTGAAACCGCCATCGCCACAACCGCTTGAGGCAGGGTCATTGAATTCGAATGACGACTGTGTCCGCGGCGCCCGTGGCGTCGATCACGGTGAGCCGCGCAAAGCCCGGACCGGGCGGATCGATCAGGCGCTGGCGGCGGCCGTCGATCTCACCGAGCGCCGTACCGTTAACCATGACGGTCATGGGCAGCACGCCGCCAGCGACCTTGACCGGCATCGCGGCGCTCTCCTGCCCCCCGGAGCGATCGACATCGATCCGTGAGCCGTTCAGCGGAAACTGGATGTGCAGTGCCTGCTCACGGCCGGTCCGCACCAGTTCCCCCACCGGCCGGAACCGCTTCAGCGGCAACGGCAGCTTGGCGTTGCTGGCAACCAGGGTTCCCCTTGGCGGCTTCGGCAGCGCGGCCAGAGTTTTGCCGGTACGGGCGAAGGCGTCGAACAGGATGGGCGCGGCGGCGACGCGCCCGATCAGGCCGGGAACCGGCGCACCATCGGGCCGGCCGACCCAGACGCCGATGGTCATCCGGCCGTCGAACCCGACCGACCAGGCGTCGCGATAGCCGTAGGAGGTGCCGGTCTTGAAGGCGATGCGGTTGTGAGCGGCGTTCTCCGGCGGCGGCGTTCCCAGCAGCACGTTGCCGACCTGCCAGGCCGCGACGGGATCCAGCAGCCTGAGTGACTCGCGGTCGTCCTTGTCAGCCATCACCTCGCGCAGCGGCTTGGTGGTGCCGAGGCGGGCAAAGCCCGTGTAGAGCTGGGCAAGATCCTGCAGCGTCACGCCGACGCCGCCGAGCCCCATGGCGAGCCCCGGCGCTTCGTCCTTGGGCAGAACCAGATTGCCGCCGGCCTGCCGCAGCCGCGACGCCAGCCGGCTCGATCCGACGCGGTCAAGCAGCACGATCGCCGGCACGTTCAGCGAGAGTTGCAGCGCCTTCCTCACGGGCACCGTGCCCTGGAAGGTCATGTCGAAATTTTCCGGCGCGTAGGAGCCGAAGCGAACCGGCCGGTCGTCGATCAGGCTCTCCGGATGGACGAAACCGTCCTCGAAGGCGAGCCCGTAGATGAAGGGTTTTAGCGTCGATCCCGGCGAGCGGATCGCGCGGGTCATGTCGACCTGCCCTGCCCGGCTCTCGTCGAAGTAATCGGCTGAACCGACGCGGGCCAGCACGTCGCCGCTCTCGTTGTCGACCACGATGATGCCGACCGAGATATTCGGCCCGAGCGCAACGGCGCGGTCGCGCGCCAGCGGCTCCAGCACCTTCTGCAAATTCGCATCCAGCGTCAGCTTGATGACCGGCGTATCCTTGACCGTCGACAGCGCGGTATCGGAGGCATGCGGCGCCAGGATCGGCATCGGCTTGCGCAGCTTTGGCACGGGCACGGCCTTGGCCTGCCTTGCGTCGTCCACGCTGACCACATGCTCCTCGACCATGCGGTCGAGCACGCGATCGCGCGCCTTGCGCGCGGCCTCCGGATGGCGATCGAGGCGGCGCGTCTCCGGCGACTGCGGCAGCGCGACCAGCAGCGCGGCTTCGGCCAGCGACAACCGCTTCGGCTCCTTGCCGAGATAGCCGATCGAGGCGGCGCGGATGCCCTCGAGATTGCCGCCATAAGGCGCCAGCGCGAGATAGAGGTCGAGGATCTGCTCCTTGCTCATGCTGCGCTCGATCTCGATCGCGCGCACCATCTGCCGCAGCTTGGCATAGAGCGAGCGCTGCCGCCGCGGCTCCATCAGCCGCGCCAGCTGCATGCTGATGGTCGAGCCGCCAGAGACGATGTGGCCGCGCGTCGCAAGTTGCAGCGCGGCGCGCCCGAGTGCGAGCGGGTCGAGCCCGTTGTGGGCGTAGAAGCGCTGGTCCTCATAGGCGAACAGCAGCTTCAGATAGGTCGGGTCGACGCTGGATTTGGCATCGACCGGCAACCGCCAGCGGCCGTCGGCCATGGCGTAGGCCCGCAGCAGCTTGCCGTTGCGGTCGACGATGGTGGTGGAGACGTGCCGGGCCTCGTCGAGCGGAAGCGGGCCGAGCGAGTAGACCCAGGTCACGAAGCCGACGATGGCGAGGATGAAAGAGAGTGCGAGGACGGTGAGGATACGAAGGCCGCGGCCCCTTGCTGCGTCATGGCCGGGCTTGTCCAGGCCATCCACGTTCTTGCCCGCCGCGCCACAGTTCATGGATGCCCGGGACATTTGCGCGAAGACGCGCTTCGCGCTTTTGCCCGGGCATGACGACTGAGTATGTGGCTCCGCTGCGCTCATTCAATCAGCACTCACTTCGCCGCCCGCACCTCGACCGTTCCCGTGCCCGTCCGGCCGTAGCGCGAGGGATTGTACATGTCCTCGACATAGGCTTGCGGCAGCACGTATTTGCCGGGCGAGACCACGCGCACGATATAGGCGACGGTGAAGACCGACTTCGAATCCGAGGCGCGATCGACCGCCGCCGTGAAGCGGTCGTCGCGGAACTCGGTGTCCTCAGGCTCCTCGCCGTCTTCGATCCAGTCCAGCGTGCCGCTGTCGCCCGACGAGACCAGCTTCGGGTTGTCGATCTCAAGGCCTGCCGGAAGATAGTCGGACACCATGATGTGGCCGTACTCAGGCTTGGCCTCGGTGATCTTCAGTACCACCGCGAAGCGCTGGTTCTGCTTGAACTTACTGATATCGGCCGGCTTGCCGTCGAGCGTGAAGTAGTTGCGCTCGATCTTGAAGCCGTTCGATGCTGCCGGCTCCGGCGTCACCGGCGAGCCCGACACCGAGACCACCGCCTGCACCGGCGCATCGCCGGTGTTGGTGATCTTCAGTGGCTTGCCCTCCAGCGTCGCAGCCTTGTAGCTGCGATAGAGCGCGGTCTTGACCGGCTGGCCGTCCACTTCCATGGACAGGTTCTCCTTGGCCAGCGCGCGCGCCGCCAGCACCAGCCACGCATTCTCCTGCGTGGAGGTGTAGGGCGTCAGCCCGCGCGCGGTCTCGACCCGCGACACCGCCTGCGTCAGCGTCGCCTTCGGTGCGTTGCCTTCGCTGGCAAGCGACACCAAAGCTGCGGCATCGCGAAGCTGCGAGCCGTAGTCGGTGCGGCCGAACTCGAGCACCGGTTTCGGCGCGAGGCTGTCGAGCGCGGCGCCGTACACGCGTTCGGCGCGGTTGCGGTCGCCGACGAGAGCGAGCGCCGCTGCGAGCTGCGACTTCGCGATCGGGGTTGCGAGGTTGCTGAGCTTGGTGTCGGCGAGATAGCGGAGATCGCCGATCGGCGCTGCGCCGTTGCGGGCGAGCACATAGAGGCCGTAAGCGAGATCGCGCCCGCCATCCTTCTCCGGCTCGTTGCCGTTAACGACGGAGTTGCGGATGCGGTCGAGCGCGTTCTTGAACAGCACGTCCGGCACCGCAAAACCCTTCTCACGGGCGCGGGTCAGGAAGTCCGTCACGTAGGCATCTAACCAGGCATCGTCGCCGCCGGCCGACCACAGGCCGAACGAGCCGTTCGAACCCTGGCGCGCCAACAGCCGCTCGATCGCATCGCGGATGCGCTGGTCGACCTCGGTGTCCATGGCCAGATGCGCGCCGGCAGCGAGGTCGTTGACGTAGAGCAGCGGCATGGCGCGGCTCGTGATCTGTTCCGAGCAGCCATAGGGATAGCGGTCGAGCGCTTTCAGGATCGTGGCGGCATCGAGCGCGGTCGACAGGCTCGCCGAAACCGAGACGCTGCCGGTACCCGGCACCAGGTCGGAGAACATGTCCGAGGTCAGCGTCAGGCTCTCGCCCTTCGCCAGCGTCCGGATTGACCGCCGCGCCAGCACCTGCGTCGCCGCCTTGACGTCGAACGCGTAATGGCGCGCCAGCGTCAGCCCGTTCGGTCCCTTGATGTCAACGTCGAGCGTCGCCTGCCCGGCCGCGGTCGCGTCGATCGCGAGCGTGAACGAGTTGCGCTGCTTGGCGGCGAGCTTGACCGAGGTGGCGGGATTGCCCGTCATCTTCACCGGGCCGCCGGTCTTCACGTTGATCACGTAGTCGCCGGCCTGGCCCTCGACATTGTCGATCTCGAGGTTGACCGTGCCGTGGTCGCCATTGAGCAGGAAGCGCGGCAGGGTCGTGGTCAGCACCACGGGGTCGCGGATCACGACGTCGGTGTTGGCGCGGCCAAGCTTGGTCGCGGTCCACGCCACCGCCATCACGCGTGCGGTGCCGGCGAACTCCGGAATGTCGAAGCTGACTTCCGCACTGCCATCGGAGCCAACCGTGACGATGCCCGAATAGAGCGCCAGCGGCTTTTGCGCGGGCGGCGAGCCCTGCAGTTCGCCAGCGCCGGCGTCACCACCGGACTTGATCTGGCCGCGCGTGCCCGACATGCCGTCGATCAGCTGCCCGTAGAGGTCGCGGATCTCGGCGCTCAGGCGGCGCTGGCCGAGATAGTAATCGTCCGGCGCCGGCGGCTTGTAATTGGTGAGGTTGAGGATGCCGACATCGACCGCGGCGATGACGATCTTGGCGTCCTCGCCCGGATTGAGCCCGTCGAGCTTGACCGGGATCTTCAACGTTGCGTTGGGCCGGATCAGTGCCGGCGGCGACAGCTTCACCTGCAGGGTGCGGGTCTGCTTGTCGATGCCGAACCATTTCAGGCCGATCGCCCGGCCCGGCATGCGCTGGGCAGCAGCATCGAGCGGACGGCGCAGCGTCGCCACCACGTAAGCGCCGGTGCCCCAGTCCTTGCCGACCGGGAGCTTCACCTGGGCAGTGCCTTCCTTGACGTCGATGGTCTGCGTCGTCAGCAGGCGGTCGCCGAGCACGTTGATGGTGAGCTTGCCAGCACTGCGGACATTGACCGACACCGTCATGGTGTCGCCGGAGGAATATTGCGGCTTGTCGATCGAGGTCTCCAGGAGGTCGGGCGTGTCGGCGCTGCCGTCGGAATACCAGCCGACGTCGAACTGCACCGAGGTCACCGGGCCATCGGCGTCGTTCGACTTCACATCGAGCCGGTAGCGGCCGGGTTGGGGGCTGAGCGAAATCCGCGCCGGCTTGTCAGCCGAAACGGACAGGTCACCGTCGGCAACGCGCGAGGTCGACTTGACCGGCTCGTACTCCCAGTAATTGTTCTGGCGGTACCATTGGTAGCGCGACTCCATCTTCAGGAGCTCGTAGCGCAGGCCATCGCGGCGGAGCCTCTCGCCGTCGGGCGAGACGAACAGGACGTCGAACTCGGCCTTGTCGCCCTCGGCGACGTTCTTATCACCGAATAGCGGCTTGACGCCGATCAGGGCGGTCGCGGGCGCCACCGGCAGCACGATCTTGCGCTCGACGGCGCGGCCGCCGGTCTCGACCATGCGGACGAAGATCTGCGCCTCCTGCGGACGGGTCGAGGTCGGCTGCTTGTCCAGCGTCACCGGGAAGGTCGCAACGCCATTGGCGTCGGCTTCGGGCAGGTTCTCCAGCGGCGTACGTTCGTTCGAATTGGTCTCCTCGTCGGCAACGCCGAACTGGTAACCGGCAAAGCCTGGGCGTTCGCTTGCAGGCGCGACCAGCATGTCGCCTTCGAGCTGCAGGCCGGACGCGGGCGCGCCATAGAGAAAATGGCCGTCCGCCTTAAGCTCCACTGGAGCGTTAGCTTTGATCAGCTTATCCTTGGCGGACAAGTCGAATTCGATCCGATCAGGAACGTAGTCCTCGACCATGAAAGTGGTCTCGCCGACCGAGGAGCCTTTCGGGTCGGTGAAGGCGCGCACCCGCCACGTCCCGGTCGGAACGGCCGAGTTGAGCGGCACGGACAGCGTACGGCCGCCGGCGCCCTGGTCGGCGAGCGCGGCACGTCGGTATTCGACGCCATCAGGGCGCTCGATCACCAGCGTCAGCGGTCCGCCGCTGACGGCATTGCCCTGCCCGTCGCGCAACAGCGCGGTGAGATAGACGGTCTCGCTGGAGCGATAGACGCCGCGCTCGGCATAGACGAAGGCATCGGCGCCTGCGGGCACCACGCGGCCGGAGACGCCGCGATCGGACAGGTCGAAGGCGGAGGACTTCAGGCTGAGGAAGGCATAATCGGCCTTCTCACCCGTGACCGTCAGCATCGCCGGCGACAAGCCGCCCTCGCCGCGCGCAAGGCCCGCCTCGAACAGCACATGGCCGCTGTCGTCGGTCTTGCGGGTCGCCAGGATCTCGTTGTTGCGGGCAACCAGCCGCACCTCGGCCTTGCCGACCGGATCGGTCGAGGCCAACGAGTTCACGAAGACATGGATACCGTCATTGCCCGAATAGGCTGTTACCCCGAGATCGGAGACGATGAACCATTGCGTGGCGAGCTGGTAATCGTCGTCCGAGCCCGGACCCTTGGCGGCGGCCGTCATCACGTAGACGCCCGGCTGAAGCTCGCCGAGTGCCTGGTCAACCGGAAAGGCCGTGGTGACGTCCTGGTTCAGCGTCATCGCGGTTGCGAGCTCGCCGGTCCAGACCTTCACGCCCCGCTCGTCGCCGAGATCGGAGAGCTGGTATTTCGACAGCGTCTTCTGGAAATCGCTGTCGACCACCGTGTTGATCAGATTGCGGTCGCCTATCCTGAAGACGTTGATGTTGACCGCGGGCGTATTGACGCTGACCACGGGAATGCCGCGCTGGCCCGTCCGGGGCAGCACATAGGCCCGGCTGGTGAAGCGCACGAACGGCTTGCGGTCGCGCACATACACGTTGAACTCGGCCGATTTCGGCAGCCCCTCCTTCACCGTGGACGGCAGGCCGGCGCGTAAGTTGATGTTGTAGCGCTCGCCGTGCTTCAGCCCGTCGACACAGAGCTGCTTGCCTTCGGCCGAGAGCGCCGGCTTGTCCTGGCCCGCCAGCGCCAGGTACGGCGCGAAGTCGGTGCGCTTTGCCAATTCCTCGGAGAACTGGAAGCAGGCGCGCGGGCTCGCCGAATCCGAGTCCACGGTGTAGTCGAGCAGCCGGAAGCCGTGCTCGTCGCGCATCTTCTCATATTGGCCGCGGACGTCGGCGACCTCGCGCATGTCCAGCGACAGCCGCAGCGAATCCAGCGCCGGCCGCCATAGCTTGCGCTCCGACAGCGACTTGCCGAGCACCGCAAGCGCGTCGGCCTCCTCGCCCGGATTGCCGGCGCGCAGGTAGGCGATGTAGGCCGCTGTCGAGGCACGTTCCAGCAGGAAGGTCTGCTCGCTCGAGCTCTTCGGCGAGATCTGGAAGATGACCTTGGCGAGCCGCAACCAGTTGCCGGCGTCTTCCGGCGTGGTCGCCGCGATCTGGCCGAGCACGGACAGGCCGGTGCGATAATCATTGCGCCGGAACGCGGCGTCGGCGTCCGTTTTCAGCGTCGCATTGGTCTTGCCGACCGGCCCCGCCTCGCTCTTGATCTGGGCCTCCAGCTTAATGGCGGAATCGGCGAGGTCGTCGCGCTTGAATGCCTTGTCGGCAGCGTGTGCCGCGCTGAAGCCGAGCGCCAGCGTGGCGCAGATTGTGACGGCGCGAACAAGACCGATCATGATGGACTCCCGGAAATCGCGGACAGCCGCCCGCAGGCAGCATGAAATGCGCGGAAAGGTGACGGACTCAAGGCGATGGAACCAAAGGTGCAAATCGTCGCATTCGCCATGGAAAGGCAAGCCCAGAGGAGACCGATCAAGATACCGCCGCACACGCCGTCCTGATGGCGCAGCAATACCCGACCCGTCGACCGGCGGCCACATCCCGGAAGCGGACCCAGCATTCCCGGCGATGTGATCCATCGTCCAGTCCGCTGCCGCTCAACCCGGCACCCTGACATGCCACCGTCTCGCTTTGTCGCGGCTCTGAGGAAAAGGGTTCGGTTCAGACTTGGCGAAAGACGATATTTTTCATATTTGGCATGGTAGATGAACCAGCCGGCCTCCCAACGGAGGCTGGCGTAGCGACGGTCCCATAGCTCAACTGGATAGAGTAGCGGATTTCTACTCCGCGGGTTGCAGGTTCGAGTCCTGCTGGGATCGCCAGTCTCATTCTAAATCCACCGCCCTTCACGAACGCGTGGGTAACCATACGCGGGCCTTTGAACCGTGCCGATCAGCCCTATGTAAGCGGCGGGCGAATTGCGCCCGCGTTAAGGACTCCGATGCTTCCTGCCGAATGGACGAGAATGGCTATCGCATCTGCGGTGGCAATCGTCGCGATGTCGTTTTTGGCAATCGACGCAGGCGTGGTGAACACCAGTGTGGTCACCAGGCCCATCAAGGTGGCTCAAGCATCGATCATTGGCGCTGCCATGGGCCAGCATCACCTTTCCTTCGCCGTTCAGGAGTGGGCGCGTCCCAGCCGCGACAACAACGAAAAACCGGCCTTGGAGCACTGCCTGGCGGTCGACTGATCGAGGCGCCCTCTTCCGCGCAAGCGACGACATTCATCCTCCGCCACCTGTCGACTGACGAACCTGCCACCATCGCGCAATCGCCGCGGTGAGATCGCCCCAGACCTCCGTCGGCAAATCCGAGACCGCCACCCGCACACTATATCGGTCCGTGGTCGCGTCGTGAAACCACTCGGTCGCGGCAAAGTCGAAACCGAAGCTGCCGGCATGGCGAATCGGGAGGCCCTCGGCGCGCAGTTCGTTGCTCATGTCCTCGGCGGCCTGCCGCGCGCTCGCCTCGTCGAGAGGGCGCCTGCCCCGCAAGGTGACGTAGAGACCGTGGGCGAAATGGAGTTCAGCAGAGAGCGCCGGGAGTGTTGCGGCAAAATGGCGGGCCATGCTTCGGCCGTTGCGCAGGATCGCCGCGACACGCCGCTTCGTGAGGGCCCAGTAGGCCGCGCTGCCGACAAAGGGCGGGAAGTGCGCCGGCAACGCCGCGCCGCCGAGCAATCGCACCGCGTTGCGCGTTTCAGCCGCAAGACGTGTCCATTCAGGGCGCCCTGCCCGCCGCTGGTCATCATTCCCCTGCACGAAAACCGCCGAGCCGAGGCGGCCATATTCCGCCCCGAGCGAATCGAGTTTGTTGTGGCTTCGCACCAGCACCAGTGGAATTCCGTATCGCCGGGCCCAGCCCAGGACGCGCCGGATCCGGCCCGAGCTGCCCGCGAAGCATGTCGTATCGAAAATCGCGAGATCGAGACCCGAGCCGTCGCTTCGGATCGCCGCCTCAAAAGCGCCGGCGCGGGAGCAGGAATCCAAAAGCAGAATTTTCGGCGAATTCGCCGAAGCAAACGCATCGTCCAACGGCGGCCTCAAAGCCACGAGCCGCAAATGAGGAACAAGGCTCCGGATCAGTTCCAGCGTCTCGCCATAGGAACCGGGAAGCACCAGCAAATCAGCCCTCTCGACGATTTGCGCGGAGGCCAGCAGGACGGCGGAGATCGCGGCCATGCCCGAGGCAGTATAGATCGCCGCGCTCATGCCGCCGCATTCGAACTCATAGAAGGAAGGACCGCGCACCGTAAGATCGGCCCGCTGGTAATCGTAACTGAACTTGAAGGGCCCGCTGACGGGATCGGCGCTGTGCGACCAGGCTGTTTCCGTTGCCTTCCACCCGTGCAGCTCGTGCTCTGCCCTGAGCGCCGCAGTGATCTGGAATTTCGACCTGACGACCTCGTCGACCGATCGCGGACGCGTCAAATCGAGCGGATGGCTCAGGCAATCATTCAACAGCCCGAGTTCCCTGTGCTTCCGTTCCAGATAGGCCTGAATGGTCTCCATGCGCGTCTTGGGCAGATCCGATCGGACCTCAACGTGCGGAAATCGCCTTGGGTCCAACGCACGCCTGCTGCAACGAACATCGATCCTGGCCGTTGAGACGGCGCAAGGAGGACAACATGTCTGAGATCAGAGAGCACATGAAAATCGTCGGCAAGGACGGCGCACATGTCGGCACCGTCGACCGCGTCGAGGGCAATCGCATCAAGCTGACGCGGAAGGACAGCCCGGAAGGTCACAAGGACCATCATCACTACATCGACATGAAATATGTCGGTGCCGTCGAAGGCGATGTCGTCAAGCTTTCAATGAATGCCGACGCCGTACCGAAGACGGAAGCCGCCTGAACATTGAGCCCCTTCGGGGGCTTTTTGTTTGTTCACGATCCAACTCTGCTTCGTTCCAAAAGTACGAATCGTAATCGCAAAATCGGCGCTGCGCTTTTCTTAACATCGCGTTTCGTCGGATCGATCACCTAGCCATCGATCACGTAGCCATGGGCACGAGCGTCGGCCGCAGCAGGTAGGCGTCGATCGCAGCGTTCGACAACAGCAGCCTGCGGCGCTCTCCTCGCAGCATCAACCTATCGATCCTGTTCAGGATGAAGCGGGCGGAATCCTCGTGCTCGCCTGTGAGCAGCCCGGATCGGTCGAGATATTTCCAGGCAATGTCGAAGGACTGGGCGCGTAACTCGGGGTCGGTCATGGACGGCCAACGTCGGCGGGGAACGCAGGTTCCTGTTTGAGCGCGAGCGAGGCGGGTCGCCTTGCGCAACGCCAGGCGTATCGAACTCGGCACAACAAAATGAGCAGCGGCGTGGAACGAGATCACGACCGGCACGTTAGATGGCTTGAAATCAAGTGGTGCCGACCTGCCAGCCCCGGTCGGCTTTGAAGGGCCCCGTGCTTGTCCCCCGAGCACGGGGCTTTCTCATGCAGATCAACCGGTTGACCGAGTTCGGCCTGTCATCGTCTGACGCGAAATTCCGCTGCGAATGCCCTCAGTCCGTCCGCTCGTCGCGCTGGTCGCGGGCCAGCTCGTGCCAGGCCAGCGCCAACTGGATCAGCCGTTGCCGGTCGGCGCCTTCCGATGCCGCGGCCTGCTTCATCGCGGCCTCCGCTTCGTGCTGTGGGTCGTACTTGGTACACATGAGACCGACTCTAGCGGGCTATCTGGACAAGCCCATGGCAATTTCGTCCGTATGATTGCGGGGTAAGTCCGCGTCTCTGGACTGAGAACAAACGCCCCGGCACGATTGCCTCTCTGCATGCATGCGCTGATTGCGAAGCCATTTGGCTGGGCTTCATCCAGGCGATCTGTGAATTGTGTCACAGTCCGCGACCTGCATCTCGGTTAAACCATGTTTCGACGCTCCAGCAGCATGCGGAGGCATCGATGGTATTTCCCGTCACGACACAAGAAGCAGCAGCTCCGGCCAACGTCCCGACGCAACGACAAAGGACCGACCTGCTCGGCATCGCCTATCTCGGGACCATCGGCATCGTGATGCTGGCCTGGATCGCCGGTCTGGTCTGGGGCGCAATTGCGTTCTTCAACTGGCTGGTGTGACGCAGGACGATCCGTCGCGCTGGCGAGCAAGGCTCGCGGCCGCGATCGTGCGCTAGAACAGGCAGTGCACCACCTGCCCCAGCTTGATCCCGCCGCAAACGATCATGGCCCAAAGCGCCAAGCTGATCTGGATTGCATCGAGCATGTCCCACGTCCCCGCGAATCGTTTTCTCAACGTTTTTTCTTTTGAGAATCGCGTGAAGCGGCACCGGGAGCCAGTGCTATTTTGAGGCAATTGTTGTGCGCCGCCGAACGTCGCGCCGAGATACGCATCGAGACATTCGGTTGACGGCACCAGAACAAAAAGAGGCGGGCTTTCGCCCGCCTCTTTCAGATGAGGATGCGACCAGTGCCTTAGCGGCACGCTCGCGGGTCGGTCGGCACGTACTGCCCGTCCGGATAGCGATAGTAGCAATTGCCCTGCGCCCAGTAGTAGCCGGGCTGGGATGCGGCGGTGGCACCGGCGATGGCTCCGGTCGCGCCGCCGAGAACCGCGCCCGCGGCGGCCCCTGTGGCGTTACCCGAGATCAGTCCGCCCAGCACGCCGCCGACGATGGCGCCGCCAAGCGCGCTCGCGCCGGGATCAGCCGGCGGCGGAGGTGGCGGTGCATAGGCGACCGGAGGCGGCGGCGGGGCATAGGCCACCGGGACGTCGTCGTAATACTCCTCGGAGATGTAGGCCGGCGGGCCGGCCATCCGCTGCGGATAATAATACCAGACGCCGCCAACATCCCACCACCAGCCGGAGCGGCCGTTGTGGACTTCGTGGCGCCAGCGCCCGCCGTCCCAGGAGCGATTGCCACGATAGGCATGTCCGCCCCAGTCGCGCGTCGGAGCGGGACCACGGGCGACATAACGTCCTGGCGGCGGGCCGCCGGCGCCGTGCGGACCGGGACCCGCATGGGGCTGGCCACCGGGCTGCGGCGCGGGCCTGGCCGCCTGCTGCGGCGGGGGGCCCCTGCGTATGTTCTGACTGTCCGCAGGCGGTGCCCCTGCGCCCGGACGGGCCGGAGGTTGACCGGCGTCCCTTGGTGGCCTGGCGTCCCTCGACGGCCCGGCGTCCTGGGCCTGCGCCGAAAGCGCGAGCAACGACATGGCCGAAACCAAGGGAATGATGATCTTCATGCGGCTGGACGCACTCATGCGTGCTTGACCCCTACTCTCTCGAATGCCGTGGTGCCTGGCGCGATAGACGATTCGGATCGCGCTCGGCTTGATGCCGGCTGACATAGCTGACCTGCTTTGTTCGGCTAAGTCGCGTTACAAATGATTAAGATCACGGCAATTTTTCGGCTCGACGGGCCGCGCTGGAATGCTTCTAGCGGGCCGGCTCGATCACGTTGCAATTGCTCCGCCCGGACATCAGGCAGTCCTGCATCTTGCTGGCCGCGGTAAGGTCCCGCGCGAGCCACCAGCCGATACCGAGGATCAGGATCGCGATGATCAAGCCGGCGATCGCGCCGCGGCGGTTATCGCCGGATTGAGGCTTCGGCTGGGATTTCGGCTTCTCGCCCGGTTGGGGCTTGGACTCGAGCTTGGACGTGGACATGGCTACCTACCGTGCGGGCGCCGGCTTACCACCTCTGCGACGTCCCGTCACATTCCGATCGGTCCAGCTCGTCAGGTTCAGCCTCGGGTCGCCCGGATCGCATCCTTGCGCGAGGTTTCGACCGCCGGGATCGCCTGCTGGAGCCGCGGTGCACAGGTCGTCAGCACGAACGCGGTCTGGGTGCATTCCCAGTCGGCACCCAGGACGGCGCTCTCGATGGGCTGGGGACGAGCGAGCAGCAGCGCGGCGCCGGCCACGGCAATAAGGGCCAAGGCGATTGCCAGCGCCTTCTGGCGGAAGCGGAAGATCGTCATGCCCGTGCTCCGTCTCGTATCGGGGCGGACGCTAGGCGTCGCCCTGGGACATCACAATTCGGCAGTTTTTCCGGGCTACGAGATCGTCGGGGCGGCGATTTTTCGTCTACCTGATCGGCTGCGATTATGGGTGGCTTCGCGACGCGCGCCGATGTACACGCTTCTGCGTCGCGTGGCGCCCGCTATGCCCAGCCGACGTACCAACACGCAGTGATGTAGGGCTGAAAGTGAGGAAGACAAGGTTCGTTCGATGAGTGGATTCAGGGAACCAGGCTTCTCCGACCGACAAAAGGCGGCGCAGGAAGCACGCAAAAATCTTTTGAACAAATTCAAGTCGCAGCCCGGTCACGACGATCCGGCGGTCGCGGCAAGACGCGCCGAGCGCGAGGCCCTCGCGGCCAAGCGCGCCGAGACAAAGGCAGCGCGCGAGGCCGAAAAGGCCGAGCAGAAGCGTATCGCGGAAGAAGCCGCAGCCGCGGAGGCAGCCCGGATCGCCCGCGAGGCGGAGGAGGCGGTCGCCAAGCAGGCTGAAGTCGAGGCCGAGCAGAAGGCCAAGCGCGACGCCCGCTACGCCGCCCGCAAGGCCAAGCGCAAGTAGCAATCCCGGTCGCGTTCAACTGAATTTGAACTGACTATCCGGGGCGGTCCACGTGACCGCCCCTGGATTTTCGACGCACGTCCGTCTGCGGCGGACGACAGTCGAAGATCAGTTCTTCTTCATCATCCCGTCGTCCTTCTTCATCCCGTCCTTCGACATGTGATCCTTCTTCATGCCGTCGTCCTTGGACATGGTGTCCTTCTTCATCATGCCGTCCTTGGACATCGTGTCCTTTTTCATCATGCCGTCATCCTTGCCCATCTTGTCCTGAGCGAAGGCGGCCGGCGCGAGCGCGAGGCCGAGCGAGAGAGCGGCAGCAGAGACGCCGAGCACGATACGGGTGCGAATGGTCATGGATCATCTTCCCTTCGAGATGGTGTTTGTCAGCGACGGACGCCGCTATTCAATCTCGACGGATGGACGCCCCACATTGTTACCCCGCCGCGAGATAAATTTTTGACGAGCCTGCTGCGATCCGCCGTTCGAAGGAGGCCAGGGCCTGCGGCGGGAAGAGGATGTGTGCAGCGCAGCACGGTCACCCCCTTGCCGCGGCATTCGGTCTCGAACTATCAGATGAGAGAATATCGGGTGAAAGACCGGCTAGGATGGGCCTACGTGCCGGTCACATGACCCGCCCAAATCACACCAACAAGAACCGTTCAAAGAAACGTTCAAGGGGATTACACCATGCTCACGCGCCGCCATCTGATCGCGACAGCCGCCGCCGCACCCGCCATTCTCCGCTTCGGCATTGGCACCGCGCATGCCGCGACCACGCTGAAGATCTCGCACCAATTCCCGGGTGGCACCATCGACAAGGGCGATTTCCGCGACCGCCTCTGCCGCATGTTCGCCGCCGAAGTCAGTAAGCGCAGCAACGGTGACATTGCCGCGGAGATCTATCCGAATTCCTCGCTGATCAAGACCAACGCGCAGTTCTCCGCGATGCGCAAGGGCGCGCTCGACATCAGCCTCTATCCGATGCCGTACGCCGGAGGTGAGCTGCCGGAGACCAATATCGGCCTGATGCCCGGCCTCGTGACCACCTACGACCAGGGCCTGCGCTGGAAGAAGGAGCCGGTCGGCAAGGCGCTGACCGACTTCCTCGCCGACAAGGGCATCATCCTGCTCTCCTGGGTCTGGCAGGCCGGCGGCGTCGCCAGCCGCTCCAAGCCGATCGTCGCGCCGGAAGACGCCAAGGGCCTGAAGGTGCGCGGCGGCTCGCGCGAGATGGACATGGTGCTCCAGACCGCCGGCGCCTCGGTGCTGTCGGTCCCCTCGAACGAAATCTACGCGGCGATGCAGACCGGCGCCTGCGATGCCGGCATCACCTCCTCGACCAGCCTGATCTCGTTCCGTCTGGAAGAGGTCGCCAAGTCCCTGACCTCGGGCGCAGGCGCCTCCTACTGGTTCATGCTCGAGCCGCTGATGATGTCGAAGGCGATCTTCGACAAGCTGCCGAAGAACCAGCAGGACATCCTGCTCGCGGTCGGCACCGAGCTCGAGGCCTTTGGCCGCAAGGGCGCGCAGGACGACGACGTCGAGGTCGCCAAGGTCTACGAGAAGGCCGGCGCCAAGGTCTCGGTGCTCGACGCCGCGACCGTCGGCAAGTGGCGTGACATCGCCCGCGACACCGCCTGGAAGGACTACAGCGCCAAGACCGCGACCTCGGCGAACCTGCTCAAGCTCGCCACCGACGTCGCCGCATGAGCCACGGTCCGCTTCCGGATCGTGACGATCAAACCAGCGCTGACGCAAGGACAGGCCTTGCGGCAGCGATCGATCGTGGTCTCGCCATCCTCAACAGCATCATCGTCGTGTTCGCCGCGATCGCCCTGGTCGCGGCCTGCGCCATCCTGAGCTACAGCGTGCTCAGCCGCGCGCTGTTCAAGGCCGCCAATTACTGGCAGGACGAGGCCGCCGTGTTCCTGCTGGTCGGCGCGACCTTCATGACGGCCGCCTATGTGCAGCAGAACCGCGGCCATATCGGCATCGAGGCTTTTGTCGGCCTGCTCTCGCCGCTCGCGAACCGGATCAGGCTCTGGCTGGTCGATGCCGCCACGTTTCTGTTCTGCGCCTTCTTCACCTGGAAGTCCTGGACACTGGCCCACGAGGCCTATGTCGACGGCCAGGTCTCGAACTCGATGTGGTCGCCGCCGCTCGCCATTCCCTATTCGCTGATGGCATTCGGCATGAGCCTGCTCTGCATCCAGATCCTCGTGCAGCTTGCGCTGCCGTTTACCGGAGCCAAGCGTCCATGAGCGTGTTCGGTATCGGCGTTGCCTACGGTGTTGCGACGCTGCTCGTGATGTTCTCGGGCATGCCCATTGCGTTCGCGCTCGGCGCGGTCGCGGTCGTGTTCATGGGCATCTACATGCCGGCGGCGTCCCTCGATACGGTGACGCAAAACGTCTACGAGGAAATGGCCTCGATCACGCTGTTGTCGATCCCGCTCTTCATCCTGAAGGGCGCCGCGATCGGCAAGTCGCGCGCCGGCCAAGATCTCTATTCGGCCCTGCATGCCTGGCTGCATCGCGTTCCCGGCGGGCTCGGCGTTGCCAACGTGTTCGCCTGCGCGCTGTTCGCGGCGATGGCGGGCTCCTCGCCTGCGACCTGCTCGGCGATCGGCTCGGCCGGCATTCCCGAGATGCGCAAGCGCGGCTATTCCGGCGGCTTTGCCGCGGGCATCATCGCCGCCGGCGGCACGCTCGGCATCCTGCTGCCGCCCTCGATCACCATGATCCTGTTCGCGGTCGCAGCCGAAAAATCGCTCGGACGGCTGTTCCTCGCCGGCATCGGCCCCGGCCTGCTGCTGGTCTCGCTGTTCGGCGCCTACGCCGTGATCCGCTTCCGCCAGGAATATGCCGCCGCAGAAGCGATCTACAAGAACGGCGGCCCGGAAGCAGCGATCCTCGCCCGCGACGAATACACGCTCGCCGAACGCTTCAGCGTGCTGCCGCGCGTGATCCCGTTCGTGCTGCTGCTCACCGGCGTCATGATTGCGCTCTATGGCGGGTACGCCACGCCGTCAGAGACCGCCGGCCTCGGCGGCCTGCTGGCACTGGCGCTGATCGCGGCGATCTACAGCGTGTGGCGGCCGAGCGACCTCGCGCCGATCATGAAGTCGACGATCCGGGAATCGACCATGCTGATGATGATCATCGGCATGTCGCTGCTCTATTCCTACGTGATGAGCTATCTGCACATCTCGCAATCGGTCGCCGAATCCATCGTCGCGATGCACCTGCCGCGCTGGGAGCTGCTGTTCGCGATCCTCGTCATGGTGGTCGTGCTCGGCTTCTTCCTGCCGCCGGTCTCGATCATCCTGATGACGGCGCCGATTATCCTGCCGCCACTGCGTGCCGCGAACTTCGACATCATCTGGTTCGGCGTGGTCATGACCATCGTGATGGAGATGGGGCTGATCCATCCGCCCGTCGGCCTCAACATCTTCGTCATCCGCAACGTCGCGCCGGACATCCCCTTGCGCGAGGTGATCTGGGGCACGCTGCCGTTCGTGCTGCTGATGATGCTGGCAGTGCTGCTGCTGTGCTTCTTCCCGGCGATTTCGACCGGGCTGCCGGATCTGGTGATGGGGCCGGACGGGAGCAGGTAACGGCAAGTGGGCAAAGCGAAGCGTGCCCACCATTCGCGATTGCGGTCACGGAGAGATGGTGGGCACGGCGCTATGCGCCTTTGCCTACCCTACGACTGCTCTTTCCGTCGCACCTTCGGCGCGACCACGCTGCCGGCCACCACCTGCAATAGATCTTTGCGCACGGCTTCGATGTGCCGCTCCAGGAAGCGGCAGGCTTCCTCGACCTTCTGTGCGCGGCAGAGCGCGATCATATGGGCGTGCTCCTTTTCGGCCGTCCCCATCGCTTTGGTGTTGGAGAGCTGCAGCCGAGTGTAGCGGTCGCTGGTCTGGAGCAGCGACAGCACGATCGCCCGCGTGCGCGGCTGCGGGGCGTGAACGTAAAGCGCCATGTGGAAGTCGGCGTTGAGCTGTCCCCATTCGCTGACGTTCTTCGCCTTGATCGCCTTCTCGAAGCGCTTGTGGATGTCGTCGAGCCCGTCGAAATCGTCAGCGCTGAAACGCGGCGCCGACTGCGCCAGCAGCCGCGGCTCCAGGATGCAGCGCAGATCGAACACGTCGTTGATCTCGTCCAGCGACAGCTCCGAGACGATGGCACCCTTCTGCGGCACGATCCGCACGAGGCCTTCGGCCTCGAGCTGAAATAGCGCCTCGCGGACCGGAATGCGGCTGACGCCATAGGCCTCGCCAAGCGCATCCTGCCGCAACTGTGATCCGGCCGGATAAGTACCGTCGAGAATCGCCTGCCTGAGCTGGTCGACGATCGCGGCCGACAGGGTGCGATGCTTCAGAGGCTGTTTCATCTGACCTTCTGTTGTCCTTCCCGACTCGTCCGGCCGAAGCGGTCTCTCTCTTGCATGTCGGGCGCTCCAGCAAAAGCCGGGTGCCCCGCAAAGCAGCGTGCCCAGCAAAAGCGCGGCCTGCCGCAGAAATGACCCCAATCTCCGTTTGACACCCAAATTGTATAAATTATACATTTGTCGATAGCACGACAATTTTCGGGGTGTGGGGCCTCTTTCATGATCGAGCAGACGATCCCGGCCAACCGCGCGTTCAGCGTTCGACGGATGGTCATTCGCGCCTCCAGCGCCCTGCTCGCCGTGGAGCGCCTTGCGCTGATGGGCCTGATGTACGTGCTGACCGGCCTGATCCTGGTGAACGTCGTCACCCGCTACGCGCGCTTTCCGATCTACTGGATCGACGAATCCGCTGTCTATTGCGTGGTCTGGCTGACCTTCATGGGCGCCTCCGCGATGACGCGGCTGCGGCTCGACTTCGCGGTGACCATGCTGACGGAACGTCTTTCGCCGCAGCACCAGAAGATCGCGAAGGTGATCTCGACCGGCCTCGTGGTCGTGTTCGGCGCCGCCCTGATCGTCACCTGTGTGCTCTGGATGGATCCGGTTGGCCTCGCCCGCGCCGGCTTCGACGGGCGCAAGCTCGCGGCCGAAACCTTCAACTTCCTCTACACCGAGCACACCCAGACGCTGAACTGGCCGACCTGGGTGCTCTACCTGACGCTGCCGATCTTCGCGGTCTCGATGACCGTTCACGGCCTCGCCAATTTGCTGGAAGATCTGGGGCTGGTGCCGCGCGTGCCGCCAAAGGGCTTCCAGCTCTCCGAGCTCGACGGGGTCAACTGATGATCACGTCAGCCGCTTTTATGGTTTTCATGCTGGTCGGCGTGCCGATCGGCCTCTGCCTGTGCCTCGCCGGCCTCGTCTACATCGCGGCATCCGGCAATCCCGTGCTGTTCCAGTCCTATCCGCTTCAGCTGTTCGGCGGCGTCGACAGCTACGGCCTGATCGCGATTCCCCTCTTCATTCTGATCGGCGAGATCATGAACGGCGGCGGCATCACGAGGCGCATCGTCGACATGGCGATGGCCTTCGTCGGCTCGCTCAAAGGCGGGCTCGCCTACGTCAACATCCTCGCCAACATGTTCATCTCCTCGATCCTGGGATCGGCGACCGCGCAGGTCGCGATCATGGCCCAGATCATGGTGCCGGAGATGGAGAAGAAGGGTTACGACAAGACGTTTGCGGCGGGCCTGACCGCCTATGGCGGCATGCTCGGACCGATCATCCCGCCCTCGGTGATGTTCGTGGTCTACAGCGTGCTCGCGCAGGTCTCGGTCAGCGACATGCTGATCGCCGGCATCGTGCCGGGCGTCATCCTCACCGTGATGTTCTGCCTCGTCATTGCCCTGATGGGCTATGTCTACAATTATCCGCGCGCGGATTATCAGACGCCGCGCCAGCGCGTCATGACGATCCTGCGGACGTCGCCGACGCTGCTGATCCCGGTCGTGATCGTCGGCACGATTCTGAGCGGCCTCGCCAATGCGACGGAGTCCGCCGCGGTCGGCGCGGTGGCTGCCGCACTCGTCGGAAAATACTGGACCAGGGAGTTCGAGTTCGCGCAGCTGCCGCAGATGATGCTGCGCAGCGCGATCTATTCGGCGATCGTGCTGTTCCTGGTCGCGGCCGCCGCCGTGTTCTCATGGGTCCTGATCTTCGGCAAGGTGCCGCAAGAGACGGCGGCCTGGATCCAGACGGCGGCCAAGGACCCGGTCAGCTTCATGCAGATCTGCAACGTGATCCTGCTGGTGATCGGCACGGTCATCGACGGCATTCCCGGCCTGATCATGACGGTGCCGATCCTGCTGCCTGTTGCAACCGAGGTCTATCACATCGATCCCCGGCATTTCGGCGTCGTGGTGGTGATCAATCTCGTGCTCGGCCTGCTGTCGCCGCCGGTCGGGCTCTGCTTCTTCGTCGCGGCCGCCGTCACCGGCGCCAAGCCCGGCAAGATGTTCATGGTGACGCTGCCCTTCTTCGTCATCTCCTGCGTCCTCCTCGTGCTGCTCTCGCTCTACCCGTCGCTCTCGCTGATCCTCATCAAATAGGCCCGTTCAAAAGGAAGCCCGACCATGCCGCTTACACGCCGCCGCTTTCTCGCCGCCAGTGCCGCCACATCGGTGTTTGCGCCCTCGCTGGCGCTCGCCCAGGCCAAGGAATTCCGCCTCGGCCTGATCACGCCGAACGGCCATTCCTGGAACAAGGCCGCGTTGAAATTCGGAGACGAACTCAAAGCTGCAACGAACGGCCGCCTGACCCTGACCGTGTTCCACTCCGGCCAGCTCGGCAACGAGCCCGCGATGATGCAGCAATTGCAGTCCGGCGCGCTCGACATGGGCTTCATCCAGGCCGCCGAGCTCGGCTCGCGCGTGCCGCACATCGCCGCGATCAACGCGCCTTACATCGTGCGCTCGACGCCGGCGGTGGCGAAATTCGTGAGGCATCCGGCGGCCGTCAAACTGTTCGACGTGCTGCCGCAGGAAACCGGAACGATCGGGCTTGGCTGGGGCATCACCGGCATGCGCGCGGTGTTCTCGTCGAAGGACTTGACGACGCTCGCCGACATCAAGGGCATGAAGCTGCGCATCAACCCGACGCCGGTCTATCGCGACTTCTACTCGTCCCTCGGCGCAGCGCCGACGCCGATCCCGACGCCGCAGGTATTCGATGCCATGGCCAACGGACAGGTCGACGGCCTCGAGGCCGATCTCGAATTCTCCTGGAACCAACGCTTCGACAAGGTGTCGAAGGTGATCCTGCAGATGAACGCCGTCTTCATGCCGATGGCGGCCGTCGTCTCCGGACGGGTCTGGCAGTCGCTCCCCGCCGCGGACCGCGAGCTGATCGCCAAGACGGTGAAGGCGACGCTGGATGCGCAGATCGACGAACTCGCCGGCAACGAGCCCGCGCTGATCGAGAACTTCAAGAACGCGCCGATTCCGATCCGCCAGGTTCCGGCCGGCGACACCGAAGCCGTCATTGCCGAGTTCGACAAGATCTGGCTGCCCAAGGCACCGGTTCTTGCCGAGCTGCGCAAGGTCGGCGCGACGCTCTGATCCCACCCGCCATCCTCTTCACCACGCCCGGCGGATCCAGCCCCCCGCCGGCAATCTTACTTGGAGTCAAATCAATGAGCCGCCGCGTTTCCTGGGAAGGCGTCTTCCCGGCCGTCACCACCCAATTCCACGACGATCTCTCGCTCGACATCGATGCAACCGCGAAGGTCATGGACGGTCTGATCCGCGACGGCGTCTCGGGCCTGATCGTCTGCGGCTCGGTCGGCGAGAACACCTCGCTGGAGCGCAAGGAGAAGGTCGCGATCATGGAGACGGCGAAGTCGGTCGCCGCCGGCCGCGTGCCCGTATTGTGCGGCATTGCCGAATTCACCACGGCGTTTGCGGTCGAGACGGCAAAGGAAGCCGCGCGCGTCGGCAGCGACGGCGTGATGGTGATGCCCGCGCTGGTCTATTCGTCCAAGCCGCACGAGACCGCCGCGCATTTCCGTGCCGTAGCCTCCGCGACCGACCTGCCCGTGATGCTCTACAACAATCCGCCGATCTACAAGAACGACGTCACCCCGGACATTCTCGCCACGCTCGCCGACGTTGAGACCGTGGTCTGCTTCAAGGATTCGTCCGGAGACACGCGGCGCTTCATCGACACCAGGAACATGGTGGGCGACCGCTTCGTGCTGTTCGCAGGCCTCGACGACGTCATCGTCGAGAGCATCGCCATGGGCGCCGTGGGCTGGGTCTCCGGCATGTCGAACGCCTTCCCGCGCGAGGGCGAGACGCTGTTTCGTTTGGCCAAGGCCGGCCGCCTCGCCGAGGCGATGCCGATCTACGAATGGTTCATGCCGCTCTTGCATCTCGATGCGCGCCCCGACCTCGTCCAGTGCATCAAGCTGTGCGAACACATCATGGGCCGCGGCACCGCGCTGACCCGCCCGCCGCGCCTCGCCCTGCTGCCGCAGGAGAAGGCCGAGGTCGAGGCGATGATGGCCAAGGCGCTGAAGAGCCGGCCGCGTTTGCCAGATGTGGGCCTGAAGGCCGCCTGAGCGCAGGTCTCGTAGGATGGGCAAAGCGACTTGTCCGCCGTAGCTCGAAGAGCGAAGGCGGAAGCGTGCCCACCACCTGTCTCGATCATAAAAAAGATGGTGGGCACGGCGCTACGCGCCTTTGCCCACCCTACGGCACCTGCGCTTACAATCCCGAAGACCTACGAAGCCGCCCGCTTCTTCTTCGCATTCAGCGCGGACGCCACCCGGCTCACGGGCGCCTTGCCCAGCACACCACTCATCTCGTTCGTGGCCGCCAGCAGCTTGTCCATATCGACGCCGGTCCTTATCCCCATGCCCTCGAGCATGTAGACGACATCCTCGGTCGCGACGTTGCCGGTCGCTCCCGGCGCATAGGGGCAGCCACCGAGGCCGCCGGCGGCGGCGTCGATGACGCGGACGCCCTCCTCCAGCCCGGCATAGAGATTGGCGAGCGCCTGGCCGTAGGTGTCGTGGAAATGCATTGCAAGCTTGGCGGCGGGAATGTTGGCGGCAACCGCGCGCAACATCGCCTTAGCCTTATCAGGCGTGCCGACACCGATAGTGTCGCCGAGCGAGATCTCGTAACAGCCGAGCTCCCACAACGTGCTCGCAAGGTCGGCGACGGCCTTCGGCTTTATCTCACCGTCGAACGGACAGCCGAGCACGCAGGAGATATAGCCGCGCACCTTGACACCGTCGTCCCTCGCGCGCGCCAGCACCGGCTTGAACCGCTCGATGGACTCGGCAACCGTGCAATTGATGTTGGCGCGGGAAAAGCCCTCGGAGGCCGCGGCGAATACGGAGACCACTTTCGCGCCCGCGGCGCGCGCTGCGTCATAGCCCTTCTCGTTGGGCACCAGCACGTGGAATTCGGCGCCCTTGATGTGGTTCACGCCGCGCAGCACGGCATCCGAGCTCGCCATTTGCGGGATCGCCTTGGGTGAGACGAACGCCCCGACCTCGACCGTGTCGAGGCCGGCCGCGACCAGCGCCTCGACGAAGGCGATACGGGCTTCGACGCTGACGGGCGTCTTCTCGTTCTGGAGGCCGTCGCGCGGCCCCATTTCGATGATGCGGACGGGGTCGCTCATGTCACTCTCCCGCAGGATCGACCACCGCGAGCTCGACGCCCTCCTGCACGATGTCGCCGACCTTGCACTTGATGGACTTCAAGACGCCGGCATAGGGCGCGCGCAGCGTCTGCTCCATCTTCATCACTTCCAGCGTCAGGATCGGCGCGCCCTTCTCGAGCTTGGCCCCCTCCTCGGCGAGCACGGCGACAACGGTGCCCGGCAACGGCGCTGCGATCTTGTCCTCGCCGATATGCTCCTCGCTCTCGCCGCCGAACGGATCGACCCAGTGCAGGTCGAAGCGGCCGTTGCGCGTGCGCAAGTAGAGCTCATGGCCGTCGATGACGGCCGCGACCGACGATTTGACGCCGTCAAGCGTCAGATCGAAGCCGCCGTCGCGTGGCGCGATTGCGAACGCCAATTCGCGTTCGCCGATGTCAAGCGTGGACGGGCCGCTGCCGTAGTTCAGCACGATCTTCTGCTCGGGGCCGTGACCGACGCGAAAGGCAAAGCTGCGCTGCCGGCGGCCGACCGGCTGCCAGCCAAAGGTTTGCCAGGGCGAGTTCGCGCCCTCATGCGCGGCTTGCCGCTCGTCAGTGACGATCGCGGCAACCGCGGCGCACAGTTCGAGCTCACCCGGCGCCGGCGCGGCCTGTGTCAGCACTGCCAGCTCGCGCTCGATGAAGCCGGTGTCGATCGCATTGGTCCGCACCTTTGGATGCGTCATCAGCGCCGACAGGAACGGGATGTTGGTGATGATGCCGCGGACATCGGACTCTTCCAGCCCGCGGTTCAGCCGCTCGATCGCAACGTCCCGCGTTGGCGCCCATGCGATCATCTTTGCGAGCATGGCGTCATAGTAAGGCGAGACCGTATCATCCTCGCGGTAGCCGGCGTCGATGCGCAGGCCACCGGTCTCGGCGGGCAGCCGCCAGGTCGAGATCCTGCCGACCGACGGCATGAAGTTCTTGGTCGGATTTTCCGCGTAGACGCGCGCCTCGACGGCGTGGCCGTGGAGCTTGATCTCGTCCTGCTTCAGCGGCAGCGCCTCGCCGAAGGCGACGCGCAGCTGCCATTCGACGAGGTCGATCCCGGTGATCAGCTCAGTCACCGGATGCTCAACCTGGAGGCGCGTGTTCATCTCGATGAAGAACACGTCCTTGCCGTCGGAGACGAACTCGATGGTGCCGGCACCGACATAGTTCACCGCTCCGGCCGCTTTTCGCGCGGCGGCGCAGACCGCCTGGCGCTGGGCTGGATTGAGCGTCGGCGACGGCGCTTCCTCGATCACCTTCTGGTGCCGGCGCTGCAGCGTACATTCGCGCTCGAACAGCGACAATAGATTGCCATGGCTGTCGCCGATGATCTGCACCTCGATATGCCGGGGATTGTCGACATATTTCTCGATCAGCATGCGGTCGTCGCCGAACGCGGCCTTGGCCTCGCGCTTGGCGCTGACGATCGCGGGCGCGAGCTCGTCGGCCGAACGCACGATCCGCATCCCGCGGCCGCCGCCACCGGCGGACGCCTTCACCAGGATGGGAAAGCCGATCTTGTCAGCCGCCTTCGAAAGTGTCGCCTCGTCCTGGGCTTCGCCGTGATAGCCCGGCACCAGCGGCACGCCGGCCTTCTCCATCAGCTCTTTCGAGCCGGACTTCGAGCCCATCGCCGTCATCATCCCGGCGGTCGGGCCGACGAAGACCAGCCCGGCATCGAAACAGGCCCGTGCGAATTCGGCATTCTCCGACAGGAAGCCGTAGCCGGGATGCACGGCCTCGGCGCCGGTCTTGCGCGCGGCCTCGATCAGCCGCTCGACATTGAGATAGCTGTCGCGGGCACGTGCGGGCCCGAGCAGCACGGCTTCATCCGCGAGCGCGACATGCATCGCATCGCGGTCGGCCTCGGAATAGACCGCGACCGTGCGCAGCCCCATGGCGCGCGCGGTGCGGATGACGCGGCAGGCGATCTCACCGCGGTTGGCGATCAGGAGCGTGCGAAAACGGCGGTAGAGCTTTGAGTGGTCCATCGCATCACATCCTGAACAGGCCGAATTTCGTCGGTTCGATCGGCGCATTCGACGCCGCCGAAAGGCCTAGGCCGAGCACGAGACGCGTGTCAGCGGGGTCGATCACGCCGTCGTCCCACAGGCGCGCGGTCGCGTAATATGGATGTCCCTGGCTCTCATACTGGGCGCGGATAGGCTCGCGGAATTTGTCTTCCTCCTCCTTCGACCAGCTATCGCCCTTGGCCTCGATATTGTCGCGGCGGACCTGGCTCAGCACCATCGAGGCCTGTTCGCCGCCCATCACCGAGATGCGCGCGTTCGGCCACATCCACAGGAAGCGCGGCGAGTAGGCGCGGCCGCACATGCCGTAATTGCCGGCGCCGTAGGAGCCGCCGATCACCACGGTGAATTTCGGCACCGAGGCGGTCGCAACCGCCGTCACCAGCTTCGCACCATCGCGCGCAATGCCGCCGGCCTCGTATTTCTTGCCGACCATGAAGCCGGTGATGTTCTGCAGGAACACCAGCGGAATGCCGCGCTGGCAGCACAGCTCGATGAAATGGGCGCCCTTCAGTGAGCTCTCACTGAAGAGAATGCCGTTGTTCGCGATGATGCCGACCGGATAGCCCCAGACATGGGCGAAGCCGCAGACCAGCGTCGTGCCGTAGAGTTTCTTGAACTCGTCGAATTCGGAGCCATCGACGACGCGGGCGATGATGTCGCGCACGTCGAACGGCTTGCGGCCGTCGACCGGCACCACGCCGTAGATCTCCTCCGCCGCGAACAACGGATCGCGCGGCGTGTGCATGTTGAGGTTCGGCCGCACCGACGGCTTCAGCGTGCCGACGATACGCCGCGCGATGCCGATCGCATGGGCATCGTTCTGTGCGTAGTGATCCGTGACTCCCGACTGGCGCGAATGCACATCGGCGCCGCCGAGCTCCTCCGCGCTGACGACCTCGCCGGTCGCAGCCTTCACCAGCGGCGGGCCGCCGAGGAAGATGGTGCCTTGATTGCGCACGATGATGCTCTCGTCCGACATCGCGGGGACATAGGCTCCGCCGGCGGTGCAGGAGCCCATCACGATCGCGATCTGCGGAATGCCCTGCGAGGACATCTGCGCCTGGTTATAGAAGATGCGGCCGAAATGCCGCTCGTCCGGAAAGATCTCGTCCTGCAGCGGCAGGAAGGCGCCGCCGGAATCGACCATGTAGACGCAGGGCAGATTGTTCTGCCGCGCCACGTCCTGCGCGCGCAGATGCTTCTTCACCGTCATGGGGTAGTAAGTGCCGCCCTTGATGGTGGCGTCGTTGGCGACGATCA
Organism: Bradyrhizobium sp. 25ACV; assembly: GCF_054863005.1. Taxonomy (NCBI): domain Bacteria; kingdom Pseudomonadati; phylum Pseudomonadota; class Alphaproteobacteria; order Hyphomicrobiales; family Nitrobacteraceae; genus Bradyrhizobium; species Bradyrhizobium sp. 25ACV. The sequence goes on from NZ_JAVAYO010000018.1 coordinate 79,566, forward strand.
TGCATTCGCGCCCCGAAATGCGCCCCACTCCCGTCACGACGCTCGCCGAATGCACGTCGCCCCCATAGAGGCCATAGGCCGCGAGCGGTGACAGTTCCAGGAACGAGGTGCCGGGATCGACCAGGAGGTCGACGCGCTCGCGTGCCAGCATCTTGCCGCGCGAGGTGTGGCGGTTGCGCGAGGCCTCGCCGCCACCGCCGGCGACCTGGCTCAGTTTTTCACGCAAGTCCGCGACCAGGGTGCGCATGGCCTCGGAATTGCGCGCAAAGTCGGATGAAGACGGATCGATGCTGGAATGGAGCGGCATGTTGATTCCAATGAGGTGAAGGTTTTTAAGCCGTCTCGGACATCAGTTCGCGGCCGATCAGCATGCGGCGAACTTCGGACGTCCCCGCGCCGATCTCGTAGAGCTTGGCGTCACGCCACAGACGACCCACAGGGAATTCACTGGTATAGCCGACCCCGCCGAGCGCCTGGATCGCCTCGCCGGCCATCCACGTTGCCTTCTCCGCGGAATAGAGGATCGCCGCCGCCGCATCCTTGCGCAAGCTGCGGGCGTGGTCGGCGCGGTCGCAAGCGCGTCCCACCGCATAGACATAGGCGCGCGTGGCCTGCCAGGTCGCGTACATGTCGGCGAGCTTGCCCTGCATCAGCTGGAAATCGCCGATCGGCTGGCCGAACTGCTTGCGCTCGTGCATGTAGGGCACGACCGCGTCCATGCAGGCCGCCATGATCCCGAGCGGGCCGCCCGACAGCACCGTGCGCTCATAGTCGAGGCCGGACATCAGCACCTTGACGCCCTCGCCCACCTTGCCCATCACGTTCTCCTCCGGCACCTCGCACTCGTCGAAGAACAAGGGATAGGTGTTGGAGCCGCGCATGCCGAGCTTGTCGAGATGCTGCCCATGGGTGAACCCCTTGAAGCCCTTCTCGATCAAGAAGGCGGTCATGCCACGCGGGCCGGCCGCCGGATCGGTCTTGGCGTAGACCACCAGCACGTCGGCGTCGCCGCCATTGGTGATCCACATCTTCGAGCCGTTGAGCACGTAGCGGTCGCCGCGCTTGTCGGCGCGCAGCTTCATCGAAACGACGTCGGAGCCGGCGCCTGGCTCGGACATCGCGAGCGCGCCGACATAGTCGCCGGAGATCAGCTTCGGCAAATAGCGCTGGCGCTGCGCGTCATTGCCGTTGCGGCGGATCTGGTTGACGCAGAGGTTGGAATGGGCGCCGTAGGACAGACCCACGGCCGCGGAACCGCGCGAAATCTCCTCCATGGCGACGATATGGGCGAGGTAGCCCATGTTCGAGCCGCCATATTGCTCCGGTGCGGTCATGCCGAGCAGGCCAAGGTCGCCGAAGCGCTTCCAGAGGTCTGCGGGGAACAGATTGGCCTTCTCGATGTCGGCCGCGCGCGGGGTGATCTCCGCCTCCACGAAGGCGCGAAGCGTGTCGCGCAGCATGCCGACGTCTTCGCCCAGATCGAAGTCGATGCTCGGGATGTTCAAGGCGATTCCTCCGTATTTTGACCTTCGAACCTAGCGGGATCGAAGCCCTCTTGCGGTCGAAAAGGTTGCATTTTCCGCCAAACTTGGCGAGGATTTTCGAGAGGAATTCCCAAAGGTTCGCAATGCCTTTTCAAGCCGCCACCGCGACCTCGCGCCGCGCCGTGACCCCCACCGCCTTCGTCCGCGGCGTGGTCGCCGCCTATGAACGATATGGCCGCGACCCGGCGGAGGCGCTGAGCCGCGGTCAGGTAGCGCCGGACCTTGTCAATTCTCCGGATGGCCGGATCACCGCCGCCCAGTTCGAGGCGTTGGCGGGCCATGCCATGCGGGAGCTCGACGACGAGGCGCTCGGCTGGTTCTCGCGGCGGCTGCCCTTTGGCACCTACGGCATGCTGTGCCGCGCCTCGATCACGGCGCCGACGCTGGAGGTCGCGCTCAAGCGCTGGTGCCGGCATCATCGTCTGCTCACCGAGGACGTGCTGCTCGATCTCGAGCTCAGTGAGGAGACCGCGGTCGTCTCGATCCGGGAACTGCGCGACCTCGGGCCCTTGCGCGAATTCTGCCTCGTCACCCTGCTCCGCTACGCCCTCGGCTTCTCCTGCTGGGCGGTCGATTCCGCGATTGCGCTACGCGCGGCGGAATTCCCTTATCCTGAGCCGGGACACGTTTCGGTCTATCCGACCATCTTCTGCAAGAGCGTCCGCTTCGACGCGGACTGCGCTCGGATCGTCTTCGACAAGCATTATCTCTCGCTGCCGCTGACGCGCAGTCCGGCCGATCTCGACAACATGCTCAAGGGCGCGCTGCGGTTGACCGTGCTGCCCTATCGGCGCGACCGGCTTCTGGTCGAGCGTGTCCGCCGCGTGCTCCGCAATGCGCGCGGACGCAGTCTCGGTGCCGAGGATGTCGCGAGCGAACTTGCGCTCTCCACCCGCACCATGCATCGGCGCCTGCGCGAGGAGGCCACCTCGTTGCGCGACCTCAAGGAAGAGGCAAAGTTCGAACTGGCAAAACAGGAGCTGATGCGAGGCCGCACGCCGATCAAACGCATCGCGGAGATCGCGGGCTTCCGCAACGAGAAGAGCTTTTCCCGCGCGTTCCGCACCTGGACCGGTGCCTCGCCGCGCGAGTTTCGCGGCCGGTATCGCTGAGACACGCCCGCTGTCGCCTTACTGTCATGAATTTACGGCCCCCGAGATGAACTCTCGGAGGCCGCACTCTCGAAACCCGTATTCAGGCGTTAATTCGAGTTGGTCTGCGCGCCCGGGCGAAGCTTGGTGCGCGACTGCTTCGGCTGATAGGCCAGCGCGTCGTTCGAGGTCTTCGCACCGCCGCTCTGCGAGCAGGTGCCGCCGATCCCACCCGCCGCAGCCCGGCAGGCTTCCATCGTCGGATAGCCGCAGCCATGAGCGGCCTGGGCGCCGTTGGTGATGCAGTACTCTTCCGCCTGCGCGGCGGGGGCGGTCATCATGAGAAACGCCGATGCAAACAGCGTCACAGCGGATGCGACAATCGTCTTCGAGGTCATGGTGTCTTTTCCAGCTTCAGGGTCCCACAAAAGAGTCCTCAGGATGCGGCGCAGGCTGAGGTTCACCCCTTGCATCTAGGCGGCGCACCGGGACCGGCAATCACGTCTCAGCGCATCGCAGGACTTCCGAAATCACATGTCACAGTTATGTGAGTTAATCAGTATTACAGTGCTGAAATCGACGAGCGTTGCCCTTCGGATTTTCATGATCTTGGAATAACAGCGCCTGGGAACTTCCCCTATCCCGCCGATACCGCAACGACCTCCTGCAACGGCAGCGGCACATCCTTGGCGACCCCCAGCACCGGGAAGCTGCGGACGTTCTTCACGTCAGGCATTGCTGCGAAATGCAGAAGTTGCTGGCGCATGCTCTCCACGCTCGGCGCCACGCATCTCAGGAGATAGTCGGTGTCGCCCGAGATCCGCCAGCACTGCTGGATGCGCGGGATCGCGGCGATCGAGCTCTCGAACGCCTCCAATACCGGCTGGGCCTGGCTGCCGAGCTGGATCGAGACGAACGAGACCACCTCATAGCCGAGCCGCCGCTCGTCGATGACGGCCCGCACCGCCCGGATCACGCCACGGCTGAACAGCGATTTCAGCCGCCGCAGGCAGTTCGGCGCGGACACGCCGACGCGCAGCGCCAGCTCGTTGTTGCGGATACGCCCGTCCTGCTGCAGCTCGGACAATATTTTCAGATCGACGCCGTCGAGCTGGTCACGCCCCGCCATAGCCCTACCCCGTCATATCCCGTCAGGTAGGCCAGCGAAGCACGGAGCACAATCACTGCCAAGGGCTCTATCAATTGTATTTCAACAACATCAAGCGGACGCCGCATCTCTTATCGTGGGCGGGCTCCGACTCCGCATCAGCATTCATGCGATGCTTCGCTACCTGCAGATCTCAACTAGACCACCCATACCGTTTCCCGCGTATGCAGAGCCGACGCTTCCCGATCCGGAGGCTGCGCTAGCGCGTTCCAGCCTGCATCCCTTCTGGACCGGGCGACAGCCGGTTTGACCGCAGATGATCTGGCCGGATGCTTGAGGCTTTGACGGAGATTGCTCAATCTGCTTTCGCTCGGCATCGCGCGACCTTTGGTCGTCGCGCGCAGCCACGGGCTTTTTCTCCTGCAGCTTCTCGCATTCATTGTCGTCGTTGACGCGGTAGCCGGAGCGACAGGTGATCTTTTCACAAGCGTCTCCGCTGGCCTTGTAGCCGCGGTCGCAAATCAGGGGGCAGACGCGACCTTGCTTCGACTTGATCGCATCGAGCGCGTCGAGGCTCGCGAGCTTCGGCTCGAACGTCGTGCCGGCATGTTTGTTGAACAGCGTCAGCGAGCGCTGCGACTGCGCGTTCCACTCGCCGTCGCTGGTGCCTTTCAGACACCCGACACGGCGCAGCTCCAATTGGACCAGCTTCGCTGTCTCCTGTGGCGAGAGGCTCGGTTGCGGTGACGTCGGAGCGATAGCAGCGATTTTCTGCTCGCCCTCCTCCTTCGCCTTGATCTCGGCAGCTTTCCTCTCCGCAGCCTGCTTCGCCGCCAACTCCGCAGCCGCTTTCTCATTGGCAATCCGTTCGGAGACAATCTTTTCTGCCGCCTGCTTTTCAGCAATTGCCTTCGCTGCGGCAGCCTCTGCCTCCTTTCGCCGCTGCTCTGCAGCGACTGCGCGCGCCTCTTCGATCTGCTTTGCCTTTTCGGCGGCAAGACGGGCGTCCTCGGCGGCCTTGGCCGCGGCAGCGGCCTTGTCCCGCTCGGCCTTCTTGGCTCGGTCGGCCGCGAGGCGGGCCTTTTCGTCCTCGGCCTCCCGGGCCTTCTCCGCGGCGGCAGCACGCGCCTCTTCGGCTGCGACCCGGCTCAATTGCACCTTGGCGAGACTGGCGTAAAAGCCCTCAGGATATTGCGCGAGGAATGCGGTCCAGACCTCACGTGTTGGGGTGGACGGCCCCCTTCCGCCGGTCTGCGTGGCAGGATGGGGTCGTCGATGACCTCAAACGAAGGAGCCGCCCGTGGAAACGATCGTTCGCATCGGTTTGGACACGTCAAAGAGCGTATTTCAGTTGCATGGCGTTGACGGGATGGAGCAGCCGGTCTTGCAACGTAAGTTGAGACGCGGCCAGGTTCTGGCCTTCTTCGGTCGTTTGCCGCCTGCGTTTGTCGCGATGGAAGCTTGCGGAGCATCGCACTATTGGGCGCGGGAGCTGCGATCGCTGGGGCATGAAGTGGCGATGATCCCGCCGCAATATGTCAAACCCTACGTGCAACGCGGGAAATCCGACGCTGCGGACGCCGAAGCGATTTGCGAGGCGGCGAGTCGGCCGAAACTGCGCAAGAACTTTGTGCCGATCAAAAGTCCTGAGCAGCAGGGCGCGCAGATGCTGACGCGTGTGCGCACCCAGTTCATCGGCAGGCGCACCCAGCTCGCCAATTCGATCCGCGGCTACGCCGCGGAGTTCGGCTTTACCGCGCCCAAGGGGCTTTCGCGGCTTCAGCAATTGCTGATCGATATGCGGGCCGACGCGACAGTTCCCGACTTGGCAATGGAGTTGGTGGAAGCGTTGGCGACAGAAATGGCGCGCGTTGATGATCAGATCGCCAAGCTCGACAAGAAGCTTATGCAACTCCATCGGGGTAACGAGATGAGCCGGCGACTGGCGACCATTCCAGGGGTTGGTCCGATCGGCGCGACGCTGCTGTCAATCAAGGTCGTGGATGCGCGCGGCTTCAAGTCGGCGAGAAACTTTGCGGCCTGGCTTGGCCTGACGCCGAAAAACCACTCGACGGCAGGCAAGAACCGGCTCGGCGTTATCACGCGCGCCGGTGATGAGATGTTGCGAAGCGTCTTAGTCGCAGGCGCTACCGCGGTCATCGGCGACCTACGCCGGGGCGACAGTCGGGTGTGGCCATGGCTAAAAGCTTTAATCGCGCGGAAGCCACCAAAGCTCGTTGCGATAGCATTGGCCAATAAGATGGCGCGGATCGCTTGGAAATTGATGATCAGCGGGGAACGCTATCGACCCATTGGCAACGCAGTTCCAATGGCGACACCGATATAGGCATAAACGAAATGCAGAGTTTGGCGTCAGCCCCGCAGGACTGACGCTGAGGCCGGAACTTGCAGGATAGGAAGAGGTGGTGTGATCGGCGCAAGCCGAACAGGGAGAGTTTCCGCTCGGTTCACCGGCAGCAAATGCCGTTCTCGTGTTTGGATCTCACTGTTCGCGAAGCCCATCTTGGCCAGTGGTCGCAGACCCAATCGTAGGCCGGACATATGAGCGCAAGCGATCCGAGCATGCTGCCCAAGCCAATCCTTGCAAGTCGGGGGCCGTCCACATATGAGCCGAGCTGGAGCGCCAGTTCGTAGTCCCGGCGGACGGCATCCTGCCGATTGGCCTGCGGTCCCGTCATGGCTGGTTTTGCCGGGACCAGCGCGACATCCTCGCCGCCAAGGGAGCCGTAGACGTAGGGCTCTTGCCTGTAGCTCGTGTTCTTCAAGACGTCGTCCCGGACGAAGCCAAACGCCTTACGCAGGTCGAGACCGGGCGTCGGCAGGCGCTCGACGAGTGCGGTCGCGAAGGGGCTGTTTTTGGAATCGCCATCCGAAGCCGTCGATCCCGCCTTCGCGGCGAAAGCGATCATCGTATTCACGCTTGTCGGCTCGACCTTGGCAAGACCGCGCCCAATAGCGCGGGAGGCGACGGTGCGCTTCATATTTTTGGCAAAGGGATTGTCGCGGCAGGCGTCCAGAATAACAAGCCGAAGCTGCTTCGCGGGCTCAACAGCGAACAGCGCACGGTCAAGCGCCACGGTCTCGTCGAGAACATCGCTATCGGTTTCGAGGGCTGCATCTGTCGGGATCAGGTAATTTGCCCCGTCAAGCTCGATGCCGTGACCTGCATAATAGATAACGGCCACCTCGGCATCTCGTGCTCGCCCGCCAAACTCGCGTAAAGCCTTGCGCATCTCGGCGGCGTTGAGGTCGGTCTTGATATCGACCGAGTCGAACCCGGCTTTCCTGAACATGCCGCCAACCAGGGCGGCATCATTCGCCGGGTTGGCCAGCCTGGGTACGCTTTTGTAAGCGGAGTTGCCAAGCACCAGCGCGACCCGGCGCTCGGCATGAGCCGAGCCGCAGGCGAGGCTGATTAAGAAGAACAATGAAAACCAGCGAAACGCGCCCATCCGTGCCCCACCTGTGCGCAGCTTACGATGAGCCTACAAATACGCAAATATCGGCTCCGTGACGTCAATCACAATGCACTGTGCGCTTCACGCTTTCCCGGAGGCAAAGATGACGGCCGGTGGGGCCCGCCCCTCAATGCGTCCAGGGCTCGCCGCGGCGGAACGAGAAATTATCAGCATAGGCGGCCGGGCGGCGGATCGAATCCTGTGGCTCGATCACCTGGTAGGCGATGCCCTTGCGCTCGCAATAGGCGATCGCCTCTTCCTTGCTATGGAAGCGCAGCGTGATCTGCTGCTTCATGTCGCCGGACGAGGTCCAGCCCATCAGCGGCTCGACCGAACGCGGTTGCTCGGGCTCGTAGTCGAGCTGCCATTCCTTCGTCTTGGACCGGCCGGATTGCATCGCGTTCTTGGCGGGCTTGAAAATGCGTGCGGTCATTGGCGGTCCGGCCTCTTCGTCTTTTCGTTCGATTTCGATGCGTCACGGTAGCAGTTGGTGGAAACCTCAGGGATAGTATACAGACACCGATCGGGAACTGATCGGTGATTCCGGCCCCGGGCACCCTCACCACCGGTATAGTCATTATGCTGCACCGTGACAATTGCGTACCGCCTTTCGCGCTGGGGGCCCGCCCGGCGGCACTGCTTCGACGACATCAGCGTAACCGCCCCTCCCGAAAGCTCCCGTCGCATGGCCTTCCTGAACATCAACGCCACGCTCCCTGAAAAAGGCCGCGACCTCAGGCTCGACCTGTTTCGCGGGGTCGCGAACTGGGCGATCTTCCTCGACCACATCCCCGACAACGTCGTGAACTGGATCACAACGCGCAATTACGGCTTTTCCGACGCCGCCGACCTGTTCGTGTTCATCTCCGGCTATACCGCCTCGTTCGTCTATGCACGGATGATGCTGGAGCGCGGCTTCCTGGTCGGCGCCACCCGGCTGACCAAGCGGGTCTGGCAGCTCTATGTCGCCCACATCATCCTGTTCGTGATCTATATCGCCTCGATCAGCTATCTGGCGTTGCGCTTCGGCGATAGCGAGATGATCAACGAGTTCAACGTCGCCGGCCTCGTCGACAACGCCACCGAGACGCTGCGCCAGGGTCTGTTCCTGCGCTTCAAGCCGCTCAATCTCGACGTGCTGCCGCTCTACATCGTGCTGATGGGCCTGTTCCCGCCGGTGCTGTGGTTCATGCTGCGCAAGCCCGATTTGACGATGGTGCTGGCGATCGTGCTGTGGCTGGCGGCGCGCCACTTCGGCTGGAATCTGAATGCCTATCCGGCCGGCCAGTGGTACTTCAACCCGTATTGCTGGCAGGTGCTGTTCGTGTTCGGCGCCTGGTGCGCGATGGGTGGCGCACGGCGCTCGATGACGCTGATCAACGCGCCGATCACGCTCTATCTCTGTCTCGGCTATCTCTTGTTCGCGCTGGTCATGACCATGGCCGGCCGCTTCCCCACGTTCGGCGGCATGTTCCCGGAGTGGCTGTTCTCGGCCTTCAATCCGAACGACAAGACCAACCTCGCGCCCTACCGCTTCATCCACTTCGTCGTGATCGTGATCCTGGTGATCCGCTTCGTGCCGAAGGAATGGCCGGGGCTGGAATGGAAGGTGTTCGATCCCCTGATCGTCTGCGGCCAGCAGTCGCTCGCCGTGTTCTGCGTCGGCGTGTTCCTGTCGTTCGTCGGCCATTTCGAGCTGTCGATGAGCTCGGGCTCGCTGCTCGCACAGATCTTCGTCAGCGTCGCCGGCATCGCGATCATGACGACGGTGGCCTATTACATTTCGTGGTCGAAGAAGCAGGACAAGCCGCTGAAGCCACCGCCACCCAAGCCGGCGGCAAGCGCGGCGAAGGCGGCCTGATCCGGGAAACGCCTGGCGGTTGAAGCGCGGCCTTCAACCGCCATGGGCCAAGCTCGATGGCCTCAGCAATGGCCCAAGGCGCGACGATGGTTCGTCGCGCTTCAGGCGGCTTCTTCGCCGTCGAACTCGGTGAATTTCTTGTAGATCCAGTCGCGGCCGTCATGGCGGCGCCAGACCTTGCCGACCACGAGCTGCCCGTTGATCGAGCGGCGGGGCACGATCACGGTCCAGAGGTGCCAGATCTCGCTCCAGCTCGATTGCGGAGCGGCGGTTTTGAAGTTGCGATCGAAAGACATGACGCAGAACTCACAGGATACGCGCGCTGCGACGAACCGTGACCTTGTGTGAGCACGAATTGCAGGCAGCCCATCGCGAGCCGGAATCGATCTGATAACGATCGCCGAAGCGGCCGCAACAACCGCTCATCCTTAACCTAACCGGTCAACCTTACTTCTCCCGGCCAGGGGCCGAGATCGGTTGAAAGCCGGCGCCGATTTATCTACAATACGCGCACGATTTGAGAATGACCGCGCCATCTTGGGTGCGTGGCGATTTGATTGAGCTGACGTCCAATTTTGTAGATTGAATTTCGAAAATCTCGTCAGGGCGACCACAATGATTTTGCAATGTGAACGTCTGCGCCTGGCGCTCCGATCGTCGTCTCCTACGCCAATCGCAAGGACGCCGGCGCAAGAACTGCCGAAAGCCGCCAACGACAATCACGGCATATGGCCGCTGCTGCCGTTTCCGTTCGGCTGGTACGCCTCGAGCTGATCGGCCGGATCTGAAAAGCGACACCTGAAAAGCGCAACGCCGCGCAAGCGGAATATCATCGCTTGGCGGCGTCCGTTTAGACATTGGGCGCTGAAATCCTCAACACACATATGTCTATGACGACAGCCAAAAGGTTCGATGCGGGGCCGCCAATTCTGTCCCGGTCAGCGCTCCGCAACCGCTTGAAACATCGCGCAGAAGTCGCGGAACGACGGCAGTCAGATCACGTCGGAGGTGACAGGGAAAAAGTCCCGGAGATTCAACCTCGGGACTGGTCGGGGCAGCTGGATTCGAACCAACGACCTGCAGTACCCAAAACTGCCGCGCTACCAGGCTGCGCTATACCCCGAATGTCCAGCGAGCCCCGTCGATACACGCTTCCCAAGGCGCCAGCAAGGCTTCCAAGGCGCCAGCAAGGCTTCCAAAGCGCCAGCAAGCTTCCAGGGTCCGGCAGGCGCCCGCCTGCCCGCGCTATTTGCTGCCGAACAGCGGATGGCCGACGCGGTCGCCGGGACGGATGCCGTATTTCTGCGCCGTTCCCGCCACCACCTCCAGCACGGCCCGGGCGGGCCCCCGGGACGAGATGATCTTGGTCGACATCGGCTCGGTATTCTCGGCGATGCGCAGGATGCGGCCGTCGGCGCGGATGAAGATCATGTCGAGCGAGACATAGGTGTTCTTCATCCACATCGACACCTCCTGCTCGGGATTGAAGTCGAACAGCATGCCTTTGCCGTCCGCCAGCTCCTTGCGGTACATCAGGCCGGTCTGCTTCTCCTCCTCGGTCGTCGCCACTTCCACCGAGAACACCTGCACGCCGTTCTTGGTGACGATCTCGAGCGGCTGGAAGCTGGCGGCGCCGGCGGGCGCGGTGGCAACGGCACAGCCGGCGATGACGAGGACGGCGGCAAGCCAGCCCTTCAGAACGGACCAGACAGCCTTTCGATCAGGATTCATGGGGGCACTCGAGGCGTGGGACTGGACCAGTCCTTACGCGGCGGTCGCCGGAAAAGCCAGAGGCGCACCGGTCTGCCGACGCGGCTCTGCTCACGATTGCGGGAAATGAAGCTTGGGGGATTTGAAAGCTTGCAGGGACTTGGAAGCTAGAGCGCGAGTCTCCTCGCGCTTAGTGCGACTGCAATCCCGGCGATCCGGTCTCGGGATGGATCTCGGCCGCCATCATGCCCTTGGAGCCGGGCCCGAAGCGGACCAGGACATACTGGCCGGGCCTCAGCTCGGTCATGCCGAAGCGGCGCAGCGTCTCCATGTGCACGAAGATGTCGGGCGTGCCCTCGCCGCAGGTCAGGAAGCCGAAGCCGCGCAGCCGGTTGAACCATTTGACCTGGGCCCGTTCCAGCCCGCTGGTCGCGGTGACCGTGACATGGGTGCGCGGCGGCAGCATCTGCGCCGGATGGATCGCGGTCGACTCGTCCATCGAGACCACGCGGAACGCCTGGTAACCCTTGGCGCGCTGGATGCACTCGACGACGATGCGGGCGCCTTCATAGGCGGTCTGGAAGCCGTCGCGCCTAAGCACGGTTACGTGCAGCAGCACGTCCGGCCAGCCGTTGTCGGGAACGATGAAGCCGTAGCCCTTGGATGCGTCGAACCATTTGATGACGCCATGGACTTCGACGAGATTGGCGCTGGTCTCGCCGAGCCCGCTGAACGGACTGAGCCCGCTCTCGCGACCGGCACTGCCATGCTCGCCCGGCGTGATCCGCCCGGGCGATGCCCCCTGCCCGGGAACCCCGAGCTTCTTGGACTCAAATCCGTCCGACGACCCCATAACCCCGGACCCCACACTGTCATGCGACCCGCCTCAGCAGCGGCATCGAATCACGCGTCTTTCGAGAACCTTCTCAACTGGACGCGACGCGAATCTTTCGACTCAAAAGATAACACTCCCGGTTGCGAGGCATAGATAAAAAAGAGATTCGGCGGAACCTATGAACAGCTTGCACAGCCGCGAATCAAATTGATGCCTCAATTGGCGACAAAGGGCCCGAGCGCTTCGCCGATGTCGTGGTGGATGACGAGATCGGCAATGTCGTCCTGTTCGGTCGGCTCGCGGTTGATGATCACCAGACGTGCACCGGCGTTCTTCGCCATCATCGGAAAGCCCGCCGCGGGCCACACAACGAGCGAGGAACCGATCGCGATGAAGAGGTCGCAGGCCTGCGACAATGCGGTCGCGCGCTGCATTTCATCATCGGGCATCATCTGGCCGAAGGAGATCGTGGCGGTTTTCACCGGCTCGTCGCACGCGGTGCAGTTGGGCGCGAGGCCGTCGTCGTCGAAGCGACGCCTCACCCAATCGAGCGGATAGGCCTGCCCGCATCCGATGCAGCGCGCATAAGTGGTATTGCCGTGAAGTTCAATCACGTGCTCGCCGGCGAAACCGGAGGCCTGGTGCAGATTGTCGATGTTCTGGGTGATGACGGCGGGAACCTTGCCGGCGCGATAGAGCGAGGCCAGCGCCAGATGGCCGCGGCCGGGCTTTGCCGCCGCGAAGACCTCCTCCATCGCAAAACGGCGGCGCCAGGATTCGTCCCGCGCTGACTGGCTCGCGACGAATTCGTCAAACGGGATCGGACGGTTGCGCGTCCAAATTCCGCCCGGCGAGCGGAAGTCGGGAATGCCGCATTCGGTCGAGATGCCGGCGCCGGTGAACGGCACGATGACCCTTGCCTCGGCGATCATGTCGCCGAGCCGCTCAACGCCGCTCTGAAGATCCGATGCAATCAATCGCGGCCTCCCGATTCGTCTTTGCCTGACAGCATCATGCGCAAGCGGCAAGATTGTTGACGCTCTTATCAAGCGCTAACGCGAAGCGCTCGGCAATTTCTTCCGACCTTCGCATATCACAATCCTGCAATGCCTCCTCCCCATTGACGCCCCATTCAGGAGCCCCAATGGATGTGTCAATGCGACTCAAGATGATGCGGCGGCAGTGCTTGAGTTAAGTAAACCCGAGGGGATGGTCATGACCGAAGACGAAGAACGCAAAGCTCGTGAGCGCGATGAAATCGCAGCCCGTGTCGCCGCCTTCCGTGCCACGCAGGAAAAATTCAAGCGCGAGCGCGAAGAATATTTCGTGTCGACCCTGGAGAACGCCCGCAAGGTCGAACGGCCCTCGCTTTGGCCGTAGTTCACGTCCCGATCAATGCACGTGAAAAAAGCCCGGAGCATCGCTCCGGGCTTTTCGCTTGAGAGTGGCTACCAATGGCGCCAGTGGTGATGGCGCCGGTAGTACGGTCCGCCGCCGTAATAGGCGTAGGAGCCCGGCCCGTAATAATAGTCGGGGCCGTCATAATAGCCGTAGCGCGGGCCGTAATAGCCGTAGGGATGGGACGCTGCGACCGCACCCGCGGTGATCGCGCCGGCGGCGAGGCCGAATGCGAGGCCCGGGCCGATGCCGCGCCCGCGCGCCTCGGCAGGCGCAGGGGCCGCAACCGCGGTCACGCCAACGGCTGCGACGGTGGCCAGAACTGCCAGTGTTTTCTTCATGCTCTCCTCCTTCGCGTCTCGCGGAGATAACGACGAGCGCCAGCGATGGTTGCGCGCAGGGCGCGGAACCGGGCGGGCAAAAAAAGCCGATGCGGGCGGAACGAAATCGCCGGCCGGGGATTGCCTCCTCAAGTGCGGGAGCCTCCGCCATCCGGGTAGAGGCAACAGCACGAAGCCCCGTCAGCATCTCCGCGATGCTGGCGGGGTTTTCAGTTTCACGGGAGCAGATGGCAGCAGACGAGGATTGCTGCCAGCGGGGCGAACGATCGAGGAGGAGAGTTTGCCGTTATCTGCTTTGCTGGCCCGTATCCGCAGGCTGGTTCCCCGATCCGACGATCAGCACTACGACGAGATCGTTCGCAGCTTCGGTGTCGGCGCGCTGCACCCGCCGCCGACGCCGATGAGCGACGGCGAGCTGGCGCGGGCGATCGCCGAGTTCCTGAAAGAGCAGCCGTCGAGCGAATCCGTCGCGACCCTCGGCCGCCGGCTCGACCCCTCTTCTCCGCTCTGAGTTCCTTCGAGTTCCTTCCCGGGAGCAGGGAACCAGGAATGCGCGCGGACGTTGAATCCCTCTTCGGAGAGCGGAAGAGGCCCGACATGCCCGCGTGGCTCGAAGTTTTGCTCAATCTGTCCGGCTATGCCGGTTTCGTGGCGCTCGCCTCGCGCGGCACCGCGGGCCCGCAGGTGCCGGCCGACGATCGCGTCTACAGCGACGATCGCTAGCGCCGCCTTTAATTGGCGTGCGCCGCCTGGCCCGCCGTGCGCACCAGCCGGTCGGCCTTGACCGCGACGCGCGTGTCCTCGAGCTGCGGCCGCAGCGAGAAGCTGATCACCACGAAAGCGAGACAGAACAGCGCGCCGACGATGGCGACGCGCCGGTAGGTCTGTCGGTCGCCCTGGTAAAAGGACGGCTCTGAAAAAGGTGTCATGATAAAAATGCTTCTTGGCAAAGGTCGTTTCTTGCTTGTCCTTGCCAGACACCTACCGCAACGAGCGCCAATCGCAACGCGATTAGGCTTTTAACCTAACCGAATAGGGTTATCGGCTTCCGCGCAAATGATCGTTAGGAGTTTGCGGAGTGCCTGCGATTTCCAGCGAGCCGCTTGCCATATCGCAGGAAGCCGAAGCGACCGCAGCCTGCCGACCGGCTTTGTTCCAGCTTCGACACCATTTCGTTCTCGAAGAACGAATCGGAATCGAAGAAATCGGCGCGGAGCAACTCTTAACAAAACGTGCGCGCAGGCACGACGATCGGCTCACGTCGCATCGGGAGACGAGGCCTCGGGAGATTTCGATCCCGGCGGCGGCACTTGCGGCACTGACGGTTTGCCTTTGCGCAAGCGCGGGTGCCGATCGTACCAGAACACTTTCGCGATCTCGGCGAGAAACCAGCACGCATCCATGTCGCTCTCCCTCGCCTCACTCCTTACGGAGAAGGCGCGGACGGGACTGTGCGAAGCATCACGCTGTCTCGTTTTGAGGCGTCTGGCCGCATCGCCGCCGGCATGCGCAACATGTTCTGCATCCGACTCCATTTCGTTCTCGAAGAACGAATCGGAGTCGGAAAAATCAGTGCGAAGCGATTCCTAACGATCGATGAAAGCGCCCGACGCAACCTCTTCAGCGACGTAGCTCGCCGTCGGCACAATCTCCGGCGGCAGGAATTTCGAGACGACCGCGAACACGATGACGATCTCGCGGCAAGGTTCGCATCGAAAGCTGGTGGCGGAAGTCGCCATCATCGGCTTGGCGCATCGCGGGCATGTCATGCAGGCCGAACGCTGACGGCACATGTTCGTTCCTGAAGCATCAGCGACGAATGCTCGCGGCGGCAATCACAACGAACTTCAAGTTGGTCGCCTCGTCGCCCTTGCGAAAGCCACCCGATAAGCGCGAGCCGTCAGACCAGACTGCGCTTGCCGGATCCCGAATGCTCGGCGTCCGCCGGAGCGGATCAAGCCGCCCGCTTCACTTTCTCCTGCTCCGAGAAGCATTCCAGGATCTGGATGCGAAGCTCTTCCGCGGCCGGGCCCTCGAGCTTCCTGAGCTCGTTCCAGAGCCTGATCACTTCGCGCTGTTTCTCGACGGTCATGAGTCCACCTCCAAAGCGGTCCTTAAGGCGGCTCACTAGAACAAAATGAGAACAGAAAGTCCAGTCCCTCGCGCCCGATTTCCCGGCATGTCGCGTTGAACCTTTTCAACGCCGCGTGGACCCATGGAAGCTGGGGATTTCAGCGCCCAGTCATATGGCAGCGCTGCGGTGAACGAACATATTCCGTCATCGCGGCGCTGTTGCTTTTTGGATTTTCAACTTTAAGTTCGAAATACGGCTGGCGGCCAGGCGCTGAAATCCCAACGCCGTCAGCCAGAAGAGCCCCGTGCGAAAGCGCGGGGTTTTTCTTTAAGGCAACGGCTGCCTGCCAAGGTGCAGCAGGTCGTAACGGGAACGAATCTTCCAACATTCGCATTGACCGGCCGAATGAGGCGGCCTCCCGCGTTTCCGCGTCCGGTCCCGGAGCCGATGCCCCGCGCCCTTCATGATCGAGGCGCCGATGAACTGCGAGTTCTGTGAGACCGAGATCCCGATCGGACTTTCGGTCTGCCCGGCTTGCCAGAAACCGCAGAGCGCGCCGGGACAAACCGACCGGCGCGCTCTGTGGTTCGTCCTGATTGTCGTGGTGATGTTCGGCATCGCCGTCGCCGAGCACCACCTTGTCTTCAGCCATTGATCGTTGCGGCATCGCCCCGCCGCAACGACATCACCAGCGCCTTAGACGGCGTCCTTGGCCACCTTCAGCGGCGAGGCCTTGACCGACTTGCTCGCCGGCTTGGCCGCGAACTGCATCGGCTCCTTGGTGAAGGGATTGACGCCCATGCGGGCTTCGGTCGCCGGCTTGTTCACGACCGACATCTTCACGAAGCCGGGAATGACGAACTCGCCGGACTCGTTGAGCTCCTTGTAGCCGACCGTCGCCATGTACTCGATCACCGACTTCACGTCGTTCTTCGAAAGCTGCGTGCCCTCGGCAATTGCATCAATCAATTGAGTCTTCGTCATCTTCGCCATGTCTGAATTCCTTTTGTGCGCGCGAGCAACTCTGCTGGGGACGCGGCCTGAAGCGCGGGGGCGCGCTGATTTCATGCCAGAGGTCATGAAGTGACGGGGCTTAGAACCCATCGAGGCCGAAAACGCAAGCAGGGGTTCTGCGGGGTTCCCTACTTCCTGTGAAGATGCCGCAGGACCTTCCGATTTCCGTTTGAACCATTTTGCGGTTGGCGCGTCATATCATTGAAGTCCCTAAGCTTCACCCCACAGAGAGCCCCGCTTCCCCCAGGCGGGGTTTTCGCTTTTGAGGCATGGTACAACGGCCCGGCTGCCTATAATGGTCTGAAGGTTGCTCGTGGGGTGCTCATGAAGGTCGCTATCGTCATCGCAGGCTTGATCGTTGTCGCCGTCGCAACCCTCGTCGCGATCCAGCCGAGCTTCCTGAAGCCT
This sequence comes from Bradyrhizobium sp. 25ACV, assembly GCF_054863005.1. Taxonomy (NCBI): domain Bacteria; kingdom Pseudomonadati; phylum Pseudomonadota; class Alphaproteobacteria; order Hyphomicrobiales; family Nitrobacteraceae; genus Bradyrhizobium; species Bradyrhizobium sp. 25ACV. Next base: position 96,429 of record NZ_JAVAYO010000018.1, read on the forward strand.
GCGTCCCTCGCCCTCGTGAAGAAGTCCGACATCTTCGGCTTCTCGCCGGGGATGACATTCGACGAGACTAGCAAGCTCGTCAGTCAACGCCGCTATCTCTGCCGCCGGAGCCGCGACTCCTACACCTTCGAATGCGACATCAACGGCGCCAAGGTCACGGTCGACAGCGAGGAGGCCGACGCCAGGCACCCGATCTGGCGCGTCAAGGCGGAGTTGAACAATCCGGGGGCGCAGGACGCTGCCGTCAAATCGATCTCCGACCAGTTCAACGCGCAACCCATCAAGGAGCGAGAGGGATGGACATGGATCGTCGGCCGTGGGCTCAAGCTGAGTTATGACGGCCACGCCCTAGACCTCGTGGACGAGGCCGCTGAGGCCCGGCTTCGCAAGGAGGAAGCAAAGCGCTAGAGCGTGAAGTCACCTCGCCGTGAAACTTGTGGCTCGGCACGCCTTGTTGACACTTCAGTAACCCAACGCCGCCAAGCTCCATTCAGTCTCGTTGCGTTTGGAGTAACCCCACAGTGCTGGATTTTGACGAGCTGCGTGAACTCGCGGCTGATGTTCGTGTTTTTGTCGACGTCGCCGAGGACAAGGCTGAAGCACTCAGGGCCGTCATCGCGGCCTATGACGTGGTGCTGGCGATCTTCCCCACCGACGAGGGCATGGGCCTTCATGTCATCAAGGGCAGCCAGATCCTGGACAAGATTGCAAAATCACGGAGCCATGCGATCTACAGCCACACGGCGATCGCGGTCCCCGACCTGCAACATGCACAAGCGCTCAAGCTGCTGACGGCCCCGGTCGAACAACGGATTGCGGCCTAGTTGCAGGCGGCGACGACGTCGGCGTCGACCCCAGGCAGCTCGCCCCCGCGCGAGAACGCACGCCTGCTGACATAAATCGCGGGCGGCGACTTCCGGCGTCGGAGAATTCTTTCCTCCTGAACGTCAAGCCGAGGAACATGGCTTCCGCGTTCCCGTTGGCCCATGCAACCAACGAGGAGCTTGCGATGAAAAAGTTCATGATCGCGACCGCCGCACTCGGTCTCATGTGCGGCTCCGCCTTTGCCCAGACCGGCCCCGCCCCGCAGTCCGACAACATGCAGAAGCCCGGCATGAAAAACCCGAACAAGGGCTCGATGACCAAGGACACGACCGGGATGAGCAAGGACGGCATGAGCAAGGGTGGAATGGTGAAGCCCGACGCCTCCGGCCAGGGCGGCTCCGGCCCCGGTAGCGACCAGGGCGGCACGAAGACCCGCAGCAACATGAAGTAAGCCAGGCTTTTCTGCAGGGCTCATTTTGCGGCCCGCGTCGCTTCCCCACGAAGCGGCGCGGCCATCTCGTGTTCAGGCCGCCTCGCCCCCTCAGGCGACAGCCTCCATCCTTCAGCTAATCGCGCAGCCGGTTGACGATCCGGAGCGGGATCCATGATCCCAGCACCATCAAGATCGCAATCACTGTGACCACGACATACTTCAGAGGATGCTGCGACGATGCGAGCGAGCCTTCGAGGTGGAGATACGGGAGGATCGTATCCATGGCCATTCCGATGAGGGCAATTGCCGTTAGACCGCCAACGACCGACGCGAAAACATTCACGGTCCATCCGATCGCTCCGCGCCTGTTCGACCAGGCCTCGTAGATCGCGACCGCCAGCATCACGGCGACAAAGACCAGCATGAAGCCCATCGAGCCACCGACGCTCGACGTCGGGCCGAAGACCTCCAGCAGCAACATCGCCGCCACGGCAAGTAGTGTAATCGTCTTCACGATGCTTCCCTTGTCAGTGCCCCATCGCCAACACCACAGAGCCGATCACGATACAGCCGAGGCCGAAGACGGCCGTGGCGATCTCGACGGCGTTTTTCAGGCCGAAGAACCTGACCACGGCTCCATGCGGCCAACAGGAGAATATCCACCATCGCGCTGAGCACAGCTTGGAGCATATGGATGGGTCGCGCCGGCGGAGTTGGGGTTCACCGCAACCGTCGCAAGAGCAGTTCAGAGGGACCTTGGCGGCGACAGGGCTGCTCAGGTCATTTGCCATCGCTAGCCTGCCTACTCCGCGGCTCCAGTCCATGCTCGGCTGGCTCGCTTCACCAACCCTTTCCCTTCACACTCATTTGCCCCGCCCCCTGCCCCTCCTCCCACTTTCCTGCTATCTCCTACCCCGCCGCCCCCGGCCCAAAGCAAAACTCCGTCTGTCCAAAGGGAGCAACAACCATGCGATACCTCCACACCATGCTGCGCGTGCGCAATCTCGACGTCGCGCTGAAATTCTATGTTGATGCTTTCGGGTTGAAGGAGGTGCGGCGGATCGAGAACGACAAGGGGCGGTTCACGCTGGTGTTCTTGTGCTCGGCGGACGATCTCGAGGCGCTGAAGAAGCAGCCGCAGACGCGCGGCGCGCCGCTGGTCGAGCTCACCTGGAATTGGGACGAGGAAAAATATGGCGAGGATCGCTTCTTCGGCCATCTCGCCTATGAGGTCGACGACATCTACGCCACCTGCGCGCAGTTGATGAAGGCCGGCGTCACCATCAACCGTCCCCCGCGCGACGGCAACATGGCCTTCGTCCGCTCGCCGGACCTGCACTCGATCGAGCTGCTGCAGAAGGGCGAGCCGAAGCCGCCGCAGGAGCCCTGGGCATCGATGCCCAATACCGGCCATTGGTAACGCGCCGGCAGGAACAAGCTTTCGCGCCCGACGTTCTCTCTTCAACGAAGCCGATTGGAGGAGGATGTGATGGCGAGAGGGCTGTTGCTGTGGATGCTTGGCGTGCCGATCCCGGTGATCATTCTGTTGTGGCTGTTCTTCGGCCGCTGATCGACGGGTTCAAGTTTGCGAGTTGTTTTGCAACGAAAGCTTCGCCTCGGGCGGAGCTTTTTGCATGAGAGGCGCGCCGCAATCGCGCATCGCTCCGAACGGCGAATTCCGCTATCACCCGCGGCAAGCGACAACGCCGCGGGAGACGCCTCATGCCTGACACCAAGCTGACGATCTGGGGCCGCGCCAATTCGGTCAACGTGCAGAAGGTGCTGTGGTGCCTCACTGAGCTCGCTTTGCCCTATGAACGTATCGACGCCGGCATGAGTTACGGCCGGACCCGCGAGGCCGACTATCTCGCGATGAACCCCAATGCGCGGATCCCCACACTAGTCGAGGACGACTTCGTGCTGTGGGAGTCCAACTCGATCATGCGCTATCTCTGCCTCGCGCATGGAAGCGGCACGCCAATCTACCCGGAGGCGCCGAAGAGCCGCGCATCGGTCGACCGCTGGCTCGACTGGACGCTGTCGACGGTGCAGCCGGTCGACCGCCCGGTGTTCTGGGGCATCGTGCGCACGGCGCCCGCCGAGCGCGACATGATCCAGGTGCAGCGCGATGCCGATGCCGCCGCCGAGGTCTGGGCCATCGCCGACCGCCTGCTCTCGTCGCGCCGCTTCATCGAGGGCGATGCGTTCACGCTCGCGGACATCGCGCTCGGCTCCTATGCCCGCCGATGGCTCGGCGTCGAGGGCATCGCCCGGCCGGCGCAGCCGCATCTGACGCGCTGGCTCGCCGAGCTCGGCAAACGGCCCGGTTTTGCACAGCATGTCGCACCGCCGATGTCGTGAGCCGGCAGCGCGGCGCAAGCTGCGGCGAGAGCGCGATGAATCCGCGTTTCGGCGCAATCCAGCGGCGTCAACTCAGCACTTGACGCTACTGTGCATGGGGTTGTTTTCGCGTTTTTAGTTTTGGCTTTACCGCCAGCCGCGCTCGACCATCAGCACGCAGACGATCAGCACCAGGGTCACCGCCGCGGTCGCCAGCCGCGCCGTCCAGCTCAGGCCGCGGCCGACCCACCACAGCAGCGCGCAGTACATCAAGACGGGCACGATGAGGTCGAGGCGAAGCAGATCCACCGGCATGGGCCTCTAGCGCCTCACGGTGGTGTCGATGCTGATCGAGCCGCCGATCTTCACGCAAGTCCCGGTGCCCTCGACCATGACGAAGCGCGGGCCGTAAGTGGCGCAGGAGCCCGCCCGTGCCTTCCCGGCCGCGCCTTTCAGCGGCAGGGCCTTGCCGGCCTGCGGCCGCTCCGCTGGCGGCAGACGCAAGGCCTCCGCTGCGGCGGCGGATGTGGCGAGCAACGAGATCAGGATGAGGAGCGGCGCGCGCATGGCGGCGTTCTAGCCCGGACGGGCGCCATGCGCCATCGGGGCGGCCGCGGCCGCGATCAGATGAACTTGATGCCGGCTGATTTGCCGCGGCGCCAGACCACCTGGCAGCTCCGCCCGGTGCGCGCATCGCGTGCGAAGGCGAGCCGGATCACACCCGGGAGCTGGCTCGCATCCTCGTCCAGCGTGATTTTGGCGCCGGAATCCGAGATGTCCTGGACCAGGCAATGCCGCGCGGCGAAGCCACCGTCGAGCGTGATCCAGGCATGCTGCGACAGCAGCTTGCGGGCTGCGCGCTTTTTCGGCGGTGGCATTGGCGAAAGATCTCCCGTTCCAGCGCTACTCAGGGAACCCTAAGAATCCGTTGAAATCGCCTCCGGATCACCCCGGGGCCTGCGCTGTCCACCGGGGCCAAAAGACCGGTCCCGGACGGCTTGCCCGGAGCCGGAAAGGCCACTATACGTTCGCCCGCTGCAAGCCGCCGGGCCCGACTCGGCCGGCCAGCGGCCGTGCCGGGAACAACGGCAGGGCCCTGCGTTTGCTCCCTTCGTCTATCGGTTAGGACGCCACCCTTTCACGGTGGAGAGAGCGGTTCGATTCCGCTAGGGAGCGCCAGTGCACGCGGCGGCGATAGATGGCGCCGCACTGAGCCCCTACGACAGCCCGGCTGCAAATTCCGCCGCTTCGCGTGAACCTCCCCGCTGCCCACTACCGACCAATGTCAGTTGGAACCGGTCCAGGCCCATGGCGCAATGTAACCCCGAGATTGAAGGTTCGTCAGGCGCACCCACAGCGAGGCCGGGCCTTCCGCCATGGCTGGGCCATCCCCTCCAGCATCCATCGGACCGACGCGCCAAAATGCTGGAGCACATGGCGCGCACCAGATCACTTCCGCAGCGTCAGGCAGATTCCGCGCCGGCCGCGCTCGTGCCGTCAGGCAGCAGCGCCAAGAACGCAATCAGCGATATTCTCGGCGACGTCATCGGCCACGTTATCCTGTTCGGTGTCCTCGCCCTGCTCTTCCAGTCGCGCATTCCGCTCTATCTCGGCGCGTTCGTTGTCCTGACCGACGGCGAGCGCATCGAAAGCGCGCTGGCAACCATCGGTATCCGCCTCGAGCCCGAAACGATCGGCCCCGACATCGTCAAGCGCTCGGCATTCTGGTTCGGCTGGTTCGCGTTGCTCGCCGCCTTGAAGGGCTCCGTCCCTGCCTGGCTCGCACCATGGATGCCTCCGACCGAGTCATGGTCTTTCATCGCCGGCATCGCCCTCCTGCTCGCCATTGCCGAAGCCTTCACGGCGCTGGCGATGCGGCGCGCGTTGCCGCCGTTGGGATTGCAGATCAGCCCGAACGGCCTGATATGGACGACGATCCAGTTCGCGATGGCCATGGGCTCGCTGGCTTTGCTGGTGCTGTTCGGATCACTCTAGGCGCCACAGCGCGTCGTTGCTTCACCGCGCCCTCGATGACGATGTTGTGAGGCGGCCTGCAGCATAACGGGTCCTTATGCCGCGCTTTCAGCCGGGCGAGCGAGGCGCCCATTTACCGGAAATTTACCCCTGCTCATGTGCGCTGGTATCATTTGCTTAGAATTTGACAGCTACCGTGGAATTACGGAAGCAATCCCGAACATCATTGGCACCTCATGTCCGTCGCAGAGTTCCTCAGGCAGCGTGCAGTGGACGTCACGGTCAGCGGCAGCTACTCGCTGCCCCGCTGGTACGATTGCGAGGGCAAGCTGCGCAGCTTTGCCTGCCGCACCAAGCGCGTCTCGCCCTTCCGCATGATCGTGGACGTGCCCGTCGTCGGCAAGGTCGGCGAGCGCCTCACCTCCTACTTCCAGGATTTCGGCGAATTCCAGTGCACGATCAGCGCGACGCTGAAGTCGGGTTTCCTGATGGAGCTCGACATGACGCGGGCGCGGCGCGCCTGGATGTCGGAAAAGCTGACCTGGCTCGAGAAGAAACAGAAGGACGCCAGCGTCCAGGAGCTGCGGAATGACGCGCGTTTCGTACCGCAGGTCTCGCACACCTTCCTGACGCTCGCCAACGGCAGCAGCCATCCGTGCTTCATCATCGACGTTTCCACGGCTGGCGTCGCGATCTCCTGCGAATACGATCCGCCGCTCGGAACCCCGCTTGCGGTCGGTGCTTGCGTCGGGCGCGTGATCCGCAAGTTCGAGCATGGGTTTGCGGTCAAATTCGCCGAAAAGCAGTCGCGGGACGATCTCGTCCGCCTGATCGTCCGCACGCCCTTGCTGCAGTCGGCCTGAAGCCGGCCCGATCAATCTTAACTCTCTCTTAACTAAATACTGGAGATGGCGACCCCTGCGCGGTAGGGTGTGCCCCGGTGCGTCCGCAATCACTGCGGGCCTCGAGTATTGGAAGCCCCGGAATGTCCATCGCCGACGCCGAGTTCGCCCCGGCAGAGATCGCGCCGAACACGCCCGTCGCGCCCAAGCCGCAGCTTCCACCCGGCGTCGTCACCGAAGGGCCGCTGGTCCAGGCCAAGCTGCGCGAGAGCTATCTCCTGCTCGGCATCCTCTATGTCGGCGCGGTCGCCGGCATCATCTGGGCCGTGACGCAAGGCGTCGGCAAGGTCGAGCTGTTCACGTTCGCCTGGATGTTCGCGCTGACGACGTTCGGCATCGGTGCCGGCATGCACCGCCTGTTCGTCCATCGCAGCTTCCGTACCGGCCCGATCATGCGTGTCTTCTTCTGCGCCATCGCCCAGATGGCTGTGCAGGGCTCGATCGCCAAATGGGTCGCCAACCACCGCCGCCACCATCTCTACGCCGATGACGTCGGCGATCCCCACAGCCCGCAATTCGACGGCTTCGGCAATCGCTATGTCAGCGCGCTCAAGGGCTTCCTGCACGCCCAGGGCAGCTGGGTGTTCGACCAGGCGACCACCGACAACGAATACTATGCCAAGGACATCCTCGCCGATCCGATCGCGATGTTCTTCGTGCGCACGCGCTGGGTCTGGTACGGGATGTCGGCAGTCTTCATCCCCGGCGTGATCGGCTACACCTTCGGCGGCGTGCACGCCATGATCGGCTGCGTGCTGTTCTCCGGCCTGCTCCGCGCCTATCTGCTGATCCTCACCAGCCAGCTCACCGGCTCGGTCTGCCACGCCTACGGCTATCGCCGCTTCGAGGTCGACGACGCCTCGACCAACGAGTTCGTGACCACGATCCTCACCTTCGGCGAGGGCCTGCACAACAACCATCACCGCTTCCCGCGGGACGCCTACATCTCGCACGCCTGGTGGGAGATCGATCTCAACGGCCTGATCATCCTGGGCCTGGAAAAGATCGGTCTCGTCCACGACGTCTTCCACGCCTCGCACCGTCAGCTGGAGCGGGCGGCCGAAGCAGAGGCGGCCTCGACGGCGCGCTGAATCGGCAGGCAGCGGCCATCGCCGGGCCGTCTTGCCTCCGCATCGCCGCCCTATCGCGGCCCCATTGCGGGATCAGCTTTTGATCGTCCGTGCCTCCAGGCCGGGCGTCATTTGCGGACTTGCGATCGGGGGACCGTATGGCAGTCAACAAAATCACCTGGGACAGGGTGGGCCGGGTCACTGAGCCCGGACGCTACATGTACACGTTCGGCTGGCTCACCATCACCGCCGGCGATCTGGAGATCTGGAAGCTCTACCCCCAGGCCGCGTTCACGCTGCTGGCGCAACCGGGCGAAGCCGACACATCCCTCGGCGAGGAATTCCATCTCGGCGCCTTCGACGTCGCTCCCGGGGCGCCGCCGCCGTTCACCACGCACTGAAGGGCAGAAAGGCCGGCCGGTGCGGGAACGCATGGCATGGGCGTTGCTTTATCATCGCCATGATACACATCCCCGCCGTCGACCAGGCCTTCCTGCTGGTGCTTATCGTGTTCTGCCTCGGCACCTGCCTCGTCCGCGCCTTCTGGGAGCTGGAGCAGGCGCGGACGCGCCGGATCGGCTCGCCGCCCCGCAAGGGCCCAACGAAGCGCAGCTAGCTGGCCTGCCCTGCGCACGGCTACGCCGTGAATCGAAGAAACCTGCGCACTTCCTTGATCTGACTTGCCAATCGCGCCCCGACCTTGGTCGAGGCAATCGTTGCTGTGGATGACGAACAGGTGCTGTCATGCAATTGATTGCGCGTGTATTTTACACCGCCACGAGCCGCGGCAGATGAACGGAAGCTAATGCACTCGTTAAGCGAGCCGACAGCAAGCGCATGACACATGGTCGCATCGGTGAATGTAGATAAGCGGATCAAGGGAACCTATTTTCGGCGCCGATGTACCTGATTGAAGCATTGCCCACCGTCATCGGAACGGCCGCCATCGCCCCGGCGCTGCTGATGCTGTGGCTTGTCATCGCCGCCGAGGAGCGTCCGGGACCGCCGGCCCAGGTCTGGACCGCGTTCCTGTTAGGCGCGGCCAGTATCTCGCTGCTGGGCCTCGCCCGCGCCCCCTTCGCCAAGATGGTCGCGGCGCCCGACGACCCCTGGGCGGCGCTGGCGATGCATTCGATCTTCGGCGTCGCGCTGCCTGAGGAAGCCGTCAAGGTGATCGCCATCGTGGCGATCTCCTCGACCAAGCGGCGGACCTTTGCCAATCCGATGGACACCGTGGTCTATGGCGCCGCGGTCGGCCTCGGCTTCGCCGCTTACGAGAACCTGGCTTATCTGGTCCAGCACGCCGAGATGTGGCGCTCGCTGGCCGCCTTGCGCAGCGTGTTGACCGTGCCGTTCCACGGCGCGCTCGGCATCATCGCGGGCGCTTATCTGACGATCGCGCGCGCCGGCACGGCGCTGGGTGCGAACCGGCACCATCGCGACTGGGCCCGCCTCTCCAGCCGGCTCCTGATGCTGGCCGGCCCGCTTGCGCTGCATTCCGCCTTCGACTTTCCGCTGCTGACCCTGCAAAGAATGCCCGAGCTCGATCCGACGCTGCGGATGTGGCTCGGCGCCTCCAGCCTCTTGATCGGCTTCAGCTCGATCGCCTTCGCCATCCGCCTGGTCCGGCGCGTCGCCCGCCATCACGCCCCCCGGACCGATGTCGCGCGGGAGCGGCTCAGCCAGCTCCGCCGGATGTGGGCGCTGCTGCTCGCCGGCGGCGGCGTCGGCTTTCTCGGGCTCGCCTTCGTGCTGACCTCGATCCATCACTGGCTCATCAACCCCGAGCGCAATCTGACGCTGGCCCTGATCCCGATCGGTTTCGTCTCGATCCTGCTCGGCCTGGCGCTTCTGATTGTCACAACGGCGATCTATGTTCTCGGCCGCAACCGCATCCGCACCAGCGCGGAGGGTTTTTCCTCGGCGCCTGGCGGCGGGTGAGCCGCGGGATGGCGAGCGCGCTGCGCGCATACTAGATTGAGCGCTGACCTTTCGATCTGGAGCCTGCCGATGACGTCGCCCGAGGATTTTTCGCGGCTTCAATCCATGATGAGCCAGACGGTCAAGGCCCATTGGAAGGCCTTCCTGTTCGAGGGCATCCTGCTCGCAATTCTCGGCGTCGCGGCGCTGATCCTGCCGCCGCTCGCAAGCCTTGCTATCGCGATCTTCCTCGGCTGGATGTTCCTGATCAGCGGCATTGGCGGGCTGATCGTGACCTATTGGGCGCGCAGCACGCCGGGATTCTGGTGGTCGCTGATCTCGGCTGCGCTCGCCGTGCTCGCCGGCATGCTGCTGCTGGCCCGGCCGATGCAGGCCGTGCTGACGCTGACCATCGTGGTCGGCGCCTACTTCCTGGCCGAGGGCGTCGCCACCATCATGTACGCACTGGAGCACCGCCGCGAACTCAGCGGCCGCTGGTCGTGGCTGCTGATCTCGGGCCTCGTCGACATCGCGATCTCCTTCATGGTGATCACGGGACTGCCGAGCTCGGCGGAATGGGCCATCGGCGTCCTCGTCGGTATCAATCTCCTGTTCGGCGGCGCCAGCCTGATCGGCCTGGCGCTGGCGGCGCGCAACAGCAACACCTGACCTGCCTCGTCACCTGCCGCGCCGATTGGGGGGTGACAATCCGCCGATGGCGCGCTATATGCCCCTCCATGATCACCGTCGCCACCAGCTATTTTTGGTACTTTAGCTACGACAGCTCGCTGGCGGCAGGAGGATCGCGCTCAATCTGAATATTGAAGCAAACGTCCGAACAAGCCGCCAGACCTGGCGGCTTTTTTATTGGCCGGCAGGTTCGAAACAAACAGGAGCCCGCCGTGCTGAGCACGACCGACGATCTTCGTATCCGCGAATTGAAAGAGCTGAGCACGCCCGATGAGGTGATGCGGGAAGTCCCGCGCACGCTCACCGCGACGCGTGTGGTGATGGCGGCGCGCAACGCCATCCACGCCATCCTCAATGGCCAGGACGACCGCCTGCTGGTCGTGGTCGGCCCCTGCTCGGTGCATGACCCCAAGGCCGCGCTCGAATATGCCGAGCGCCTCGCGAGCTTGCGCGAAGAGCTCGCCGACCAGCTCGAAATCGTGATGCGGGTCTATTTCGAGAAACCGCGCACCACGGTCGGCTGGAAGGGCCTGATCAACGATCCCGATCTGGACGGCAGCTTCGACATCAACAAGGGCCTGCGGCTGGCGCGCAACGTGCTGTCGGCAGTGAACAATCTCGGCCTGCCCGCCGGCACGGAATTCCTCGACATGACGACGCCGCAATACATCGCCGATTTGGTGTCCTGGGCCGCGATCGGTGCGCGCACGACCGAGAGCCAGATCCATCGCGAGCTGGCCTCGGGGCTGTCCTGCCCGGTCGGCTTCAAGAACGGCACCGATGGCAATGTGCGGATCGCGGCGGACGCCGTGAAGTCGGCCTCGCATCCGCATCACTTCATGGCGGTGACGAAGCTCGGCCGCTCGGCGATCGCCTCGACCGCGGGCAACGAGGACTGCCACATCATCCTGCGTGGCGGCAGCAAGCCGAACTATGATGCGGCAAGCGTCGCGGCCGCCTGCAACGAGCTGACCAAATCCGGTGTCGCGCCGCTGGTGATGGTGGATGCCAGCCACGCCAATTCGAGCAAGAAGCCCGAGAACCAGCCGCAGGTGGCGGCCGACATCGCCGGCCAGATCTCAGGCGGCGAAGGCCGCATCATGGGCGTGATGATCGAGAGCAATCTCGTTGCCGGCCGTCAGGACGTCGTGCCGGGCAAGCCGCTCACCTACGGCCAGAGCATCACCGACGGCTGCATCGATTGGCCGACTACGGCGACCGCGCTCGAGCGGCTCGCCGACGCGGTGGAAATCCGCCGCAACGCCCGGCGCGCCGGACTGCAGGAGCGCTCGGCCTAGCTCATGGCGAACTCGCGTTCGCTCTCCTCACCTCTCCCCGGCGGGGAGAGGTGAAAGGATCAGCAGCCGCGGCAGATGCTCTTGATCTTCCGATCGAGCTCCGCATCTTCCTTGTTCGCGGGGGTGTTCGGATTGCTCAAATTCTTCTCGCTCGGCACGTCAGCCGCGCGCGGCTGGCGGTGACCGACCGGCGCCGGCAACACCCCAGAGGTTCCGCCGCTGCCGCCGGATGTCGATCCCTTGGAACCGCCGGTCTGTGCTGCCGCTGCGCCGCCAAGCAAGACCACGAGCGATGCTGCCACCATGATCTTCTTCATTCTTGCTTCTCCGTTCTCGAACCGGCGCGCTCTCCAACCCCGCTCACGTCTCGGGCGGATAGAGATGAACGTCACCGCAATAGTCCACGATACGATAGCGCGTTTCGGCTTTCGCATCACCCGCATGGGGTGCGGTATTTTGCGGCGCCAGGACGTAGCTCGGCCCCACCGGGGATTTGCCGGCGCCGCCGGGAATGTCGATGACATAGTCCGGCTGACAAAGCCCTGACACCCGCCCGCGCAACTGCCGCATCAAATCCTGTCCTTCGGCAAGGGTCGCGCGAAGATGCGCGGTGCCCGGCGCGAGGTCGCCGTGATGCAGATAGTAGGGCTTGATCCGGCATTCGACGAAAGCTCGCATCAAATCCGACAGAGCGGCGATGTTGTCATTGACCCCGCGCAACAGCACGGACTGGCTGACCAGGGGAATTCCGGAATCGACGAGCCGCGCGCAGGCGGCGCGCACCGGTCCCGTCAGTTCGCGCGCATGGTTGGCATGCAGCGCCACCCAGGTGGTCGCGCCCTCGACCTTGAGCGCCGCAACCAACTCGTCGCTGATGCGCGCGGGATCGGCCACGGGCACGCGGGTGTGAAGGCGGATGATCTTGACGTGATCGATTGCCGCGAGCTCGGCCATGATCTCGCCCATCCGGCGCGGCGACAGCATCAGCGGATCGCCGCCGGTCAGGATCACTTCCCAGATCTCGTGATGCGAACGGATGTAATCGATCGCCGCGCGATAGGCGGTCTCCGACAGCGCATTCTCCTTGCCCGGGCCCACCATCTCGCGGCGGAAGCAGAAGCGGCAATAGACCGCGCAGACGTGAACGAGCTTGAACAGCACGCGATCGGGATAACGGTGCACGATCCCTGATACCGGCGAGTGCGGATGATCGCCGATCGGATCGGCGTCCTCGCCCGGCTGCATCGCAAGCTCCGCGGCGCTCGGAACGAATTGCCGTGCGATGGGATCGTCGGGGTCGGACGGATCGATCAGTTCGACCAGCGCTGGCGTGATCGCCACCGCATAGCGTGCGGCAACGCGTTCGAGCGCCGGCAGCGCTGCTGCGGGCGCCAGACCTTCGGCGACGAGCTCAGCCGGCTCGCGCAGAGTGCGTGCAAGGTTCGTTTTGGTCATGTCTCACTAGACGCTTCATTTGCAGGTGGCGTCCAAACCACCTGATCGATCCGCGATGCGCCGCTTGCCAGCATCACCAGCCGGTCGAGGCCGAGCGCGACGCCGCTCGCCTCCGGCATTGCGGCGACCGCAGCCAAAAAGTCCTCGTCGAGCGGATAGGCTTCGCCGTAGCGGCGCTGCTTCTCCGTCATCGATTCCGTGAAGCGCTTTCGCTGCTCCTCGGCATCGGTCAGTTCCCCAAAGCCGTTGGCGAGCTCGACGCCGCAGGCGTAGACCTCGAACCGCTCGGCAACCCTGGGATCGTCCGTCTTCACCCGTGCCAGCGCCGCCTCTGGAGATGGGTATTCGAATAAAATGGTCAAACGCCCCTGCCCCAGATGCGGCTCGACGTGCTCGACCAGCACCTTGCTGAAGATGTCGGACCAGGTGTCGTCCTCGGCCACACGGACCTTGCCACTGGCCGCCTCGGCCAACGCGGCACGGTTAGCCTCGCCGTCCGTGATTGTCGACAGCAGGTCGATGCCGGCGAACCGTTCGAAGCCGCCCGCGACCGTCAGGAGCTCGGGCTCGGCGAAGGGATCGGCGGTCCGGCCCCGGAACGAGAAGGTCCCGATGCCGGTCGCCTGCGCCGCACGGGCGATGACGACGACGCAATCGGCCATGATGGCATCATAGGAGGCGCCAGCCCGATACCATTCCAGCATGGTGAATTCGGGCAGATGCAGGTCGCCGCGCTCACGGTCCCGGAACACCCGGGCGAGCTCGAAAATCCGCGTCTCGCCCGCCGCCAGCAGCTTCTTGCAGGCGAATTCGGGCGAAGTGCGAAGATACCGGAGGGCTCGGCTGCCGTCCGGCCGCATGATCTCGGTCCGGGGGGCGTGCAGATGGGTCTCATTGCCCGGAGAGACCTGGAGGACGGAGGTTTCGACCTCCACGAACCCCTGCTCGGCGAAAAAGCCCCGTAGAGAGCCGGTAATGGCCCCCCTGGCCTGGAGGAACGGCCGACGGTCCAGGTGCCGCCCGGGCGACCAGAACGGTGAGATGGGCTTGTCCCCAGCCATTACCCGAGCGCCCCAGACCCGAGCAAAACGCTGGCATCTAACGGCAAAATCAGTATGTTGCGGCCCGAAACGGGCGCCGAGGTCCGATTTGAGGCCCCAAGTCCCCCATCGAATTGATCACGTCCTGGCCGTTGCCGGGCCAAGCAAGCAGGAAATATAGCTTTGAGAGTCATCGCCAGTTCTATTCGCAAAGGCAACGTGATCGAGCAAGACGGCAAGCTCTATGTCGTCGTCAGCGCCGAAAACATCCACCCCGGCAAGGGTACCCCGGTCAGCCAGATCGAAATGCGCCGAATCTCGGACGGGGTAAAGATCTCCGAGCGCTACAAGACCACCGACCAGGTCGAAAAGGCCACCATTGAAGAGCGCAACTACACGTTCCTGTATGAAGATGGCGACGGCTTCCACTTCATGAACCCGGAGACCTACGACCAGGTCCAGGTTTCCAAGGACGTCGTCGGCGACGCGGCCTCCTATCTTCAGCCGGACATGACCGTCAAGCTGTCGACCCACGACGTCAACGTGGTCTCGCTCGCGCTGCCGCAGCGCGTGACGCTGGAAGTGGTCGAAACCGAGCCGGTGACCAAGGGCCAGACCGCCTCGTCCTCCTACAAGCCGGCGGTGCTTTCCAACGGCGTGCGCACCACCGTGCCGCCGCACATCGCGGTCGGTACCCGCATCGTGGTCATGACCGAGGACGGCTCCTACTCCGAACGCGCCAAGGACTGACGGGGAACAGAGCGATCGCAGGTGCCGCCGGGGGGCGAGACAGTGGTTGGGAAGGGTTTCCGCTTCGTCTCGCTTCTTTTGGCGTCGCTTTCGCTCCTCATTGCCGCTCCGCTCGCTGCGGATGAATTCCGCAGCCCCTCGCTCACGGCCCTGCGCGTCGACTGGCGCGCAGCGCTCGACCAGCTCCGCACCGAGATCAACAGCCGCCCCCGCGTCGCGGACGATTTCATCTTCGCACCTCGCCGTTCGGTGCCGCGCTACGATCCGCGCGCGATGCCCGCCCTGGTGCAGCTCAACGCGGTTTCCTCGCGATTCTTCACCGGCATCACCCGCAGTCCCGTGCCGGTGCTGCTGCCGTTCGACGCCGCCGCTTACCTCGAGGCGCAGCGCAGCGGCGCGACGGCGACGCTCGCGCTGTCGCGCTATCAGGCGGACTTCAATCCCGTCGACATGTTCGATGCCGGCCCCGCCGGTTACAGCGCGACCTTCTCGCTCGAGCCCGGCGCCGGTGAGGGAATGCCCGGCCGGGTGTTCACAAGGCCGGTCGAAGTGCAGATTACGGGCTCGGCGCTCGTCTACGACATCGCCGATCCCTCAGGCGGCAAGGGCGAGCAGATCAAACCGCTCACCGCGCTCTACCCGGACCTGCGCAGGTTCATCCGCGAAGGCTATGTCCGCTACGCTTTCACCCGTTTCGGCGTCGCCTATGTGGTGTCGATCCAGTGCCTCGACAGCGTCGCCAAGCCGCGGCGGCTGGCCTGCAAGGAAGCCTATCCGGTCGCCGAGCGCTTCCTGAAGGCCCTGCGCGTCGCCGGCGGCCAGCGCATGCGACCGTTGACGGACATCGCCTCCAACATCCTCGATCGTCCGGCGGGCCGTTCGCCGGATTTCAGCTACCGGCCGAGCGGCGATATCATCCCGAACACCGGCTACCGCAAGCAAGGCGGCCATCCCGACGCAATGGCCTATGCACAAATCCGCTTTCCGCTCGAAAAGGCACCCGCCTTCATCCGCTCGCAATCCTATGCCAAGCGCGACAAGACGGAGAGCACGACCGCCTATCCCTGGCGCGACAATTTCTGCGAGTCCCGCAGTTTCGAGGTCTGGCAATGCGCGGGCGGTTACGGCCATCAGGGCGAGGACATCCGCGCCGCCGACTGCCCGCCGCCCGGCGAAGGCCGCGAGCCCTGCGATCCCAAGCAACGCGGCGTCGTCGCCGTGCGCGATGCCATCGTGATCCGCGCGTCCAAGGACCAGGCCGCGACGCTGCAAGTCAACAGCCGCACCGAGCACATCCGCTTCCGCTACATGCACATGAATCCGCACGCCATGAACGCCGATGGCGTGCTCAATGGCCGCATCGTCACCGAAGGCGAGAAGATCGGTGTGATCTCGAATTATCTCGACCATCCCGCCGGCACCTCGATGCATCTGCATTTCGACGTGCAGGTGTTCACACGCGACGGCTGGATCTGGGTCAGCCCCTACATCACCCTGGTCTCCGCCTACGAACGCCTGATCCACGCCCGCGGCCGCGAGGTCGGCCCGGAGATCGCGATCACGTCGCAGCCGGTCGCCCATGCGCTGCCGGACGACGTCATCAAGCCGGATCTGCGCGAGGGATCGAGCGGCGAGGAGAATTGAGGGCTTGCTCGCTCCAATGAAGGGCGGTGCAAGAGCTTGTTGTCGCGCGCACCGCCGGCTCAAACAAAAACAGGGATCGGGGTGATGAGTGTCGGACTGATCGGTCTTCTCGACGATATCGCGGCGATTGCAAAGGTGGCAGCGGCCTCGCTCGATGATGTAGCGAGCCAGGCTGCCAAAGCGGGCGCAAAGGCAGCTGGCGTGGTCATCGACGACGCGGCCGTCACGCCGAACTACGTCATCGGTTTTGCCTCGAAGCGCGAACTGCCGATCGTCGGCAAGATTGCGGTCGGATCGCTGCGCAACAAATTGCTGATTTTGCTTCCCGCTGCCCTGCTGCTTGGTTATTTCCTTCCCAGCGCGGTGACGCCGCTGCTCATGCTTGGCGGAGCCTTTCTCTGCTACGAGGGTACCGAGAAAGTGCTCGAAGCCGTGATGCCGCATCATGCGCACCACCACGAAGCCCAACTCGAGCCGATCGCGCTGAATGCCCGGTCGGTCGAGGACGATAAGGTCGCGAGCGCCATCAAGACGGATTTCATCCTGTCGGCGGAGATCATGGCGATCACGCTGGCCGCCATCCCGGCGGGCAGCATCTGGATGCAGGCGCTGGTGCTGGCGCTGGTCGGCTTCGGTATCACGGTCGGGGTCTACGGCGTGGTGGCCCTGATCGTGAAGGCGGACGATGCCGGCCTGGCCCTTGCGGGCTACGACGGCGCCTCAGTCATTGGCGCCGCAATCCGCTCGCTTGGACGCGCGCTCGTCCGCGGTATGCCCACGTTCCTGGCGGTGCTGAGCACCATCGGCACTGCCGCCATGATCTGGGTCGGCGGCGGCATCATCTTGCACGGTATCGAAAAATACGGGCCGCCCGTGGTCGGCCGCACGGTCCATGCCGCAACCGAGGCGGCCGCACACTCCCTTCCATCCATTGCCGGCATCATCGGATGGTCGGTCGAGGCAGCCATCTCAGGCGTGCTTGGACTGCTTGTCGGCGCAGTTGCGATTCCGGCGGTCCAATACGGTCTCTCTCCGGCATGGAAGCGGCTGAGGCGATCGCGGGATCGCGCTTCCTAGCCGTACTCTACTCCAAGAACGTCGTGAGCTGCGCGCCCTCGTCCGCCACGAACACCGCGATCAATTCCGCGAGCTCCGTGGTGCTGGCGTTGGCCGAGACCAGATGCGTCGAGCCCGGCGGTTCGAAGAAGGACTGGCCGACGCCAAACGTCTCGACAGGACCGCCGCCGAGCTGGGAACGGATCTCGCCCTTGGTGACGTAGGCGGTCACGGATCCTGCGTGACGATGCGGGCGCGAGAATCCGCCCGGACCATAGGTCACGCGCACGATGGTGACGCGCTTGCCCGGCACGTTCGGCAATGCGTAGGAGCCGATCGGTTCGACCTTGTCGAGCGGCGAGCTCTCCGCCGCCGTGGCGCAGAGCGGCGCCAGCGCGCCGGAGACGGCATCCATCGTCACCGGCAGCGCCTTGCCGATCGCCAGCGCACAGGCCAGCCCCGCAACGACGGCGAACGCCGTCGAACGTGACGGCCCCGGACGCTGCACGGCAGATAAACTCATTGCTGTCATTATGACCTCCCTTTGTGCCAATCAGGATGCCGCGGCATTCGCGGCCACCGGCCGCGGCGCCGGCGTCCAGCGAAACGCAGCCCCGAAACGGTTCCAGACGTTGATCGAGGCGACCGCCGAGGTCAGGTACATCAGCTCCGTCTCGGAAAACTCCCGGGCAGCTTCGGCATAGACGTCCTCGCTGACGCCGTCGGGCAGGACGGTCAGCGCCTCGGCCCATGCCAGCGCGGCACGCTCGCGCGGCGAAAAGATCGGCGCCTCGCGCCAGACCGCGACCAAATGGAGCTTGTCGACGGGAACGCCGATCCGCTCCGACAGCAGGACATGATGCTGCACGCAGAAGGCGCAGCCGTTGATCTGCGAGGCGCGCAGCTTGACGAGCTCGATGAGTTGCTTGTCGAGGCCGGCCTTGGTCGCAAGCTGACCGAGCGCCAGCACCAGATCGTAGACGTCGGGCGCGATCTTCTTGAAATCCTCGTATTCGCTACGGGCATGTGACATTGCGGTTCACCTCGTCTTATTATAAGATTGCTTACATCTTATAAGAGCACTTACATGATACGCAAGACACCCGGTATCACGAGATCGAAATCCCGGGACAAAACTGCCGAGCCTGGTCCCGTGCACGTGCCCGCCCCGGGCGAAGGCAAGCGCGGCGAGCAGGGCTATCTCGGCTATCTCTTGCGACAGGCCAATGCAGCTGTCCGTCTGACGATGGAGCGGACGCTCGCAGACCTCGGCGTGACGTCGCCACAATTTGCCGTGCTGACGATGCTGAATGCCTATCCGGGACTATCGGGTGCCGATGTAGCCCGCCTCACCTTCCTCACGCCACAGACGGTCGGGGTCATCATCCGCAACCTCGAACGCGACGGCGCGATTCTGATGACGCCTCATCCCGTCCACGGCCGTATCCAGCAATGGACGCTGACCAAGCGCGGAACGACGTTGTTGAAGGCGTGCAGAGAACGCGTGATCGCGCTGGAGAAGCGTCTGGCTGGCGGCCTCGATGCCAAGGCCGAGGCGAGCATTCGCCGCTGGCTCGCCAACGTCGCGACGGAGTTGCAGGGGGACTAGGTGTGGTCTAGTCGCCGTCTCCTCCGTCACACCCGCCGGCGTCCGAGAAATTGCCACCCGCACCGCCATCGCCGCCCTGAATACCGCGGCCAAGGTTCTCGGCGATGATCATCAGAACGACGACGAAGAGCCCGGCGCCGAAGGGCCAGGGATTGGTACGGATGATGTCGAACAGCTCCCGCATGCCGCATCTTACGCAGGCGGAAGCGAACCGACCGTAAAACGACAGGTCAGAAGTCAGGGATATCGCGAAGCGCGGGAGCCGACTACCCGCCCTTCAACATTTTCTTAACCTCACCGTCGACCCAGGTCTCGTCTGCCGCGATCACCCTTACGCGGCTGTCGTCGGTGGCATTCACCAGCACATGCGAACTCACCCGGTCGGCGCTTTGCTCGAGGTGCAAATCGGTCTCGGGCTTCCAACTCAGCGTGGTCGCGAGATCGCCGGGAAAGATCTGCCATTGCGATCCGTCGTCGAGTTCGACGACATGGCTTTCCGCATGCGTGTGTATCTTCATTCCACCCCGAATGTTCGATGAACGGACTGCATGCGAAAGGCGGGCCCCGACGCTCCGCCGGGGCCCTGCTCCGTCAGTCGTTGTCGTGATGAATTACGGTCTTGCTGCGATTGCCGAATTCATCCTGCTTCTTGATCACCGTGGTGCGATCAGAGGGCTCGCGCTCCCTGATGACGGTGGTGCGGTCGCGATCGCGATCCCGCTCACGATACTCGTGGGACTGACCGACCGTCACGCCGGCGCCAACCGGGCCGACGTGAACGCCGACTTCATCAGCGAACGCGGGCGTCGCGACGGCGGTGATCATGGCGGCGGCAAACAGATATTTCCTCATCATCATCTCCTCCTTCCGGATATGGAGGGAATGCAGGACTGCGACAGTTTGTTCCGACAGAAACATGATCCCGGGCCACGCAGAATCAGCCGCGCGGCTGTTCCAGGAACCGACCCACACCGGCCATGTTTCGGGCTACAATGTGCCCATGACGCACGCTGATTCCTCCCTCCATCCGACTCGCCGCAGCCTGCTGCAATCGACGTTCGGTGCAGCCGCTTTGCTCGCATTCCCGACACGCGTCCTCGCCGCGCCTCCAGGCTTCGACGAATGGCGCGAGAGCTTTCGCGCACGTGCGATGGCCAAGGGCATTTCGGCCGCGACATGGCAACGCGCGATGGGACGGGTCGAGCCCGACATGAGCGTGTTCAAGCAGATGCGCAGCCAGCCCGAATTCCACGAGCAGGTCTGGCAATACATCAACCGTCGCGTCTCCGACTGGCGCATCATCAACGGCAAGATCGCGCTGAAGAACAACGAGGCGCTGCTGGCGCGCATCGAGCGGGACTTCGGCGTCGAGCGCGGCACGCTGCTGGCGCTGTGGGGCGTCGAGTCCGCTTATGGCGACCCCCTGGTGCAGCAGAACCACATGACGCCGGTGTTTCCCTCGCTCGCCGCGCTCGCCTGGAACGAGCCGCGCCGCAAGGCCTATTGGGAGACCGAGCTGATCAATGCGCTGCGCATCGTCGACAAGGGCTGGAGCACGCCGGAGCAGATGCAGGGATCCTGGGCCGGCGCGATGGGCCATTCGCAATGGATGCCGGAAGTCTGGCTCAATGTCGGCATCGACTATGACGGCGATGGCAAGGTCTCGCCCTTCGGCAAGCCCGACGACGCGTTGGGTTCGACCGCAAAATATCTCGTCAACCGCGGCAAATGGCATCGCGGCGAGCATTGGGGCTATGAGGTGCGCGCCGCCGGCAATATGAGCGGCAGCCGCACCTATGCGGCTTGGGCGTCAGCCGGCGTCACCCGAGCCGACGGCCAGCCGTTCCCGCAGCCGAACGCATCCGCGCAAATGTGGACACCGGTTGCGGGCGGACCGACCTTCCTGCTCGGACCGAATTTCTACTCGGTGAAGAGCTACAACCCTTCCATGAACTATGCGCTCGCGATCTGCCATCTCGGCGACCGCTGCCTGGGGGCGCCGCCCTTCATCCAGCCCTTCCCCGGCTCCGAGCGCGCGCTGACGCTCGCCGAGGTGCAGGAGATGCAGACGCGATTGACGAAAGCCGGTTTCGACACCGGCGGCACCGACGGCCGGGTCGGTAACGACACCATGAAGGCGATCAAGGATTTCCAGCAGCGCGCGGGGATTGCGCCAGCGGACGGCTATGGCGGGCTGAAGGTGCTGGCCAAGCTGCGGCAGGGGTCGTAGGGACCCAGTCATTCCGGGGCTCGCGCAGCGAGAACCCGGAATCTCGCGCCACATCTCTGGATTCCGGGTTCAAGGCTTTGCCTTGCCCCGGAACGACACTGTGGTCAGTGCCGGTACTGCGGCTCCTCCGCGTCGAGCTGCCTGCGGATCGCGGCGAGATGGAGCCGGGCGGATTCGGAATCGCCTTCGCGCATCTGCCTGTAGGTCTCGGCCGCGATCGCGGGATCGACCGGCTGCACCTTCCGTCCCGTCGACATCGCCAGCACTTGCACTTCGGCGGCGCGTTCGAGGTAATAGAGATCGTCCCAGGCTTCCGCGATGGTGGACGCCAGCACCATCACGCCGTGATGCTTCATGAAGACGATGTCGGCATCGCCGATGGCGGATGCGATGCGCGCACCTTCCTGGTTGTCGAGCGCGAGGCCGTTGTAGTCGCGATCGACCGCGGTACGGCCGTAGAATTTCAGCGCGGTCTGGCCGGCCCAGATCAAGGGATCGCCTTCGGTCATCGACAGCGCCGTCGCATAGGGCATGTGGGTGTGGAATGCGACCTTGGCGCGCGGCAGGCGCTTGTGCATCTCGGCATGGATGTAGAACGCGGTCGCCTCCGGCACGCCCTCGCCGTCGAGCACATTGCCGTGGAAATCGCAGATCAGCAGCATTGAGGCGGTGATCTCGCGAAAGGCATAGCCATAGGGATTGACGAGAAACAGATCGTCATGACCGGGTACCACAGCCGAGAAGTGGTTGCAGATGCCTTCCTCAAAACCGTTGCGCGCCGCCATGCGGAAGCAGGCGGCGAGATCCTCGCGTGCGGTGCGGATTGCATCGGTGGCGAGGTCCGGCCGGTTCGAGCGGAATGGCGCTGACGCGGGTGAGGAAGCGTGAAGGCTGTGCGCCAAGGCGAAGGACACCTCTGTCGGTCGAAAGCTGCCGTCTTGTACAGGGGCTGCGCCTGCGCGTCAGCCCCTGCGACCGCCACCCTGCCCTGCGCGGCTCAGGTCCGCCGCGGCACGCCGCCGGCATTCATGCCGCCGTCGATGACGAGCTCGCTGCCGGTAACGTAGCGCGAGGCATCGGAGGCCAGATACAGCACGCCGGAGGCGATCTCCGCCGCCTGCCCTGCGCGGGCGAGCGGCGTTGCGACCTTGGCGCGCTCCTCGGGATCGATCGGCGCGTTCTGGCCGGCGCCGGTCGCACCGGTCGGGATCTTGCCCCAGATCGGGGTATCGATGATGCCGGGATGCACGGAATTGACCCGGATGCCGTCGCCGGCCGCCGCGCATTCCATCGCAATCGATTTGGCGAACAGCCGCACGCCGCCCTTGGTCGCCGAATAGGCCGACAGGCCCGGCGCGCCGCGCAGGCCCGCGAGCGAGGACATCATGACGATCGAGCCGCCGCCGTGCTTGCGCATCAGCGGCAGGCAATGCTTGACCGAGAGAAACACGCCGTCGAGGTTGATCGCATTCTGCTTGCGCCAGTCGGCGAGGGTCATGTCGACGATCGATGGCACGGAGATGCCGATGCCGGCATTGGAGACGAGAATATCAAGCCGACCGTAGCGCTTAGCGATTTCGGCGACGATATCGATCCAGCGCTCCTCGCTGGTGACGTCCTGCTCCAGGAAGATCGCCTTGCCGCCGGCTTTCGTCACGCGCTTGGCGAGTTCGGGCCCGCGCAGCTCATCGATGTCGGTGATGACAACAGTCGCGCCCTCGCGCACGAACAGCTCGACGATGGCCTCGCCGATACCCGAGGCACCGCCGGTCACCAGCGCGACCTTGCCCTCAACCTGCCCTGCCATGTTCACTCCCTTTTTTGTTGTTTGAGCGACGTATTTTGTGTCGTCTGAGCTGGTCAGATCTTGCGTTATCTAATCACGGATGGCCCCTGGTCCGGTAGCGCGACGTCGATGACGCGGAATTGCACCCGCTCGACGCCCTGGTAGCGATCGACCGAGAGCGAGCCGGCGACATGCAATTGCTGGCCGCGGTTGGCCAGCAGCGCGTTGCCGAGCTTCTGCCCGACCGAGCGGAACGCGATGCCGTTGACGATGGCGCCATCGCCCGACTTGAAGCGCAGACGCAGATGCGCCTGCCCGACCTCGTCGGCAAAGACGAGCTGGTGCGCCGGCAGCGCCAGCACGGCTTCCGGATTGCCGCTGCCGAACGGACCGGCACGGTTCAGCGTCGCCGCAAGCTCCGTCGTCACGGCGCGCGCGGAGACGGCGCCGTCGATATAGAGCTCGTTGACGTGGCGCGCCTCGGCGATGTCCTGCGCCAGCGCATTTTCGAGATAGGCTCGAAACTCGGCGAGCTTCTCTTTCCGCAACGTCACGCCCGCGGCCATCGCGTGGCCGCCGCCCTTGAGCAGAATGCCGTCAGTGACCGCCTGCCGCACGGCCTTGCCGATATCGACGCCCGCGATCGAGCGGCCCGAGCCGGTGCCGATGCCGCCGGGCTCGAGGGCAATGGCGAAAGCGGGCCGCGAAAACTTTTCCTTCAGCCGGGAGGCAACGAGGCCGACGACGCCGGGGTGCCAGCCTTCGGACGCCGTGACGATGACGCCGAGCTTGTCCTCGAGCCCGATCGAGGCCAGCGCCTCGGCTTCGGCTTGCGCTTCGGCCGCCTGCTCGATGACGCGGCGCTCGCCGTTGAGGCGGTCGAGCTCGGCCGCGATCCGCGCGGCCTCGACGCCGTCGCCTTCCAGCAATAACCGCACACCGAGATCGGCGCGGCCGATGCGGCCGCCGGCATTGATGCGAGGCCCCAGCATGAAGCCGAGATGCCAGGCCTCCGGCGGCCCGTTGAGCCGCGCGACGTCCATCAAGGCGGTATGACCGACATGGTCGCGCCGCCGCATCGCGATCAGCCCCTTGGCGACGAAAGCGCGGTTGAGACCGATCAGCGGCGCGACGTCGGCAACCGTGCCGAGCGCGACGTGGTGCAACATGCCGAGCAGATCGGGCTCGGGCATCTCCGCGCTCCAGAAACCGCGCTGACGCAGCTCGCGGTTGACCGCGACGAGCGTCACCAGCACGAGACCTACAGCGGCGAGATGGCCGAGGCCGGAGAGATCGTCGAGCCGGTTCGGATTGACCAGCGCGTCAACCTCCGGCAGCTCGGTGCCGGCCTGGTGATGGTCGATCACGACGACGGACATGCCGAGGCGCTTGGCTTCCGCCAGCGGCTCTATGCTGGTGGTACCGCAATCGACGGTGACGAGCAGCGTGGCGCCCTTGGCCGCCAGCCCGCGAACGGCTTCGACATTGGGGCCATAGCCCTCGAAAATACGGTCGGGAATGTGGATCAGCGGATCGAGCCCGCAATGGCGCAGGTGCCAGGCGAGCAGCGCCGCCGAGGTCGCGCCGTCGACGTCGTAATCGCCGAAAATCGCGACCTTCTCGCCCTTCGCCGCCGCATCCGCGATCCGCTTCGCCGCGGCCTCCATCTCCGTCACGGTAAACGGGTCCGGTAGGAGCTTGCGGATGGTCGGATCGAGGAAGTCGGCGACTGCGTCGATATCGACGCCGCGGCCGGCCAGCACCCGGGCCAACAGCTCGGGAAGCTGGTGCCGCTGCACCATCGCGAGCGCCTGGGCCGCTCCGCGGGGATCCAGCCGGTCGCGCCAGAGCTTGTCGGTCAGCGAGCGCGCGACGCCGAGAAACGCCTGGGGCGCTTCGACGGGCAAGGCGGTTGCAGGCGGCGTCATGGGTCGCAATTGGTTTGAGGAACCCGGAGCCGACGGTAACGCGTCGGTCCGGCTTGCAGGACGATTGACCCGGAATCCCCTGGGATTTGCAATCTCCGCGCCGCACAAAGCGGTGGATTGCCGATTTGCTGCGCCGACTGACTATCATTTGGGCATTCGGCGGAACAGCAAATTAAGCAGGCGTTAGGCGGAATCCTCGAAAAAGAATCGTATTCGATCTGTAAGCGATTGTACCGGGTTCATTGCAGATCAGACCTCATTGCCAAGGGAAATCCCCGATGTCTGCTGCGCTGGGTCTGAAAGCCAAGCCGATCGCCACCGAACCCGCTGACGACGATTCCGACATCTCCGCGCTGATCAACCGCCTGACCGCGGAGGTCAACCAGATCGCGGTCGACAAGACCAAGTCGATCCAGCAGATCACCAACCAGATGAAGATGCTGGCGCTGAACGCGCTGATCGAGAGCTCGCGCGCCGGTGCGCAAGGCGCGGGCTTTGCGGTGGTGGCGCAGGAGGTGCGCGGCGTCGGCCAGCAGGTCGAGACCATCGCACGCGAGCTCGAAAGCCAGCTGACGAAGCGCACCGGCGATCTCGTCGCCTCGATCGACCGCATGAGCCAGCGCTCGCGCGGCGAGCGGATGGTCGACCTGTCGCTCAACGCCATCGAGCTGATCGACCGCAACCTCTATGAGCGCACCTGCGACGTGCGCTGGTGGGCGACCGATTCCGCCGTGGTCGATTGCGCGGCCTCGCCGACCGCCGCAGCGGTGTCGCACGCCTCGCAGCGCCTGGGCGTGATCCTCGGTGCCTACACGGTCTATCTCGATCTCTGGCTCTGCGACCTCGACGGCAACGTCATCGCCAACGGCCGCGCCGATCGCTTTCGCGTGGTCGGCCAGAACGTCGCCCACACCAAATGGTTTCGCGAGGCGCGAACCTTGCGCTCCGGTGACGATTACGTCGCCGGCGACGTCGAGAACCAGCCGCTGCTCGGCAATGCGCAGGTGGCGACCTATTGCGCCAGCGTCCGCGCCGGCGGTCAGGCCCACGGCGCTCCGATTGGCGTGCTCGCCATCCACTTCGACTGGGAGGCGCAGGCTCGCGCCATCGTGCAGGGCGTGCGCGTCGGCGACACCGACAAGGCCCGCGTCCTGCTGGTCGATTCGAACCTCCGCATCATCGCGGCGTCCGACGGTCAGGGCATCCTCAGCGAGCGCATCTCGATCTCGCTGAACGGCCAGCGCTCCGGCTTCTACCATGACCGCTCGGGCGCCCTGGTCGCGTTCCATGCGACGCCGGGTTATGAGACCTATCGCGGGCTCGGCTGGTACGGCGTGATCATCTGCGGGGCGTGAGACAGCCGGCCGATTCAAAAACCCGAAAACAACCCCATGCACAGTAGCCAAACGGCTGCTTTCATTGGTGTTTTCAACCGGGTTTGCCTTTCTTGTTCTCTCAAACATTTTGACAAGTCGGGCAAAACACTGGCACTCTGCGATCATCGCAGAGTGTGTTTGCGGCACGAGGGAATGACCCTAGCGGTTTTGTGAAATCGCACCCCGGCTTCTGAAGCATTTTCCGGCAAGCCGCGCCCGTAACAGGCAAGAGCCCCGCGCCCTTGATCGAATAGAGTCGCTTCGCATCACGTTAATCGACGTGAGCGCGCGAGTCCGCCCTGGCTAATCATCTCGCGCTCGTCACATGCCAAGGAGACATGCCATGAAGATCGTCGTGATCGGCGGAACCGGATTGATCGGATCCAAGCTCGTGGCGAAGCTCAAACAGCAGGGCCACGACGCGGTGGCGGCCTCGCCGAGATCAGGCGTGAACGCCGTGACCGGGGAAGGCCTCGCTGCGGCGCTGGCGGGCGCGGATGTTGTCGTCGACGTGGCCAACGCGCCGTCCTGGGAGCCCGCCGCCGTGCTCGAATTCTTCGAGCGCTCGAGCCGAAATCTCGCCGCGACCGAGGTCGCCGCAGCCGTCAAGCATCACGTTGCGCTCTCGATCGTGGGGACCGATCGCTCGCCCGACATCGCGTATTTCCGTGCCAAGCTTGCCCAGGAGACCATCGTGAAGGCCTCCACGGTCCCCTACTCCATCGTCCGCGCCACGCAGTTCTTCGAATTCCTCGGCGCCATTGGCGAGGCGGGAGCGGCCGGAGACAAGATCGTCGTTCCATCGGCGCTGTTTCAGCCGATCGCCGCCGACGACGTGGTCGATTGCCTCGCAGAGATCGCAACGGGGCGGCCGCTGAATGGCACCATCGACATCGCAGGCCCCGAGAAGGCTCCCTTCAATGAGTTCGTCGCGCGCCGCCAGAAAGCCTCCGGCGACAGCCGTACGGTGGTCGGCGACCCAAAAGCGCAATATTACGGCGCCTCCATTCAGGACACATCGCTGAACCCGCTCGGCGAGGCTCGGCTCGGGAAGACGCCGCTCGCAACATGGCTCGCGCGCCTCTGAGACTTGCAATTACGAACCTATCGCAGTGAAGGAACTCCCATGCGCAGATTGCTGATTGCAACAGCGGTTTATGCCGTCTCATCGCTGACGGCCTATGCAGCCGAGCCGGCGGCCCCACTGGCGAAAGTCACCGTCGTATTCGACCAGGCGCTGCCCAATGTCCCCGGCAAGAGCATGAAGGGCGTGCTGGTCGAGTATGGTCCCGGAGGCTCGTCGCCGGCCCACATCCACGCGCCCTCCGCCTTCATCTATGCCACCGTCCTGGAAGGCGCGATCCGCAGTCAGGTCAATGACGGCCCGGCCAAGGTCTTTCACAAGGGGGAGAATTTCTCCGAAAACCCCGGCGACCGCCACGGCATCAGCGCGAACGCCAGCGATACCGAGCCCGCCAAGCTGCTGGCCGTGTTCGTGGTGGATACGGCCGACAAGGAGCTGACGATGCCCATGCCGAAATAGCCTGCAGACGCACTCCCGCCGGGGCCGGGTTCTTATTCGAAAGGGTCTTCATGTTTCCGTCCGCTGCGTGTTGAAGTCTCGATCTGTGGCGGCAATCAGCGCGCGATACCGATCTTCGTACTGTCGCGCCATTCGGCGTGCGGTGAAGCGTTCCTCAAAGCGGGCGCGCACCCTCTTTCGATCCAGCTTGCTCAATTCGCCGACCGCCTTGACCGCCTGATCCTCGTTCTCGACGATGAAGCCGGTCACACCGTGCTCGATCACCTCAGGGACGGAGCCGGAGCGGTAAGCGATCACAGGCGTTCCGCAGGCCATCGCCTCGATCATGACCAGCCCGAAAGGCTCCGGCCAATCGATCGGAAATAGCAGCGCGGCGGCTTTGTCGAGGAAGGCCTGCTTCTTCACGTCATCGACTTCGCCGACAAGCTGGATCTTCTCGCCATCGATTTGAGGCTCGATATGCTTCTTGAAATAGGCGGTCTCCGCGCGCGGAATCTTCGCGGCGATGCGCAGAGGCATCCGGGCCGCGTGCGCGATGCGGATTGCGTCCTCGGGCCCCTTCTCGGCCGTCAGGCGACCGAGAAACGCCAGATAGGCCCCCTCCTCATAGGAGGGGCGCAACAGCTCCGGCGGCAATCCGTGCTGAATCGTTCCCACCCACTTCGCATCCGGAAGCGGCTGGCGCTGATGATCGGAGATCGACACGAAACCAGCCTCGGGGAATTGCCGAACCAATTCGGGCAACCCAGGCAAGTCGAGGCGACCGTGCATGGTCGTCATGAACGGCACGCCAAGCCGACTGAGCAACGGGAGTTGCAGCCAGTCGATATGCGCGTGGATCACATCGAAATCCCTCGCCCGCTTCGCGATCGCTTCGAGCAGCATTGCGTTGGCCGCACCCGGATCCGCGCCCTTTCGGCCGAGTCGCAGCGCGCGTGGCCATACCGGGTGAAGCTTGCCGGTCGTGCGGGAGTCGCCGCTCGCAAACAGCGTGACGTCGTGTCCAAGCTTGACGAGCTCATCGACCAGCCAAGCCACCACCCGCTCGGTGCCGCCGTAGAGCTTTGGAGGGACGCTTTCGGCCAGGGGAGCAAGCTGAGCGATGCGCATGACAGCCCGCCGCTATACCGCTGACCGGACGATCAGCACGATGGTCGCGGACAGAAGGTTCGAGATCGCGAGCAGCGTCCACTGCGGCCTCGCGCTTGCGCTCGCCAGGCGGCACGCGAGGCTCTCAATCAGGCTCAGCATGAGTCGTCCGAAAGCCGCTCGAGATAGGCAAGCCCGAAACCCGTGAGCTCCTGGGCATCGCCGTTACTCTCGCGCGCTTCCCGTCTCCCTCGCAAATGACGCTCGAGCAGGCAGCGACGGCCGTCTGCAGCATCGACATCGCGATGCCGGGCGCGGTACACGCACCAAGCGGTATCGACCGCCGTTCGTAGCGGGTCGTCGTCGACCATGCTCCCAGCTCCGACCTGGAGATATCCATGGGACGCCAACTCGTCGTGAGGGCGGAAGTTTCCAGTTTTTCCCGAAAGTCTAATCCTACCCGCAAGGCGAGCGCAGCAAGCGCTCACTGCCAGTGCGTGCAAATCAGGCGGCGCGGCGAGCGGCCATCTCCGCGGCGAGGAGCAACGCGGCGTGGCTGGCGCCGATCGACGCGATGCCCTGTCCTGCGATGTCGTAGGCGGTGCCGTGCGCGGGCGTGCAGATCGGGAAAGGGAAGCCACCGAGCATGGTGACGCCGCGATCGAACCCCATCAGCTTCATCGCGATCTGGCCCTGGTCGTGATACATCGTCAGCACCGCATCGAAGGCGCCGGCCTTGGCGCGCAGGAAGACGGTGTCGGCCGGGAACGGTCCCTCCGCGGCGATGCCCTCGCGCTGACCGGCCGCGACCACGGGCGCGATGATGTCGATCTCCTCGCGACCGAAATTGCCGCCGTCGCCCGCGTGCGGATTGAGACCGGCGACCGCAATCCGCGGCCGCGCGAAGCCGGCCTTGCGCATGCATCGATCGGTCAGCTGGAGCGCACGATGGATGCGCTCGCTGGACAGCCTTGCAGCGACGTCCCTCAGCGGGATGTGCGAGGTCACCCGCGCGTTCCAGAGCCGGTCCAGCACGTTGAACTCGCTCGCCGCGGTCTTGAGGCCGACCACCTCCGCAGAGAATGCGATCTCGTCGTCGTACTCGGCGCGGGCGAGCCGCATCGCCTGCTTGTTGAAGGGGGTAAAGCAGACCGCATCGACATGGCCGTCGCGGCCGAGCTCGAGCGCGTGTTTGTAGTTGGCAAGCGCAAATTTTCCGCCGGCAAGAGTCGCGGTCTTCGGCTCGACCTCCTTGGGATCGAGGTGACCGAGATCAACGAACAGCGCTTCGCCGTCCGCCGCGCGAAGATCCCCCTGCTCCACCATCTTCAGCGCCGGCTTGACGCCGGCAATGCGCGCGCCCTCCTCGAAGATGCGGCGGTCACCGATCACGACGAGCCGGCAGCTCGCGCGGACGTCGTCCTGCGCCACCAACTTGGCCGTCAGCTCCGGGCTGATGCCGGCGGGGTCTCCCATGGCCAATGCAATCAGCGGCTTTGCGGTCATATGATCACCTTCTCCTGGGCGGTCGTTTCGGTCGCGGGGGATACGGGCTTGCGCCACAGGCGCGCGAGCTGCAGCACGAGCGGAAGCAGCAGCAGCGCGATGCCGGCCATGATCAGGCATGTCACCAGCTTGTTCGCGAAGAAGATCCCGATTGATCCCTTCGACATCAGCATCGACTGCCGGAACGCATCCTCGGCCTTGTCGCCGATGACGATGGCGAGCACGAGCGGCGCCAAGGGATAGAACAGCTTCTTGAAGAGATAGCCAACGATTCCGAAGCCGAGCATCATGACAACGTCGAGATAGGAGTTCGACACCGAATAGGCGCCGACGACGCAGATGATGACGATCAGCGGGGCGATGACGACGAAGGGAATCCGCATCAAAGCGGCAAACACAGGAACAGTCAGCAGCACCAAGGCGACGGCGACGATGTTGCCGACATACATCGAGGCGATCAGGCCCCAGACGAAGTCCTTCTGGTCGACGAACAGCATCGGCCCGGGATTGAGGCCCCAGATCATCAGCCCGCCCATCATGACGGCTGCGGTCGCCGAGCCGGGAATGCCGAGCGAGAGCATCGGCAGCAGCGCGCTGGTGCCTGCGGCATGGTCGGCCGTCTCCGGCGAGATGATGCCTTCGACCTCTCCGGTGCCGAAATAGCGGCCGCGGCGCGAGAAGCGACGGGCAATGCCATAGCTCATGAAGGAGGCCGCGGTCGGCCCGCCCGGGGTGATCCCCATCCAGCAGCCGATTGCGGCGCTGCGCAGCAACGCAACGCCATGCCGCGGCAGGCGGCCGACCGCGCGGAACACTTCGCGCCAGTCGATCTTCGAGGACACCGCGCGGGCATGGAATTCCTCTTCGACCGCGACCAGCAGCTCGCCGATGCCGAACAGGCCCATCACCGCGACGACGAAGCTCACGCCCTTGACGAGCTCGTCGACGCCCATGGTGAGGCGGACGCTGCCGGACACCGTGTCGATGCCGATCGCGGCGATGGCAAAGCCGATCGCCAGCGCCACGACGGTCTTGATCGGCGCCGAACCGCCCATGCCGACGAAGCTGGCAAAGGCCAGGAAATAAACCGCAAAATATTCCGCAGGGCCAAAGGCGAGCGCGACCTGCGCCACCCAGGATGCGAGGAAAGTGATCAGGATGACGCCAACCAGCGCGCCGAAGGCGGCAGAGCCGAAGGCGGTGGCGAGCGCCGTGGTCGGCCTTCCGTCGCGCGCCATCGGATAGCCGTCGAAGGTGGTCGCGACCGACGACGGCTCGCCGGGAATGTTGAACAGGATCGAGGTGACCGAGCCGCCGAACAAAGCCCCCCAATACATGCTGGAGAGCAGGATGATCGCCGACACCGGCTGCATGCCGAAGGTCAGTGGCAGGAGCAGCGACACCCCGTTCGGCGCACCCAGCCCCGGCAGCACGCCGACGAGAATGCCGAGCAGCACGCCGACGACCATCAGCACCAGGTGCGGCACGGTGACCGCGATGGTGAAGCCGTGGAGGAGTTCGCCGAGATTGTCCATCGGACCTCCGTCAGAACCCGAGGGCGGCTGCAAGCGCGCCGTGCGGCAAGCTCACCTGGAACATGCGCTCGAAAACGACGTAGAGCGCGAGTGCCGTCGCCGCCGCCATGGCGAGCGCGCGCGGCACGGATTGATGCCTGGGGATCGCCAGCACCGCGAAGACATACAGCGACGAGGCGACGTACATCCCGGCGAGCGGGATCGCTGCCACGAAAATCGCGGCCGGCACGAACAGGCCGGCGAGCCGGCGCAGCTCGAAGGGCGTGATCGCGATGGGAACATTCGCCAGGGACGCAACCGGCAACACGCCCCGCACCAGGTTGTAGAGGCTTCCAACCACGATGATGATGCCGGTCAGGAACGGGAACGTGCCGGCGTCCACGCCCGCGCTCGACCAGCCGATGCCGTTGTCGAGGCTCGACACCACGACGGACACCCCGAAGCCGCCGGTGAGGATCGCGGTCGCAAGTTCAAGGGCGCGGCGAGAGATCATCGAAGGCTCCGCTCTGGCGTCGGACAAGGGTCGGTAGTGGCGCATGCGTCTTTGCCCAGCCCTCGCTGTCGTCCCTGCGAACGCAGGGACCCATAACCCCAGGGAGACGTTTGACGAAGACTTGACGTCACATCCACGCCGGTACCACCACCAGCACTCCTCGAGAGATCACGCGGTATGGGTCCCTGCGTTCGCAGGGACGACAGCGGAGTTGGTGGAGAAACCCCGCTTCCATCAAGGCTGATGCGACGACCCCTCGTCACTTCACCAGCCAGCCCTGCTCGCCCGCGACCTGTTTGACGTGTTCGAGATCCTGCTTGATGAACTTGTCGAGCTCAGCACCGGTCAGGAACGTGTCGACCTGGGAGGTCTTCTCGATGTAGTCCTTCCACTCCGGTGTCGCCTGCACCTTCTTCATAAGATCGACATAGAACGCGGCCTGGTCCGGCGTAACCTTGCCGGGCAACCACACCGTGCGCGGCTGCTCATATTGCTTGATGTCGAGCCCCTGCTCGACGCAGGTCGGAACGTCGCCCCAGCCTTCGGTCGCGGTGACCTTGGCGCCCTGCGGCAGCCGCTTCGGGCTGAAAACGCAGAGCGGCCGCTGCGTGCCGCCGCGCCATTGCCCGAGGCTTTCGCTGGGATTGTTGACGTGGGAGTCGAGATGTCCACCGGCGAGCTGCACGGCGGTCTCGGCGCCGCTCTTGAAGGGGATATAGGTCAGCTTGACCTTGCCGGCCTTCTCGATCATGCGCGTCAGCACCTCGTCGGTGTCCTTCGACTGGGCGCCGCCCATCTTGAACTCGCCCGATCCGGCCGCCTTCAGATAGTCACCCGCCGTCTTGTAGGGTGCGTCCTGCTTGACCCAGAGCAAAAACTCGTCCTGCGCCATCGCCGCTACGGGCGTGAGATCGGTGTAGTTGAAGGCGACCTTGGAGACGAGCGGCTGCTGCCACGCGTTCGAGGTGCCGAAGATGACCTTGTAGGGATCGCCGGCGGAGGCCTTGCCGTAGACATAGCCTTCGGCGCCGCTGCCGCCGCCCTTGTTGACGACGACGATCGGCTGCTCCGTCAGCTTGTGCTTGGTGATGATGTTCTGCACCGCGCGCGCGAGGTTGTCGGTCCCGCCGCCGGGCCCGGCGGTGGCGACGAACTCGATCGGCTTTTGCGGTTGCCAGGCACTGAGCGCCGGCATCGTGCCGGCGAGCATCGTCGCGGCTGCGGAGAGCATAAATATCGACGTCCGACCCATGATTTCCTCCAGCTGATTTTTGTCTTTTATCGTTGTCGTATCGACGTCCGGTCAGGCGACGCGTTCCTCGCGTCTTCCCGATGCCACGACGATTGCGCCTTCTTTTTCGAGCGCTTCGATCTGCTTCTGGTCGAACCCGTATTCGGCCAGCACTTCGCTTGTATGCTCACCATAGACCGGCGCGCCCGAGAGGACTTTGCCTGGGGTCTCCGAAAACTTGACGGGAAGACCGATCGTCTTCACCGGACCAAGCGTGGAATGCTCGACCTCGACGACCATCTCGCGCGCCAGAGTCTGGGGATCGCTGAGCGCCTCCAGCATGTCGTGCACCGGTCCGCACGGCACGCCCTTCTCGTCCAGCGCAGCGAGCCAGTGCGCCCGCGACTTCGTGCGGAAGCGCTCGCTCAGGACCGCTTCGAGCACCTTCAGATTGGCCATGCGGTCGGCCCCGGTGACGAACCGCGGATCGGCGGCGAGTTCGCTGGCGCCAAGGGCTTCCAGCATCAAGAGCCAGTGCTTCTTGTTGGCGCCGCCGACCACGAGCCAATTGTCGGAAGCTTCAAAGGCTTGATACGGCGCATTGAGCGGATGGGCCGAGCCCATCGCGCGCGGTGCTGTGCCCGCGGCGAGCGCAATGGTCGACTGCCAATAGGTTTGCACCAGGGCGGCTTCATAGAGCGAGGTCTCGACCCACTGCCCCTCGCCGGTCTTGAGGCGGTGCGTATAGGCTGCGAGGATGCCCATGCTGGCGAGCAGGCCGGCGGTGATGTCGGACAACGGCGGGCCGCATTTGACGGGCGGCCCATCCGGGCGCTCGCCGGTAAAGCTCATGATGCCGCTCATGGCCTGCGCGACGAGATCGAAACCGCGGCGGTGCTTATAGGGACCGGTGCGGCCGAAGCCCGACAGCGAGCAGTAGATCAGCGCCGGGAATTGCTCGTGCAACGCTTCGTAGCCGAAGCCGAGGCGCTCCATCGCGCCCGGCGCAAAGTTCTCGACCAGCACGTCGGCATCAGCGATCAGCCGCCGCAGCACCTGCTTGCCACCCTCGGTCTTCAGATCCAGCACGATGCCGCGCTTGTTGCGGTTCATCATCAGGAAGGAGGCCGCCTCCTCGCCGATCTTCGGCGGCACCGAATGACGGGTGTCGTCGCCGTTCGGCGATTTCTCGATCTTGATGACGTCGGCACCCATGTCGGCAAGCATCAAGGTACAGGTCGGCCCGGCCATGACATGGGTGAGGTCGACGACCCTAAGGCCGGCAAGCGGTCCCGAACGGCGAGAGTTGGATTGCGATCGATCGCTTTGCATCGGGCCTGTCCTATTGGCCGCGCCACTGCGGGGCGCGCTTGTTGAGGAAAGCATCGAGCCCTTCGCGAAAATCCTGGCTCGTGTAGCACATCAGGATGAGGTCCTCGCCTTCGTCCTGCGATAGCCGCCGTTGCAGGCGGGCCACTGCCTGCTTGGTCGCATTCAGTGTCAGCGGTGCATGGCTGGCGACGAGCCGGGCGACCTCGTCGGCGCGCTTTTCCAGCGCGGCAATGTCCTCGACCACTTCGCCGAGCAGCCCAACGCTTGCAGCCTCCGCGGCGTCGACGAGGCGTGCGGTGAAGATCAGGTCCTTGACGCGCGCGGCGCCAATGAGTGCGGTAAGACGGCTGACATTGGACATCGACAGGCAATTGCCAAGTGTTCGGGCAATGGGAAAACCGATCTTCGCGCTTGCCGTGCCGATGCGGAGGTCGCAGGCCGCAGCGATGCCGGCGCCGCCGCCGGTGCAAAAGCCGTTGATCGCCGCGATGGTCGGCACCCGGCACTGCTCCAGCGTGGTCAGCACCCGATCGATGCGGTTCTCGTAGTCGATCGCATCCTGCGGCGTCTTGAACTCGCGGAACTGATTGATGTCGGTGCCGGACGCAAAGGCCTTGTCGCCTGCTCCGCGCAGCACCAGCACCTTGATCGCATGATCGCTGTTGGCCTCCTCGCAGATCGCGGCGAGCCGCTCGTACATGGCGAAGGTGAAGGCGTTGCGGGCCTGCGGACGGTTGAAGGTGATCCGCCCGATGCCGTCATTGCATTCAAAAACGAGGTCGTCTGCCTCCACCGCCAGGTCCATTTCCTCATATCCTCTTGTTTTTTACATTTTTGAATGCAAAATCTGCGATTAGCAAGCTGGAACTTCAGAACTCCGGTCGATTATCCCAGTTTTGCATTCAAATTGGAGCGCTGGTCCCCATGCTTCACGAGGAAGTCGTCGGCCGTATCCGCGCAATCCTGCTCGACGGCGAAATCCCGCCGGGCGCGCGGATTCCCGAGCGCGAGCTATGTGAGCGGCTGGAGATCTCGCGCACGCCGCTGCGCGAGGCGCTCAAGGTGCTGGCCGCCGAAGGCCTCGTGCAGCTGCTGCCGCATCGCGGCTCACGCGCGGCAAAACTGACCGACAAGGACATGCGCGACCTGTTCGAGGTCTGCCAGGGCCTGGAGGCCCTCGCCGGCGAGCTCGCCTGCGAGCGCATCACGGAAGCCGAGATCGACGAGATCGCCGCCGCGCATGCGGCCATGGTGCTGCATTATCGCGACGGCGATCTGATCCAGTACTATCGCGGCAATCGCGCCATCCACGAGGGCATCGTCACCGCAGCCGGAAATCCCGTGCTCGCGGGGCTCTACACATCAGTGACGGCGCGCATCCGGCGCGCGCGCTACGTCACGCCGATGACGCCGCAGCGCTGGGCGCTCGCCGTGAAGGAGCATGACGCCATCCTGAACGCGCTCCAGCGCCGCGACGGTGCCGGCCTCTCCCACATTTTGCGCGCGCATCTCCGCCACAAGCGCGAGGAAGTCCTGCAGGCTGGCTTTGCCGAGACGGAAGGGACCGATCTCACGCTGAGAATTGCGTAAGGCGCAATTCGCGTTGTCCCGGCCAGCGGAGAGCGCGTCCACACGCGGCCGGCCCGCTGCCGCGGCTCGTTCCCGCTCCGCGTGAATCTGCGCGCTAATTCCACTTGCTAGCTTGTCGCGGCCGGAGCAGCATACTTTTCTGCCGGCCCGCGGCCGCGAGGCCGATCAGGCCGGCCCCAACGCGCGAACAATCGCGCAAAACAAAAGACAAAAGCGAGGAAACGCATGACAGTCGATGTCTCCCGTCGATCCCTACTCGCGCTTGGAGCGGGCCTTGGTGCCAGCGCCATGCTCGGCACCAGCGCGATGGCGCGGGCACCCAAGCTTGGCACCCAGACTCCCTATTGGCACCGCTTCGTTCTCGGCGATGCCGAGGTCACCGTCGTGTCCGACGGGCCGCTGCCGCTCGGCGATCCCTCCGGAACCTTCACCGGCGTTCCCAAGGAAGAGGTGAAGAAGATGCTGGCGGACAATTTCCTGTCGCCGGACAACGTCGTGCTCGAACAGAACTCCCCGATCGTGAACACCGGCGACAAGCTCATCCTGTTCGATACCGGCATGGGCTCATCGAAGATGTTCGGCGCCAGCACCGGCCGGCAACAGAAGAGCATGACCGAGGCCGGCATCAAGCCGGGGGACATTGATGCCGTGGTGTGCTCGCATGCCCATATCGACCATATCGGAGGCATCGTCGACGAAGGCGGCAAGCCGCTGTTTCCGAACGCGCAGATCTACATCTCGCAGACCGATTTCGACTTCTGGACCGACGAAGGCAAGCTCGGCAGCCCGGCCAAGGACTTCGTCGTTCACGCTCGCAAGAATCTGCTGCCGGTCCGCGACCGGATCGTATTCTTCAAGGACGGCCAGGAATTCCTGCCGGGGGTGCAGGCGATCTCCGCGCCCGGTCATACCGTCGGCCACACCATCTTCATGGTCTCCTCGGCCGGCAAATCGTTCGCCTTCCTCGGCGACCTCTCGCACCATTCCGTGCTGCTGCTCGAGCGGCCGCGCATGGAATTCTCCTACGACACCGACCCGAAGCAGGCGGCGGAATCGCGCGTCAAACTGCTGACGATGCTAGCGGCCAACAAGACCCCGGTGATGTCCTATCACTTTGCCTGGCCGGGTTACGGCCATGTCGCCAAGGCCGGTGAAGGCTTCCACTATTATCCCGAACCGATGCAGATGACGCTGTAGGTTCTCGAGATCAGGTCCGGGCGGCCCGCGCCGTCCGGACCGTTGCTGGCCGCGTCCATCCTATCGAGATGCCGCCTAGCAGCCGAGCCTGTCGGCGATCCCGCCAAAATCCTTGGCGACGATGTCCCAATTGCCGGTGGCTTCGAAATCGACCTTTTGGAGCGGACCGTACTCCGTCGGCCGTGCGACGAACGCGGTCTTCAGCCCATTCTTCTGCGCCGCCGCGAGATCGCCGTTGTGGGCAGCGACCATCATCACCTCCTCCGGCTTGAGGCAAAGCAGCTTCGCTGCGCCGAGATAGGTCTCGGGATCGGGCTTGTAGTGCTCGAACAGCTCGGTCGACATGATGAGGTCCCACGGCAGGCCCGCGAACTTCGCCATGTTGGTGAGCAGCGCGACATTGCCGTTCGACAGTGGCGAGATCACGAATTTCGACTTCAGCCGCGTCAGGCCCGCGACGCTGTCCGGCCAGGGATTGAGGCGGTGCCAGCCCTTGGTGAGATGATCGAGATCGGCCGCGGTGAGGCCTTTGATCGCGAACTGCGCGACCAGCTTTTCCAGCGAGCGGCGGTGCAGATCATCCAGCATGACATAGCCACGCTCGGGATGTTTGCGCACCTCGTCCATCGAGGCCATGTACATGCCGCGCCAGCCATCGACCAGAGCGGTCCAGTCGGCGCTGATGCCGCGCTGCCTGCTCCACCACATGAAGTCGGAGATCAGGCTGGTGCGCCAGTCCACGACGGTGCCGAACACGTCGAACACCAGGGCTTTGACGGCGGAGAGTTCGGACATGGCGCTTCCTCTGTTGTTCTTGTTATCATTCCGGGGTGCGCATCAGCGCGAACCCGGAATCCAGAAGTTGTGCGCGAGATTCCGATTCTCCGGGCCGCGCTTTGCGCGGTCCCGTCGTCCCGGAATGACGGACTCAATCCAGATGGAACTTCGCGAGCTCGCGATGCTCGGCCTTGATGTAGCGCACGGTGCCGGTGACCGAACGCATCACCACAGTCTCGGTCTCGATCACGCCGTCCTTGCGGAATTTGACGCCCGAGAGGAGCGAGCCCGTGGTGACGCCGGTGGCGGCGAACAGGCAGTCGCCGCGCGCCATGTCCTCGATGCCGTAGATCATCTTGGGATCGTTGACGCCCATCTTGGCCGCGCGTTCGCGCTTCTCGTCGGAATCGAGAATGAGACGGCACTGCATCTGGCCGCCGATGCAACGCAGTGCCACGGCCGCGAGCACGCCTTCCGGCGCACCGCCGGTGCCGAGATACATGTCGACGCCGGTATTGTCGGGATCGGCGCAATGGATCACGCCGGCGACGTCGCCGTCGGTGATCAGGCGCACGGCAGCGCCGGTCGAGCGTACGCTCTCGATGATGCTGGCATGGCGCGGACGATCGAGCACCAGAACCGTGATGCCGTCGGGCTGGACGCCCTTGGCCTTAGCGAGACGGCGGACGTTGTCGGCCGGCGTTGCATCGAGATCGACGACGCCCTTGTTGTAGCCCGGCCCGATCGCGAGCTTCTGCATGTAGACGTCGGGGGCGTGCAGCAGCGTGCCGCCGTCGGCCATCGCCATCGTGGCGATCGAGCCCGGCATGTTCTTGGCGCACAGCGTGGTGCCTTCGAGCGGATCGACCGCGATGTCGACCTGCGGGCCGGCGTTCAGGCCGACTTTCTCGCCGATGAAGAGCATCGGCGCCTCGTCGCGCTCGCCCTCGCCGATCACGATGGTGCCCTCGATCGGGAGCTTGTTGAGCTCGCGGCGCATCGCATCCACCGCAGCCTGGTCGGCCGCTTTCTCGTTACCGTGCCCGCGCAGCCGCGCCGACGACACCGCCGCCCGCTCCGTCACCCGCACGATCTCCAACGTGAGGATGCGCTCGAGCAACGCGTGCGGGGGGACTGAAATATGGGTCGACATCGGCTCACTCCTTCGAAACGGTTTTGGACAGAAGTCTCTGCCCGCATCAACTCTCAACGCCCACGGTTCGTTCGTTCAACCGCCTCATTGTTTCAGCATGACCTTTCCGGAAAACCGCTTCGCACTTTGTGCTGGCGCGGTCCTTCGGATCCGGGACATGCTCAGTTCTTCTCGATCCGGATCACCTGCGGCCGTCCGCTGATCACCTTGTCCTTCTGCACGGCGGCGAGCGCGCGGCGCACCGCGTCCTCATGCGTCGCATAGGTGATCAGGATGACGGGCACAGGAACCGCCTTGCCGTCGGCTGGCGCAGCGCCGCCATTGGGATGACGCTGCACGATCGACTCGATCGAAATCTTCTGCTCTGCCAGCCGCGTCGCGATCGCAGCCGCGGTGCCGGGGAAATCGCGTGCCAGGAGGCGGATGTAATAGCCGCCCTCGTGCCGCTCCATCGGCGCCTTCTTGGTGTCGCGCAAATGAGAAATGGGCCGGCCGAACGGATTGGCGCGGATTCCGCGCGCGACGTCGGCGATATCGGCGACGACGGCGGATGCCGTCGCGGCACCGCCGGCGCCGGGGCCGACCAGCGTGATCGGCGGAATGCCCTCGCCGTCGATTGTGACCGCATTGGTGACGCCCATCACCTGCGCGATCGAGGAGGATTTCGGAACCATGGTCGGATGCACGCGCTGCTCGATGCCCTTGGCGGTGCGCACCGCAACGCCGAGCAGCTTGACGCGGTAGCCGAGATCGGCCGCCGCGCGCAGATCTTCCGGCGCGATGGAGGAGATGCCTTCGACATACACCGCGCTTTGAGCAACTTTCGTGCCGAAAGCGAGGCTGGCGAGAATGGCGAGTTTTTGCGCGGTGTCATGGCCGTCGACGTCGAAGGACGGGTTGGCTTCGGCATAACCGAGCCGCTGCGCATCCGCGAGGCATTCGGCGAAGGACAGCCCCTCCTGCTCCATCCGGGTCAGGATGTAATTGCAGGTGCCGTTGAGGATGCCGTAGACGCGGTTGACGCCGGTTCCGGCAAGTCCCTCGCGCAACGTCTTGATGACGGGGATCGCGGCGCCGACCGCTGCCTCGTAATTCAGCGCACCGCCGTGCTTTTCAGCGCCTTTCGCCAGTTTCAAACCGTGCTTCGCGAGCAGCGCCTTGTTGGCGGTGACGACCGACTTGCCGGCGCTGAGCGCGGCCTCGACGGCCGACAGTGCGGGATCGCCGGCGCCGCCCATCAGCTCGACGAAGCAATCGATGCCGGGATGCGTGGCCAGTGCCATGGGATCTTTGACCCATTCGACGCCGCGCAGGTCGATGCCGCGCTTCTTCGCCTTCGTGCGCGCGGTGACGGCGACGACGCGGATGCCGCGGCCGCTGCGGCCTGCGAGCACGCGGGCCTGCGTTTCAATCAGACGGACAACTTCGGCGCCCACGGTGCCGAGCCCCGCTATGCCCACTTTCAGGGGTGCAACCATGATGACTTAGAAAACCTGCCGAAGAGAACTTAACGCCGATTGGCGAGCGGAACGACGTTGTGCAACGTTTCGATGCCGCTTTCAAGGAAGCGTCGCACGCCGCGCGCGGCCTGCCTGATCCGTTGCTCGTTTTCCACCATGGCGATGCGGACATATCCTTCACCATGCTCGCCGAAGCCGACGCCGGGCGAGACCGCAACGCCGGATTTCTCCACCATCAAGGTCGCGAATTGCATGCTGCCGACGCTGCGGAAGGCTTCGGGCAGCGGCACCCAGGCAAACATCGAGGCCTCCGGCGGTGGGATCTCCCAGCCGGCGCGGCCGAACGATTCCACCAGCGCATCGCGGCGCTTGCGGTAGGTGTCGCGCATCTCCTTGATGCAATCGTCCGGACCGTTCAGCGCTGCGGTGGCCGCAACCTGCACCGGCGTGAAGGCACCGTAATCGAGATAGGATTTGACGCGGGCGAGCGCCGCGATCACGCGCTCATTGCCGACGGCAAAGCCCATGCGCCAGCCGGCCATCGAGTAAGTCTTCGACATCGAGGTGAATTCGACGGTGACGTCCATCGCGCCGGGCACCTGGAGCACCGAGGGCGGCGGATTGTTCTCGTCGAAATAGACCTCGGCATAAGCGAGATCGGACAGGATCAGGATCTCGTGCTTCTTCGCGAAGGCGACGAGGTCCTTGTAGAAATCGAGGCTCGCCACATAGGCGGTCGGGTTCGAGGGATAGCAGACGACGAGCGCGAGCGGCTTGGGGATCGAATGGATGATCGCACGCTCGGCCGCCTCGAAGAATTGCGGCGTCGGCTCCGAGGGCACCGAGCGGATCACGCCGCCGGCCATCAGGAAGCCGAAAGCGTGAATCGGGTAGCTCGGGTTCGGGCAGAGGATGACGTCGCCGGGCGCCGTGATTGCCTGCGCCACGTTGGCGAAGCCCTCCTTGGAGCCTAACGTTGCCACGACCTGGGTGTCCGGATTGAGCTTCACGCCGAAGCGGCGGGCGTAGTAAGCAGCCTGGGCCTTGCGCAGGCCGTTGATCCCGCGGGAGGCCGAATAGCGGTCGGTGCGCGGCTTGCCCAGCGTCTCCTTCAGCTTTTCCAGCACATGCGCCGGGGCCGGCAGATCCGGGTTGCCCATGCCGAGGTCGATGATGTCGGCGCCGGCATTCCGCGCGGCCGCCTTGGCCCGATTGACCTGCTCGAACACGTAAGGCGGAAGGCGGCGGATGCGGTAAAATTCTTCCATGGCTCTCTGGGCTCCGGGGCAACCGGTCAGGACAGAATCGACAGGCCGGGACGGCGAATCGGAAAGGCGTCCATTCCCGTCGTGAAAACTACTCAAAATCAAATGCTTAGAGCAATCATCGACGACGAAGATTAAAGTCGTTCGCCCTGACTCTCGGCTGAACCGTGATCTTTTAGCACGGCAAGGCGGAGGCGCCAGCGATTACCTTGGAGCGGCTCATTTCGCATCCTTGCCGGCGACGGCCTGGCGATCGCGCGCGGCGGCGAGCTCAGCCTCGATCTTGGCACGCTGCTCCGGCGGGATGACCGCTTGATCGCGATCCGGCGGCAGGTCGTGCACCGGCAGATAGGTGCCGGGCTCCCTGGGATGCGCCTGCGCGTCCGTGGGCGTCATATCCGCGAGCTGACTCGAGCAGCCGCCGACGGCAAGCGCCGCGATCAGCAGCGCGCCGCGGATCGGCAGCGTCTTTTGCAGGTCCCACAACGCCAACACTTGGGAAATCCCCTACTCGTCCCAAAGCACGGCCCCGGGCAACCTTACCCAAGACCGCGCCCAAGCTCAAACCATTGCTGCCCAAATGGTGCGAGCGAGAAAACAGCCAATGCCCACCAAGCCGAGCGGTGCGGCCCGAATGTGACGGAACCAAGAAGATTTGTCGCAGTGCAACACATCTTCGAGAGTGTTTAACGTCAAACATGCGAGCTTCGCGGTGACGAATACGGAATGAATCGTTACTGTTCTGCTCATGAGTATGGCCACGACCGATACGCCCAAACCCGAGACGAAGTTCGATGCGGAAGCCTTCGCGATGAATGTCGCGCGGGCGATGGAGAGCGGCGGCAAGGCGCTGGCCGCTTACCTCAAGCCGCGCGAGAGCGGCGAGGTTCAGGATCGCCCGCCGCCCGAGCTTACCGAGGTCGTCAGGACCTTCACCTCGGTCGCCGAATATTGGCTGTCGGATACGTCCCGCTCCTCCGATCTGCAGACCAAGCTCGCCAAGGACTATCTCGACCTCTGGGGCTCGGCGGTGCGCCGCATGGCCGGCCAGGACGCGCCGCCCGCGATCGCGCCCTCGCCGCGCGACAAGCGTTTTGCCGACCCGGAATGGAAGTCGAACCAGTTCTTCGATTTCGTGATGCAGCTCTATCTGCTCACGACCAAATGGGCTCAAGAGCTGGTGCGTGATGCCGAGGGGCTCGATCCCCAGACCCGGCGCAAGGCGGAGTTCTACGTCCAGCAGGTCACCAACGCGCTCTCGCCGTCCAACTTCGTGCTGACCAACCCCGAGGTGCTGCGCGAGACCGTGACCAGCAGCGGCGAGAACCTCGCCCGCG
The DNA here is from genome assembly GCF_054863005.1 of Bradyrhizobium sp. 25ACV. Classification (NCBI taxonomy): domain Bacteria; kingdom Pseudomonadati; phylum Pseudomonadota; class Alphaproteobacteria; order Hyphomicrobiales; family Nitrobacteraceae; genus Bradyrhizobium; species Bradyrhizobium sp. 25ACV. The sequence continues at coordinate 140,263 of NZ_JAVAYO010000018.1, forward strand.
GCCTGAAGATGCTGGCCGAGGACATCGCGGCCGGCAAGGGCATGCTGAAGATCCGCCAGTCCAATCCGGACAACCTCGTCGTCGGCGTCAACATGGCGACGACGCCGGGCAAGGTGATCTACCAGAACGAGATGATGCAGCTGATCCAGTATTCGCCGACCACGGAGACGGTGCTGCGCACCCCGCTCCTGATCGTGCCGCCCTGGATCAACAAGTTCTACATCCTCGATCTCAAGCCGGAGAAATCCTACATCAAGTGGTGCGTCGACCAGGGCATCACCGTGTTCGTGATCTCATGGGTCAATCCCGACAAGCGGCTCGGCAACAAGAGCTGGGAAGACTACATGAAGGAAGGTCCGCTCACGGCGATGGACGTGATCGAGAGGGTCACGGGCGAGATGAAGGTGCACACCGCCGGCTATTGCGTCGGCGGCACCATGCTCGCGACCACGCTGGCCTGGCTCGCCGAAAAGCGCCGCCAGCGCGTGAGCTCGGCGACGTTCTTCGCGGCCCAGGTCGACTTCACCCATGCGGGCGATCTCCTGGTGTTCGTCGACGAGGAGCAGATCACGGCGCTCGAGCAGGACATGAAGGCGGCCGGCGTGCTCGAAGGCTCGAAGATGGCGATGGCCTTCAACATGCTGCGCTCCAACGATCTGATCTGGTCCTACGTCGTTAGCAACTATCTGAAGGGGCAGCAGCCGAGCGCGTTCGACCTCTTGCATTGGAATTCGGACGCGACGCGCATGACCGCGTCGAACCATTCCTATTACTTGCGCAATTGCTATCTGGAGAACCGGCTCTCCACCGGCACGTTGGTGCTCGACAACACGCTGCTCGATCTCTCCAAGGTCAAGGTTCCCGTCTACAACCTCGCTACCCGCGAGGACCACATCGCGCCCGCTGAATCGGTGCTGTACGGCTCACAGTTCTTCGGCGGTCCGGTGAAATACGTGCTGTCGGGCTCGGGCCACATCGCCGGCGTCGTCAATCCGCCCGCCTCGAACAAGTACCAGTACTGGACCAACGACAACATCAAGGACGTCAACGTCGCGCAATGGATGAAGGACGCCGTGGAGCACAAGGGCTCGTGGTGGCCGGACTGGCGCCAATGGCTGGGCGAGCTCGATCCGGAGCAAGTCCCGGCGCGCAGCGTCGGCAGCGACGCCCTGCCCCCGATCGAGGACGCGCCCGGCAGCTATGTCAGGGTCCGCGCATAGCGGAATCTTCCGCGCTTTTGTATAGACTCGCGCTCAACGCAGCGACGACAGAGGGGATCGAACCATGACGCGCGAATTGTTCTGGCTGACACTGACTGTGATCCTGACCGGGATCCTCTGGATCCCCTACACCATCAACCGGTGCCAGGTCCGCGGCCTCAGTGGCGCGTTGGCCAACCCCTCGCGCGGCGACAAGCCGCAGTCGGAATGGGCGAACCGCCTGATGTTCGCGCATGACAATGCGGTCGAGAACCTCGTGCTCTTTGCGCCGCTGGTACTGATCCTCAACGCCATCGACTATTCCACAAAATGGACCGTGCTCGCCTGCGCCGTCTATTTCTGGTCCCGCGTCGCGCATCTCATCGTCTACGCGATCGGCATTCCCGTGTTCCGCACGCTGGCCTTCACCGTCGGCTTCCTCGCCCAGGCCGTGCTGGCGCTGGCGATCTTCAAGGTGGTTTGAACGCATGCCTTCGGCGCCCGGCAATGCTTAGCGAATCCGGGCGGGATTTCGTAGAGTTCCACGACCTCGAGGCCGACACGATCCGGTCCATCGTCGACCGCGCGCAGGTGCTCGCGGCGGCATGGGCCGACCGCGCCATGCCGCAGAGCCTTGCCGGCAGGCGCGTCGCGCTCATCGTTGACGATGGCGGATGGAGGAATACCGCTGCCTTCGCGCTAGGCGTAAAGGCTATGGGCGGAATCTGCGTCGACGCGCAGGTCAGATTCAACACGAGCGAGGCGACGGCCGATCTTGCCGAATATCTCGACAACTGGTTCGACGTTCTGGTGGTGCGCACCAGGGAGCTGTCGGCTCTGCGAGAGCTCGCGTTCCACGCCCATGCGCCGGTCGTCAATGCGAGAACACGATCGAACCACCCCTGCGAAACGCTCGGCGATCTCGCCTATGTCAGGAGCCTGAGGGTCAGCCTGGATGGACTGAAAGTCGTCGGCTTGGCTCCGGACGCGAACATCCTGAGATCGTGGGTCGAAGCCTCCATCGCGCTGCCGCTCCGGGTGACCCAGATCTATCCGGAAGATTGGCACATCAAGGACATCGCGGCCCCGAACTTCACCGCCAGCACCAGCCTGGACGCCTTGTTCGATGCGGACGTAATCGTCACGGATTGCTGGCCTGATGGCGCAGGCGCGCATCAACTCCTCGAATATCAGGTATCGGCATCGATGCTCGACAGATGCCGACCCGACGTCATTTTCCTGCCCTGCCCGCCGGTCACGCGAGGCCAGGAGGTCAGTGCCGATGCGATGCCGCACCCCGCTTGCCAGAGCCCGGCTGCAAAAGCCTATCTTCTGCACGCGCAGAACGCTTTGCTCGAATGGATATTCACGTAGGACGCAGCCAAAGGCCGCGAGCCTGGCAAGAATGGGCCCGGCTCAGCAGCGCACCGCCAAGTGGCGCTGCGCTGCGTCCGGGGCACGAGACTGCCCTACTCCTCCGGCAATCCCAGCATCAGCCGCATGTTCTGCACGGCCGCGCCGGATGCACCCTTGCCGAGATTGTCGAGCCGAGCGACCAGCACCGCCTGGTGATATTTGTCGCTGGCGAAGACGTAGAGCTCGAGCATGTTGGTCTCGTTGAGCGCCTCCGGCTCGATCCGGCCGCCCTTTGACGCTTCGTTCTGCAGCGGCATCACCTTGACGTATTTCGAGCCGGCGTAGCGCTTGGCGAGCGCAGCCTGCAGATCGGCACCGCCGGGCTTGCCGGGCAGCGTGTCGAGCTGCAGCGGCACCGAGACCAGCATGCCCTGCCGGTAGTTGCCGACCGAGGGAATGAAGATCGGCCGCCGCGTCAGGTTTGAATAGAGCTGCATCTCCGGCAGATGCTTGTGCTCGAAGCCGAGGCCGTAGAGCTCGAAGGATGGCGCGCTGCCGTCCTCAAAGCTCGCGATCATCGACTTGCCGCCGCCGGAATAGCCGCTCACCGCGTTGACCGCGACGGGGTAATCCTGCGGCAACAGGCCGGCATCGACGATCGGCCGCAGCAGCGCGATCGCGCCGGTCGGATAGCAGCCGGGATTGGAGACCTTCTTGGCGGCCTTGATCTTGCCGGCCTGATCTGGCGTCAGCTCCGGAAAGCCATAGGCCCAGTCAGGCGCGACCCGGTACGCGGTCGAGGCGTCCAGCACCTTCGGGCCAGCAGCGCCCATGCTGTCGACCAGCGCAACCGTTTCCTTGGCGGCATCGTCGGGCAGGCAGAGGATGACGAGATCCACCTCCTCCATCAGCGTCTTCTTGGCCGCGGGGTCCTTGCGCTTGTCGTCGGCGATCGTCTTCACGACGACGTCGTTCTGGAGCTTCAGCCGCTCGTTGATGCCGAGCCCGGTGGTGCCGGAGCCGCCGTCGACGAAGACGGTCGCGGGTTTGGTGGCAGCGCCCTTCGGGGCCTGTTTGATGTCAGCGAGGCTCATGGTGCGCTCCCTTCGAGCATGTTCGTGTCGTCTGCAAAAACCTGCGGCCTTGCCTGCCGCATCAAATGTGAGATCTGCTTGGCGTCGGCATCGCCGACGCTGAGCGCATTCGCGATCGCCGCATAGTCGGCGTCCGATTTGTGCTGGTTGAGCTTGAAGCTGCCTTCGACCTCCTCAACCGTCATCACCAGACCCACGATCCCCTTCTTCATCGCTTCCAGCCGTCCGGCCGTCATCTTGTCCGATGTCCACGGCTTCTTCGGCAGCAGCCAGTTCTCGAACTTGTCGCTGAGCGTGGCGATCTGCACCGTCAGCTCGTCGTCAGACAACATCCGCACCGGCCCGCTCAGATGCACCGACTGGTAGAGCCAGGTCGGCACCTGGTCCGGCGAGACGTACCAATCCGGCGATACATAGGCATCGGGGCCATTGACCGCGAGCAGCCAGGACACCGCGCCGTCCGCGAGCTTTAGCAGCGGATTGTGACGGGCGACATGAAGGGCCGCCTGCGGCGTGCCGTCGGCCGCATAGGTCAGATAGAACGGCAGCGGGGAAGCGACCGGTTTCTTGCCGTCAAAGGCGCACATGGTGCCGAAGCCGCGCTCTTCGGCGAACTTCAGGCTTGCGACGCGGTCCTGCTTGAAAAAGGGTGGCGTGTACATCGTGGTCTCCTGCTGGGCCTCCTTGGGGGGCCGCCGGATCAGATCGCGCTGACAGGAGAGAGAATGCCGCGGATCGGATCCAGCGGCAAAGACGATGATCTCAAACGCGATCGACCGCCCAAACCGCTAAAGAGCGGCGGCGGCGACGGGCGAACAGGATGGTCGCGGCGTTGATCATGGCGCGCGGCTATAAAGCCAGATCAGGTTTCCGTCAAGGTTTCGGCGTCAGATCACCCGCCAGATCCATTCCATGATCTTGGCGAGCACGTCGCCGAACAGCAGGAGCACCGCCGACCAGATCAGGGCCGAGACGAAATTGGCGGCCTGGAAGCTCCAATAAGGCATCTCGAAGATGCCGGCCGCCAGCGGCACCGAGGCGCGCAAGGGTCCGAAGAAGCGGCCGATGAAGATGCTGGGGATGCCCCAGCTGCGCACGAAAGCCTCGCCTCTGGGCAGGAGTTCCGGATAGCGCGAGAGCGGCCACATCTGCGCGACCTTCTCCTTGTAGCGGTAGCCGAACCAGTACGAGACCCAGTCGCCCAGCGCCGCACCCAATCCGCCGGCGATCCAGACCGGGAAGAAGCTGATGCCGCTCGCCCCGATCAGCGCGCCGATCGCGACCAGCGCGCCCCAGGCCGGGATCAGCAGCGAGATGAAGGCCAGCGATTCCCCGAAGGCGAGCAGGAACACGATCGGAGCCGCCCAGACCTGGTGAACGCGCACGAAATCGGCCAGGGCGTGCGCAATCTGCTCCATCTAAAAAAAGCCTTCCCGCCCCGTCTCAAGGTGCTGCTCGATGAAAAAGACTGGTAAGCCAAGGGCTTGTGTGACATCAAGTCACAAAACTCGCTCGGCGCGGACGGTCCGGTCAAATTGCCGGGAATTGCAGGGCCTGCGGCGTAAAATCGCCGGGATTGGCTCCCAACCAAACCGACCGGCCCGCCCCGCGGTAACCTTTCCAAGGCAGAAGTGGCATAGTCGGCCTAACCGATTCGCCGCTCATGCGGCCCTCACAGCGTATCAAGATATATGTCCAAGCAGTTGAAACCCAAAGCAAAAGACGACTTTTTCGGCGGCGATGAGCCGAAGCCTCGCGCGCCTGCCAAGGCGGCATCGCGCGGAACCGGCGGCGAAGCCGACTACACCGCGGCCGACATCGAGGTGCTCGAAGGCCTGGAACCGGTGCGGCGCCGGCCCGGCATGTATATCGGCGGCACCGACGAGAAGGCGCTGCATCATCTGTTCGCCGAAGTCATCGACAACTCGATGGACGAGGCGCTGGCGGGACACGCGACCTTCATCGGCGTCGAGCTCTCCGCGGACGGCTTCCTGACCGTCACCGACAACGGCCGCGGCATCCCGATCGATCCGCATCCAAAATTCCCGAAGAAATCGGCGCTCGAAGTCATCATGTGCACGCTGCATTCGGGCGGCAAGTTCGACAGCAAGGTCTACGAGACCTCGGGCGGTCTGCACGGCGTCGGCATCTCCGTGGTGAACGCCCTCTCCTCGTTGCTCGAGGTCGAGGTCGCGCGCAGCCAGAAGCTCTACCGCATGACGTTCGAGCGCGGGCACCCCAAGGGCAAGCTCGAGGATCTCGGCAAGATCAACAACCGCCGCGGCACGCGCGTCCGCTTCAAGCCCGATACCGACATCTTCGGCGCCAAGGCTGCGTTCAAGCCGCAGCGCCTGTTCAAGATGACGCGCTCGAAGGCGTATCTGTTCGGCGGCGTCGAGATCCGCTGGAATTGCGCGCCCGAACTGCTCAAGGGCGTCGAGGACGTCCCGGCGGAGGCGACGTTCCACTTCCCCGGCGGCCTCAAGGATTATCTGGCGGCAGCAATTCACGCCGACACGCTGGTCCACCCGGATATCTTCTCCGGCAAGTCCGGCCGCAATGGCGCGCATGGCGCCTGCGAATGGGCGGTGGCCTGGACCGCGGATGCCGACGGCTTCCTCTCTTCCTATACCAACACCGTCCCGACACCCGATGGCGGCACGCACGAATCCGGCCTGCGCAGCGCGCTGCTGCGCGGCCTGAAGGATCACGCCGAGCGCGTCGGCCAGGGCAAGCGCGCCTCGTCCATTACGTCGGAAGACGTGATGGTCGGTGCCGCCGTGATGCTTTCGGTGTTCGTGCGCGAGCCCGAATTCCAGGGCCAGACCAAGGATCGTCTCGCCACCGCGGAAGCGCAGCGCATCGTCGAGCAGGCGATGAAGGATCCGTTCGATCACTGGCTGTCGGGCAATCCGAACATGGCCAACAGGCTGCTCGATTTCGTGATCGACCGCGCCGAGGAGCGGCTGCGGCGGCGGCAGGAGAAAGAGACCGCGCGGAAAACCGCCGGCAAGAAGCTGCGCTTGCCCGGCAAGCTCGCCGACTGCACCGATGCCGGCACCGAAGGCTCAGAACTCTTCATCGTCGAAGGCGACTCGGCCGGCGGCAGCGCCAAGCAGGCGCGCGACCGCAAGACCCAGGCCGTGCTGCCGCTGCGCGGCAAGATCCTCAACGTCGCCTCCGCCGGCAAGGACAAGCTGACGGCCAATGCCCAGCTCTCCGACCTCGTGCAGGCGATCGGCTGCGGCCAGCTCCTGCAATACCGCGAAGAGGATCTGCGCTATCAGCGCATCATCATCATGACCGACGCCGACGTCGACGGCGCACACATCGCTTCGCTGCTGATCACCTTCTTCTACCGGCAGATGCCGCGGCTCATCGACGAAGGGCACCTCTTCCTCGCAGTGCCGCCGCTCTACAAGCTCACGCACGGCACGAAGTCGGTCTACGCGCGCGACGACAAGCACAAGGAAGAGCTGATCAAGAGCACGTTCAACGCCAACGCCAAGGTCGAGGTGAACCGCTTCAAAGGCCTCGGCGAGATGATGCCGGCGCAGCTTAAGGAGACCACCATGGATCCGAGCAAGCGCACGCTGCTCAAGGTGGTGCTGCTCGCCGACGATCGCGACACCACGGCGGATTCGGTGGAACGGCTGATGGGCACCAAGGCCGAGGCGCGCTTCGCCTTCATCTCGGACAAGGCCGAGTTTGCCAGCGAAGAGCTGCTGGACGTTTAAGTCCTCGGCGCTGTAGCGCTTCACCGAGAGCCCCGGCGAAAAGCCGGGGCTCTTTTGCTTTGCGGGGGCGATGACGTCGCTGGGGTCCGTATGGCTTTGAGCGATTCCCGGCACCGTCGTTGCGACTCGGCCAACGACTCACGGCGCTCAGGCGGAGGCACGATTGCTTCCATTTCGGACAAGGCGGGATTTGCTAACGAAACCTTACCCGAGGTTGAATTCCAAAAATCTCAGTAAGGCTTTGAATTTATGTGATTATTCCAGATCTCGACAGCCGCGACCGGAATGCCCGCGTATCGGCGTTTTCCGGCGACTGTGCCTGCCCGGCAACAGCATTCCGGCAGGAAACGTCTATAGTCCGGACATCAGATGACACGAACTTCAGTGCGCTCGCGCTGCTACACAGACCAAGGTTGGGGATTTTTATCATGAAGAAGGTTTTGCTCGCTCTGACCGCGGTTGCCGCGATGACCGGTTCGGCCTCGGCGGCCGATCTCGGTGCCCGTCCCTACGTGAAGGCCCCGATGCCGGCGCCCGTCGCCAACTGGACCGGTTTCTACGTCTTCGGCGGCGGCGGCGGCGGCCTCTCCAATGCCGACCAGCACGTCCAGACCACCGTTGGTGCGGTTCCGCTGACGATCGATCAGCGTCAGGGCGGCTCCGGTTGGTTCGGCACCGTCGGCGCCGGTTACGACTGGCAGTTCAGCGGCACCTGGGTCGCCGGTGTGTTCGCTGACGGCCAGTTCGGCAGCATCCGCGCCACCATCCAGGATCCGATCGTCGGCATCACCGGCAACCAGAAGCTGGAGACCTCCTGGGCCGCGGGCGTGCGCCTCGGCTGGCTGGTCGCCCCGAACGTTCTCTCCTACGTCAACGGCGGTTACTCGGGCGCCCACTTCGGCCAGACCAACTTCACCACGCTGGGCGGCACCCCCGCCGGCATCCACCTCAACAGCTACAACCGCAACGGCTGGTTCGTCGGCGGCGGTGTCGAGAACAGCCTGAACATCTTCGGCGTCTCTTCGCCCGGCTGGTTCATGAAGACCGAGTATCGTTCGGCCTTCTACAACGCCAAGACCTCGAACGAGCTCTTCGACGGTACCAACGCGCTGGTCGGCCGCGACATCCGCGCCAACAGCTGGAACCAGACGATCTCGACCTCGCTGGTCTACCGCTTCAACTGGACCGGTCCAGTCGTCGCGAAGTACTGATCCGAACGCAAGTTCAGACGTCAAAGCCCCGGCATCGCCGGGGCTTTTTCGTTATGGCAACGGTTTTGAACGAGCCGATGAAACCGGGCCCACATCGACGGCCGAGTCCAAGAGCGTCGCTTTATGCAGTGCGTTCTACTGGAGGATGTGACCAACTCACAACAGCATTGGAGCGCGAACCAGCTACCATCCGGACATTAGATGGACGGAATCGGGGCACTCGCCGCCCGCCCGGCGAGCCAAGTTGGGAGGTTTGCAATGAAGACATTGTTGATGGCTCTGACGGCGATCGCCGCAATGAGCGGAACGGCCTCGGCCGCTGATCTGGCCGCCCGTCCCTATGCAAAGGCACCGCCAGTAGCTGCCGCCGTTCCGAGCTGGACCGGTTGTTATGTCGGCGGCGGCGGCGGTTACGGCCTCTGGAATCAGGACACCACCCTGTACGACGACACCACCGCGCCTCGCACTCAGCTCAGCGCGACGACGACCGGTGGCGGTCGTGGTTACTTTGGCACGGTGGGCGGCGGTTGCGACTATCAGTTCGCGCTGGGTTCATGGAACTGGGTCGTGGGCGCCTTCGGCGACTACGATTTCGCCAGCATCAAGGGGAGCCCCAACTTCACACTCGCGACGTACGGCTCCGAGAAACTGAGCTCGCAATGGTCGGTCGGCGGCCGGATCGGCGTTCTGGTGACCCCGAATCTGCTGACCTACTTCTCGGCCGGCTACACTGAAGCTCATTTCGACCGCGTGAATTTGCTGTCTGCGCTGGCTCCGATCGGCGCGCCCGCCGGCTTCTATTTCGGGTCTCGCAATTACAACGGCTATTTCATCGGTGCCGGCGACGAATATGCGCTGAACTTCCTGCCCGGCTTGTTCTGGAAGACCGAATACCGGTTTTCGGACCTGGACACCAAGACCAACCCGCTGCTCTTCACCGCGACGAATGCGGCGACGGGCGCGTCGATCGACTCGCACAAATATGTCCACACCGTGCGCAGCGAACTGGTCTACCGCTTCAACTGGGGCAGTCCGCTGGTCGCGAAGTACTGATCGGTCCTCGTACCGCGCTTCAAAAGCCCCGGCATCGTCCGGGGCTTTTTCGTCGAGGGAGTCCGTCGCGCGCTAGCCTGCAGCAGATCCGCCTGGTGCGGAATGGCAGCTCGGTCCGCAACCGGCGCGGCCACGATCGCGGCGGCTGGAAGCGTTCCTGCCACGGACATGCGTCCTCCTGCGGCCCTGCATCGGCGGCCATTGTATCTGAACTGAAGCTACGGCTAGTCTGGTGCCAAGCTTTCCTGACCGTGGCGATCGATGCCGCGGGTCGCGACGGAAGCGGACCGACGGGGAGGAATGCATGCGCAGATTTCTGCTTGTAGCAGGCCTGTTTGCCCTCGCCGTCGGGCTGCTCTGGATCGGACAGGGCACGGGTACGGTGCCCTGGCCGCGATCGAGCTTCATGGTCAACCAGCTGCATTGGGCCGGCTATGGCGCCGCCATGGCCGGCTTCGGGCTGGTGCTGATCTGGCAGAGCAACCAATAAAAGAAACCAGGGAATACAAGCATGACATCCAGCCGGTTCGAGCTCCGCGGCAAGGTCGCGGTCGTAACAGGAGGCAATGGCGGCATCGGGCTCGGCATGGCGCGCGGCCTTGCCGATGCCGGCGCCGACATCGCCGTGGTCGGACGCAACGAGGCCAAGTCCAAAGCAGCGGTCGAAGATCTCAGGCAGCGCGGCGTCAAGGCGATTGCGGTTGCGACCGATGTCACCGACAAAGCCGCGATCGAAGCCATGATCGCGCGTGTGGTGAAGGATCTCGGCCGCATCGACATCCTCGTCAACAATGCCGGCATGAGCATCCGCAAGCCGCCGCACGAGCTCGAGCTCGACGAGTGGAACAAGGTGATCGACACCAACCTCACCAGCGCCTTCCTGTGCTCGAAGCTCGCATATCCGGCCTTGAAGGCGTCAGGCAACGGCAAGGTGATCAACATCGGCTCGATGATGTCGATCTTCGGTGCGAGCTTCGCCACCGCCTACGCGGCAAGCAAGGGCGGCATCGTGCAGTACACGCGTGCCTGCGCCAATGCCTGGGCGCCCGACAACATCCAGGTCAATGCGATCCTGCCGGGCTGGATCGATACCGACCTCACCCGCGGCGCGCGGCAACAGGTGTCGGGATTGCACGAGCGGGTGCTGGCGCGCACGCCTGCGGGGCGCTGGGGCGACATCGACGACTTCGCCGGCATCGCCGTGTTCCTGGCATCGCCCGCGTCGAACTTCGTCACGGGCACCGCGATCCCCGTCGATGGCGGCTTCTCGGTGATGGCCTGAGGCCGGGCCTTCCTTCCGGCCATCCAACAACGCAAAAAAGAAGCCCCGGACAAGTCCGGGGCTTTTTGAATTTAGGCATTGCTTTTTTGATCGTTGGTCGCGTTGCGTCGTCGACGTGCTCAGTAACGGGCAATGGCAGGTGCGTCGAACTTGTAGCTCGCGCGCACGACGGCCCATTGGATGTCGCGCGGCTTGGCGTCGAAGGTGTAATTCCCCGACGTGCCGCCGAGCTGATAGGTCTGGCTGCCGAAGGCAGCGTAGTTGTATTCGAGGCCGACGATCCAGTTGCGGGTTACGCCGTATTCCCAGCCGGCACCGACAGTCCAGCCGTTGGCCCAGTGGGTTTGGCCGCCGGAGCCCGACACACCGACGGTGTCGCTGACCGACAGACGGTTGTTCGCGCCGGCATAGCCGCCCTTGACGTACAAGAGGTTGTTCTGCACGGCGAAGCCGGCGCGGCCGACCACGGTCGCGAGCACGTTGGTGCGCCAGGAGAACACGTCGTCGCCCGCACCGAACGCGGTGTTGGTGAACGAGCCCTTGTTGTCGAGGCCGGAGATCGTGCCTTCCATGCCGAACACGTAGTTGTTGGCTTGCCAGTTGTAACCGATCTGGGCGCCGCCCATGATGCCCGCGCTACGCTGACGATAGCCCTCGCCCGGGACGAGATCGCCGAACGGCGCACCGGTCCCGTTGTTGATGAACTGCTGGTTGGTCCATGCGCCGCCGATGTGGCCGCCGACATAGAAACCGGTCCAGTTGAACAGGGGCTCCACATAGGCTGGCGCCTTCGTGTAGCGCGCGCCGAGATCGGCGGCGGAGGCCGCGCCCGTCGAAACCAGAGCGGTCGTGCAGGCGAAGGCGGCAATCAATTTGTTACGCATGGTACAACCCCGTGTCCTTTGATGGACGCACGGTCACAGACGGGTGTTACTAAAATTCGAATCAACAGAGTTAACGTGGCGGATGGGCACGCGCTGGTCCGCAAATCCGTCGGCGCTGTTGCACCCTCGCAACGCTGCACACGCGGTTTAACGCAACATTATCCCTACCGAATTCCCGCGCTACGCCGTCGGCGCAGCTTTCGAGTGCACGTGCTCGGGCCGCACGCCGAGCGCAAGCAGGCGCGCAGGGATGCCCTGCAGCCATGGCAGCGCGGTGATGAGGCGCACGATCAGCGGCACCTTGAGCGGCCGGTCACTGCCCTGCAAGGCGCCGCTGATGATCTTGTTCTGCACGATCACCTGCATGCGCTGCGTCATCTTCACCGGGAACTCGCGGCGACGGCGCACGGCATCGAGATCGCTCTCGGACGGGCAGCCGTGCTGCATCTTGTCCGCCAGCAGATTGGCGGTTGCGACTGCATCCTGCACGGCGAGATTGACGCCGACGCCGCCGACCGGAGACATCGCATGCGCGGCATCGCCGATGCAAAGCAGACCCGGCCGCGTCCAGCGCGCCATGCGGTTGATCGCGACGGTCAGCAGCTTGACGTCGTCAAAGCTCTTCACGTCGGCGATGCCTGCCTTAAGGATCGGGGCCATGCGCACGACGTCGTCGAGCAGCGCCTGCAGTCCCCTCGCCTTCACCGCTTCGTGCTGTCCCTTGGCGATGACATAGGCGCACTGCCAATAGTCGCCGCGATCGAAGGTGATCATCATCTTGCCGGGCTCGACGCGCGCGAACACGCTTTCCGTCTCGTCGGCCTTGCGGCCGGCGCGAAACCACAGCACGTCCATCGGCGCGCCGATCTCCTCGACGACGAGGCCGGCGCGCTCGCGCACCGTCGAATGCCGGCCGTCGCAGGCGATGGTGAGATCGGCTTCGATGTCGATGATGCCGTCAGGCGTTTTCGCCCGCACCCCGGCGATAGTCTCGCCGCGGCGGATCAGATCGACCGCCTCCGTGCTCATCATCACCTCGAGCGAGGCAAAGCGCCGGCCGGCCTCGCGCAGGAAATTCAAAAAATCCCATTGCGGCATGAAGGCGATGAAGGGGTATTTGGTGTGGAGCCGGCTGAGATCGGCGATGCGCACCGGTGTGCCGCCGAACAGGCCGTCCATCTTCTGCAGGCGTTGATGCGGCAGCTTCAGGAAGCCGTCGATCAGACCGAGCTCGTCCATGACCTCGAGCGTCGAGGGATGCACGGTGTCGCCGCGGAAATCGCGGAAGAAATCCGCATGCTTCTCCAGCACCACGACCTCGATGCCGGCGCGCCCCAGGAGATAGCCGAGCATCATGCCGGCCGGCCCGCCGCCGACAATGCAGCAACGGACCTTTTTCGTCCGGTTCGGTTGTTGGTCGGATGTCATTGCAACCACGATCCGCGATTCGAGTAGCGATCAAGATATGGCGGGCAATGTAACGCCGATTCCGGTCGAACGGCGCTTGAATTTTGATGCGCGATCTCCAACGCCGGCCGTTCAGATCACGCCGGCTCTTCCGATCCCGGGAAGCTGCGCGCCTGTTGTTATCAGGACACGCGCTGAAGCTGCGATGCGGAAGAGAGCGAGCCGAGGGCCTAGCGTTGCTCGCGGCGAGGAGCCGCGTCTACCATCAGCCGCGTGCGTCACGGCAGCCGGTCGCCACTTGCGCGGCAACGGAAAGGCCCGCACTGCGGCGGGCTCTCCTGCACGGGATCTAGACTATTTCTGATCCTCATTGCTGGTCCCGGTGCCCGGACTGCCGATCGGCAACCCGTTCGGCGCATGACCGACACCAGCGTTCCGTCCAGCTTGCGCGGCCGCTGGCGAGGTGCCGTTTGCAGTCGGGGACTGAACGTTCGGATTGTTCAGGCCGGTGTTGGTGTTGACGTTGGCCCCGGTGGTGGTGCCACGAATGCCCATTCCCGAAGGAGCCGACGGCCCCGAATTGGCGCTGCTGGATGAGGTGCCCATTCCGGCACCTGAGCTGGCTGCAGACCCCGCGCCGCCGGTGCCCGTCCCGGCCGCGGCCCCGGCACTGGCACCGCCAGCCGCACCACCGCCGCCTCCGCCAGCACCCCCGCCTCCCTGGGCAAAAGCGGTCGTTGAAAGCGCAGCGCATGCGAAGGCTATGAGGATGGACTTGCGGATCATGAATCGTCTCCCTGATTTGACAGACAATCCAGGTGACCAAGGAGTTGTTCCGTCGCCTGCGGCGAACGGACGTCCGCCACCTCAGGGCTTCGACTTCCGTTCCCATGGGCGCTTGCCATCGGAATCACGATCCCAGGGACGCGTCATCGGAGCCACCTTTTCATCCTCGGCGGCCTTCGCACGGTCCGCTTGGACGCGTTCCCGGTCGGTCAGTGGCTGCGTGGGGATTGGAGCAGTTTGCGCCAGAGCCGGAAGCGTCGTGAGCAGCACGACGATGATGAATTTTGACATCCCCGGCTCTAACATTTCCACCGTTGGCTTGTCCGATTTAAGTTCGTCCATCCCGTCACGCCCCACGCGATGAACACGGCCTCAATTATTGCCGCGGTTCGCGCTGCGGAAACTCTTGATCTCCGAGACGCTGCCGTCGCGATAAGTCAGCTCCACCGAGACGGACTGCGTGGCGGGCGCAAGCTTCATGTAGAGCGGCATGCCGGCGGTGATCGCGCTGGGGTCGCGCATGTCGCAAGCAGGCATCTTCAGCACCTGGTTGGGCACGGCAGTGTCGATGCCGATGCGCACCTCGCGGATGGCGCAGCGATAGGACACGAGGTGCGTGTAGTAGACCAGCAGCCCGTTGAATTCGCGGAACGACAGCCAACTCGTCGACGTCATGTCGAGGATCTTGCGCTGGTCGCGGATCAGCGCGGCCTCAGGATCGAACCGGATCGGGAACGGCCCCTGCATGTCGCCGGATTGATCGACATAGCGGACCTCGATGGTGCCGGCCGCAGCATCCGGCGGCAACTCGATCGACGGGTTCGGCATCCGCTTGCGCGTGCGCGGATCGAGCGTGTCGATGAAACCGGTCTCGCGGAAATCGCCCTTGCCGGCCATGCGCCAGGAAATGCCGAGCGTCGGGTCGGCGAACGAGAACACCACGCTCCAGCCGCCATTGTGCCGCGAGAAGCTCGCGATCGGCGCGTTGAGGGTCTCCTCCTTCGGCAGTTGCGGCACGGACACGGGCGGTAGCGCCGCGAGCTTCTGCGGTGGCGGATCAGCCGGCCGCGCGACGGCATCCTTCGCCATGCCGCTGAGGAAGACGTCGTCGACCATCTGGTCGAAATAGACCGGCACCTGCCTGTGCTTGACGGTATCGGCCATCTCGCTGACGGCACGGCGGGTGCGCTGCGCTACCTGCACGAGGTTCTCGCCGGGCTGAAGCAGTTCCCTGGCGAAGGTGCGCGTGAACACCGAATTGGGATTGGCGTCGTCGTTGGAGAGGCGGTCGAGCGCGGTCTGGCGGGGACCTGCCGAAAACACCGAGAACACGCCTTCGGGCAGCTGCACCATCGGGGCAAGCCCGCCGCCACCGGCAACTGCGCGGGTGCCCTTGCGCTCGAACGGGTTGTTGCGGCACGCGTCGAACACGAGGATCGAGGTCCGCGCCTTCTTGTTCTGGAGGCGCTCGACGATGCGGTCGGCCAGGATCGAGGCGTCACGCACCAGCTCTTCCTGCCCTTCGGTCGCCGCCGGCACGTCCGTCGGCAGCAGGTAGTTCTGGCCCGCGATCTCGAAACCGTGGCCGGCGTAGAAGAAGAACGCGGTGTCGCCGGGCTCGATCGTCTTGTCGAAGGCGAGCAGGGTCTCGGAGAATTGCTGCCGGCTCTGGTTCTCGGCGACCATCACCGAGAAGCCGAGTTGCTTCAGCGTATCGCCCATGGTGCGGGCGTCGTTGACCGCCTTGAGCAGCTTCGGAACGTTCCTGTAGTCGTTGTTGCCGACGACGAGCGCGACGCGCTTCTCGGCATAGGCGGGAGCTACGAAGCCGCTCAGGCCCGCCGCCAGGCCAAGAGCCGCCAGAATTCCGAAAAGCCGACGCGTCATCGCAAAATTCCCGTTGCAGAACGGCGCCAAGCCGCTTCCCTCGAACAGCAGTTCATTTGCCCCCTGCCGCTGTGTGATAGTCGGCCCAGAGGTAACGAGGGTTCAAGGGCACGGGCCCCGGTTCCACGATCTGCCTATGGCAGATTGCGCTGGAATCTGCTTTTTCTTTGGCATCAGGCAAACGCGCTCGAAGCGAGGGGGCTGCCGTGTATCGCTGGTGTACCGACGAAGTCGAGCCGCACGATCGCTTCGATTATTGGCGCGAGGTGCGCTCCAAGGGATTGTTCGGCGTTACCGCCGAACTCGAGCGCGAACGGCGCGCGGACTTTTTCGGCGAATTCTCGCTGCGCCAGCTTGGCGGCGCGGGCCTCGTCGAGCTGAAGGCCTCGCAATATACGGTCGAGCGCAGCAGCTCCGACATCGCCTACGCACCCGGCGACAGCATCTGCGTCTACCAGCAGCTCGGCAGCGGCGGCTGGTTCGGCGGCATGCGCGGAAACGACTTCGCGATCGCCCCGGGCAGTTTCGCCACCAGCCATACCGATCTGCCCTACCGCACCGCGCCGCTCGGCGCCGGGGGCTTCCACCTGCGGATCCTGAAGATTCCAGTCAGCAGCATTCCGGCGCAGGACAAACGCATGCGCGAGCTTGCGCCCCGGACGTTTGGCGATCCCACCCTGGCGCCCCTGCTCGGGGCCTGCTTTGCCGAGCTCGGCGACGCCTCTACGGATCAGGGCGCCGGCGATGCGACCTCCCTCGTCCAGGCTTTGGCCCATCTGGCGCTGATCGAGCGCGGCATCGTCAGGCCGGGCAGCCGGCGCGGACAGGCCGCGCTACGGACCGCCCGCCTCTCGCAGGCCCGGCGCCTGATCGCGGGCCACCTGCAAAATCCGGATCTGGCGCCGACGATGGTGGCCGACGAGCTCGGCGTGTCGGTGCGCCATCTGCACATGCTGTTCGAGACCGCGGAGAAGAGCTTCTCGCAGACCGTAACGGACGAACGCCTGAAACAGAGCCGCCGCCTGATGCGTGAGGCACCGGAGCGGCTGATCGCCGACATCGCGACCTCCTGCGGCTTCGAGAGCCTGGCAACCTACTACCGGGTCTTCAATGCCGCCTATGGCATGGCCCCGGGTGACTTCCGGGCGCAGGGCTCGGATAGGCGTTAGCCGCCGTTTTGGCGGCTCCGGCCGGAGCGCGGGGCTGGGCGGAAAAACCCCAGTCACACCCGCTATTTGGTAAAAACCTCAGGTTTTTTAGGACCTTCCCGCGCCCGCTCCATTGACTTTGGCCGATTCCCGCCTATGTTCCGGGGCGACGCGGCTCAGATCGAAGACCGATTCCTGAGCCTGGCGCTTTGTCCGCGTGAGTCAGCACCCCCAGCTTCTTTGAGAGCGCGCCGTTTCGGGGTGGAACGCGACAGCCTTATTACCCTCGATTCCGAACGGCGGTTTCGACCAGAGGCTCAATGTCCTTTTCAGATCTCGGACTGTCCGAAAAAGTCCTCGCCGCAGTGGCGGCCACCGGTTACACCACCCCCACCCCCATTCAGGAACAGGCGATCCCCCACGTCCTCGCACGCAAGGACGTGCTCGGCATCGCCCAGACCGGCACCGGCAAGACCGCGGCCTTCGTGCTGCCGATGCTCACCATCCTCGAAAAGGGCCGGGCCCGGGCGCGCATGCCGCGCACGCTGATCCTCGAGCCGACCCGCGAGCTCGCGGCCCAGGTCAAGGAGAACTTCGACCGCTACGGCGCCGGCCAGAAACTCAACGTCGCGCTTCTGATCGGCGGCGTTTCCTTCGGCGACCAGGATGCCAAGCTGACGCGCGGCGTCGACGTGCTGATCGCCACCCCCGGCCGCTTGCTCGACCACACCGAGCGCGGCGGTCTGCTCCTCACCGGGGTCGAGCTGCTCGTCATCGACGAAGCCGATCGCATGCTGGACATGGGCTTCATCCCCGACATCGAACGCGTCTGCAAGCTCGTCCCGTTCACGCGACAGACCTTGTTCTTCACCGCGACCATGCCGCCGGAAATCCGGCGCATCACCGAAGCCTTCCTGCACAATCCGCAGAAGGTCGAAGTGTCCAAGCCTGCCACCACTGCCGTGACCGTCACGCAGTCGCAGGTGCCCGCGGGACGCGAGGCGCATGAGAAGCGCGAGCTGCTTCGCCGCCTGCTGCGCGAAGCCAAGGATCTCAAGAACGCGATCATCTTCTGCAATCGCAAGCGCGAAGTCGCCATCGTTCACAAATCGCTCCAGAAGCATGGTTTCAGCGTTGGCGCACTGCACGGTGACATGGACCAGCCGGCCCGCATGGCGGCGCTCGAACAGTTCCGCAAGGGCGAGCTACCGCTTCTCGTCGCC
This sequence comes from Bradyrhizobium sp. 25ACV, assembly GCF_054863005.1. NCBI lineage: Bacteria > Pseudomonadati > Pseudomonadota > Alphaproteobacteria > Hyphomicrobiales > Nitrobacteraceae > Bradyrhizobium > Bradyrhizobium sp. 25ACV. Next base: position 158,530 of record NZ_JAVAYO010000018.1, read on the forward strand.
TCGGACGTCGCCGCCCGCGGCCTCGACATTCCCGAGGTCAGCCACGTCTTCAATTTCGACGTCCCCCATCATCCCGATGACTACGTCCACCGCGTCGGCCGCACCGGCCGCGCCGGTCGCACCGGCACCGCGATCTCGATCGTGACGCCGCTCGACCAGAAGTCGATGGTGGCCATCGAGAAGCTGATCGGCCAGAGCATTCCGCGCGCCGAAGGCGACTTTGAAATCCACACCGAAGCCTCCGATGGGACCGAGCGTCCGCGCGAGTCGCGTGGCCGCGAACGTTCACGCGGCGGACGCGGCAAGCCGCAGCGCGGCCGTGATCGTGAGCGCAGCCACGAGCCGCGCGAGCCCCGTGGCGAGGCAAGACATGCTTCCGAGGCAAGACAATCTTCTGAAGCAAGGCATTCTTCCGAAGCAAAGAGTTCTTCGGAGGCAAGACAGCCCGCTGAAGCAAGGCATCGTTCCGACGACAAGCGCAGGGCCGAGCCGCGTCACGACGCGCGCCAGCAGGCCAATAATTCGCACGTGCCGTCGATCGGCCGTCCCGAGCCCCGCCGCCAGCGCGAGGCCGACAGCGAGCCGGGCGATCATTCGCATCTGCCGGCGTTTCTGCTGCGGCCGGTTCGCTCCTCCCCCGCCGGAGCCTGAGGCGCGAAGCGCCCCAGGTTTCGGTTGAGCAAAGCCGCCGCACAATTTTTTAGATGCATTCGTGAACGTATATTTACGGGGTATTCACGATCGTCCGTTAGCCTACGAACATAATTTAAGCATTGCTGCGGTCGACGGCGCATCGACCGCTGTGGGGTATGTTCCGTGGTCAAGGTTCTCGATGAACACGAACGCACGATGGCGTTCGCCGAGGTAGCACTCGGGCAGATCCGATCGCTGCGTCAGACGGCAATTCCCCGCAATTATGAGATTTGGTACGTCTACGCCACCGGCTACAACGCGCCGCTCAACAAGATCGTCAACGAGACGCTGGCGCGCAGCGGCAAGCTGACTGAAGCCGATCTCGAGCAGATCTACGAGACCTATCTCTCCCACATCAAGACCACTGACCGCATCGACAAGGTCGGCGCGCGCGTCATCGGCGAGATCGACGACGTGATGAAGGTCTTGAGCGATGCACTCGGCATGACCGGCTCCTACGATGCCAGCCTGTCGGGCGCCACCGAGAAACTGGCGTCGGCCAAGAACCGCGAGCAGATCAAGGCGATCGTCGAGACGCTGCTCCGTTCGACCACCGAGATGCGCGAGACCAACAAGACGCTGGAAGACCGGCTGACGCTGTCGAAGAACGAGATCAGCAATCTCCAGCAGAGCCTGGAGGCGATCCGCGCCGAGAGCCTGACCGATCCGCTCACGGGCCTCGGCAACCGCAAATATTTCGACCGCATGATCGACATGGCGGTGCAGAGTGCCCTTGCTTCGGGCGAGCCGCTATCGCTGCTGCTGTTCGACATCGATCATTTCAAGTCGTTCAACGATTCCTACGGCCATCTCACCGGCGACCAGGTGCTGCGACTCGTCGGCCTGTCGCTGAAGCAGACCATCAAGGGTCAGGACATCACCGCGCGCTATGGCGGCGAGGAATTCGCGGTCGTGCTGCCCAACACCGCGCTGCGTCAGGCCCTCACGGTGGCCGACCACATCCGCCGCGCAGTGATGGCGAAGGAACTGAAGAAGAAGTCCACCGGCGAGATCCTCGGCCGCGTCACCATCTCCGTCGGCGTCTCCATGCTCAAGCAGGGCGACGACACCGACGCGCTGATCGAGCGTGCGGATGCCTGCCTCTACGCCGCCAAGCGTAACGGCCGCAACCGCGTGATCTGCGAAGCCGATCCGGAATACGCGGTCGAAACCCACAGCCGGGTGGCGTGACGCGATCGCGGCATGCCGAACGGCTGCGCTTGACATTCCAACCTGACGACCGACATCTTCTGCGCCGCCAGAGCGCGAGCATCGAGGACTTGTCGTCGTGCCCAATCCCCATGATTTTCACACGCCGCAACCGTCCTACACCCGGGACGAACTACTGAGATCGAGCGAAGGCGGCTATTTCGGACCCGGCAATGCGCAATTGCCGGCGCCGCCGATGCTGATGATGGACCGCATCACGGAAATCAGCCTGGACGGCGGCGCGTTCGGCAAGGGCCATATCGTCGGCGAGCTGGATATCGTGCCGGACCACTGGTTCTTCGATTGTCACTATCGAGGTGATGCGATGATGCCGGGAAGCCTGGGCCTGGATGCGATGTGGCAGATGGTCGGCTACTGGCTCGGCTGGTCGGGCTCACCAGGCAAGGGCCGCGCCATCGGCGTCGGCGAAGTGGAGGTCACCGGAGTGGTCACGCCGGAGACGCGACGCGTGCGCTACGAAGTCGCCATGCGGATGGTCCGCCGCGGCAAGCTGGTGCTCGGCATTGCCGACGGCCGCGTGCTTGCGGATGGCATATCGGTCTTTGTGGCGAAGGATATGCGAGTTGGTCTGACTAAGGCCACAGACTGAGGTCCAGTAGATTCCATGGGGTGGTGAGCGTGGCCTTTCCGGTAGGTTTGGGTTTCCACACTCGAACCCCCGGAGAGTCAGAT
>NZ_JAVAYO010000184.1:0-243 GCF_054863005.1 Bradyrhizobium sp. 25ACV
GCCGATGGCCCAGAGGACGAGCAGGATGAGAGGCTCGTTCGTGTAGTCGAGGTTGAACAGCCACCCGAGCCGGGAGACGGTGAACTCGAGCAGCACCAGCCAGAGCCCGCGGGTGAGCAGATAGCGGCTGAGCTCGGCGCGGGACCGGCCTCGGGACGCCCAGAGGAACGCCGAGGACCCGGCGAGGAACACGAAGCACGTGGCACAGAAGTTTGTGATCCTAAGCGCGAGTAAGATCGGGGT
>NZ_JAVAYO010000185.1:0-241 GCF_054863005.1 Bradyrhizobium sp. 25ACV
GGGGAACTTGTCCTCGTCTGCCTCGAGGGCCGCGTCGGCGTCGCCACGGGAGAAGACACGAAGGAGGTCAACGCTGGCCAGATGCTCTACCTGCGCCCCGGCGAGGCCAGCTCCGTGCGCGGCCTGGCCGTCGAATCCATCCTCCTGGCCATCGCGCACCACCGCTCCCAGACCCCGCCGGCGGCCCTGGACGTGGTCGATCAGGCCTCGCGGGAATCCTTCCCGGCCAGCGATCCGCCCG
>NZ_JAVAYO010000186.1:0-241 GCF_054863005.1 Bradyrhizobium sp. 25ACV
CGGTTCATCTTGCAGATAACCAAATAAACTACATGCTCCGCCCTCACCTAACTGTGGAATTTGATAATGCCAGCGAACTTCAGGCAAGCTAGTGCTTGCAAGTGCTTGCTCAAGCGCTGTTAGCTCTGCTGAAATTAAACGGGTGTCAGCACTGAGTTGTGCTTGTTGTAAATAGGAATTAATCATTTGGCCATCCATACTTCTATAGTGTGCAAATATTAGCATGGATTTTTTTACAGTG
>NZ_JAVAYO010000187.1:0-240 GCF_054863005.1 Bradyrhizobium sp. 25ACV
ACTTAAACAAAATAACTTCAGCTCTCAATGGCATCCAATGACATTTTGTTAACCATTTGCCGTCATATTTTCCGTCCGAATGGATTGCCGGGAGGCGCCTTCAGATGCGACCCAAAGCGGTAAGTTGCTTGTTTTCGCATATGTTGCACTGAAATTCGGCATGTCTCTTATTCAGGATCATGGCTAAGAGGAGCGTTAAATGGAACAAGCAGACGAATCCCCCGACACCGACCTCTGTTT
>NZ_JAVAYO010000188.1:0-240 GCF_054863005.1 Bradyrhizobium sp. 25ACV
CGAGCTTGGGCGCTTCAGCCGGGTCAAGCCCGAACTGTCGGTCAGGCGGGACTGTCGATATCTCGTCGGCTACGTGGGAATGATGGCCGAGCAGGACGGTGTAGACCTCCTGGTCAAGGCGATGGAACACATCGTCAAGCGCCTGCATCGAACGGATATCGCCTGCCTGATCATCGGCGACGGGCCGGAGGCAGGTCGGCTCAGGACGCTCACAAGCGAACTCGGGATTACCGACAATAT
>NZ_JAVAYO010000189.1:0-239 GCF_054863005.1 Bradyrhizobium sp. 25ACV
GGCCAGCTCGATATCCGGCTCGATTATGTGCAGACGCCAAACGGACCGATCCGCTTGTCGGGCCGCACCGCGCGGCAGGGCAATGGACAGGGCGCGCTGGCGATTGGCGGCGCGCTGTTCATTTCCTGGCCGATGCTGTTCATTCACGGCACCAGAGGCAGGATGCCCGCCGATACAGTGGTGACAGCCTACCTCGCGGACGATCTGCGTTTCAACGTGCAGGCAGCCTCGGCGCAAGC
>NZ_JAVAYO010000190.1:0-239 GCF_054863005.1 Bradyrhizobium sp. 25ACV
CGAGGACTTCTACCTGCCTCCGGAGGGCTGCTCGTATCGGCTCGCCGTGGTGAGCATGAAAAAGCAGTACCCCGGACATGCCAAGCGCGTCATGTTCGGCATCTGGAGCGCGTTGCGCCAGTTCATGTACACGAAGTTCATCGTCGTCACCGACGACGACATCGACATTCGCGAATGGAAGGAGGTCGTGTGGGCCCTGACGACCCGCGTAGATGCCGGACGCGACGTGGTCGTCGTCG
>NZ_JAVAYO010000191.1:0-239 GCF_054863005.1 Bradyrhizobium sp. 25ACV
TCCTCACCACTGGATAAATCACTGGAGCCCATTTGACCATTTGTTTCAGCCATTTTTTCATTTTCTCCCGCGCCTCCTTATTGTCATTCTTACAAGACAATTCCCCATCTTGTCACGAAATAAACAGGTGCGGGAGAGCAGGAATTAAATGACGCCTTGTGCGATCATGGCATCTGCGACTTTGCGAAATCCTGCAATATTTGCGCCTGCCATTAAGTTCCCAGAGTGACCGTATTCTT
>NZ_JAVAYO010000192.1:0-239 GCF_054863005.1 Bradyrhizobium sp. 25ACV
TCCGCACCGACGGAATTTCCCCTTCGGCTACTAGGCATGGTTAAGCCGACGACGTTGACGTATCAGTACGGGGTATGCCTGAGGATGCAGCCGACGAGCCCGATGAATGACTCTGACAAAGGGAGGGCTAGATGGGCCCCGTGTTTCCGCGGTTGCTCCAATTCAGCGATGTGGCCTTGTTGTGCCTGCGTGTGGTGGTGGCCGTAGTCTTCTTCGAGAGCGGACGGCGGCATGCCAGC
>NZ_JAVAYO010000019.1:0-146424 GCF_054863005.1 Bradyrhizobium sp. 25ACV
GACTCTCCGGGGGTTCGAGTGTGGAAACCCAAACCTACCGGAAAGGCCACGCTCACCACCCCATGGAATCTACGGCATCTCGACTCGAGCACCAGCTGCCCCAAATCCTTTAAGCTTAAAAGAAGGACTAGGAGGCTGGCCTGACCAGTGGCAGACTGGCGCCCGGTTCGCTGGACGAGTCCTCTGGGAGTTACAATGCGCGATTGGGATGATGCTTACGCCAATTCGGCCCATATCCCCGGCTCGGACAAGATGCCTGGACAATGGGCCGAGCGGGCGGCGGATTACCGCGCCGGGCTGAAGAATTTTCGCCCCGACATCGCCTATGGCGCCGGTGAGCGTCAGCACCTCGACCTGATCCTGCCCGACAGCGACAGCAAGGGCCTCGTCGTCTTCGTCCACGGCGGCTATTGGATGCGCTTCGACAAGTCGACCTGGACGGATCTGGCCGAAGGCGCGCGCCAGCATGGCTGGACGGTGGCGTTGCCGAGCTACACGTTGACGCCGGCCGCACGCATCTCCGAAATCACCGCCGAGATCGCCGCGGCGATCGCCAAGGCGGCTTCGCTCGTCTCCGGGCCGATCCGGCTCGCCGGCCACTCCGCTGGCGGCCATCTCGTCACCCGCATGCTGTGCGACGACAGCCGGTTGGAGCCCGCCGTCTACAACCGTATCGCCGGTGCGCTCTCGATCAGCGGCCTGCATGATCTGCGTCCGCTGCTCAAGACGAAGATGAACGAGACGCTCGGCATGACCATGGAGGAGGCGACGCTCGAAAGCGCGGCGCTGCACCTGCCGCGCGGGCATTCTCCCGTCACCGCCTGGGTCGGTGGTAGCGAGCGGCCGGAATTCATCCGCCAGTCCGATCTGATGGCCAATGTCTGGACCGGCTTCGACGTGCCGACGCGCCTCGTCGTCGATCCCGGTCTGAACCACTTTACCGTGATCGACGGACTGAAGGATCCGTCATCGCCGATCACCGCGCGCCTGATCGGCCTCGACTGAGCAAAGCCGGGAAGATCGATCGAAAGGGCCTGCCCCATGACGTCCAACGATTACGATCCCACGAGAGAAGGCGCCGAGACCGATTTCGCCCGGCGCATGTCCTACGGCGACTACCTCGCGCTGGATGCGATCCTTGGCGCGCAACATCCGCTGTCGGAAGCGCATGACGAGATGCTGTTCATCATCCAGCATCAGACCACGGAGCTATGGATGCGCCTCGCCATCCACGAGCTCAGTGCCGCACGCCGTGCCATCGCCGGGGACAAGGTGCAGCCCGCCATGAAGATGCTGGCGCGGATGTCGCGGATCTTCGAGCAGCTCAACAACGCCTGGGACGTTCTGCGCACGATGACGCCGAGCGAATACACGCGTTTCCGTTCGCAGCTCGGACAGTCCTCCGGCTTCCAGTCGCGCCAATACCGGCTGATCGAATTCCTGCTCGGCAACCGCAACCACGCCATGCTCAAGCCGCACGAGCACGATGTGGAGACGACGAAGCTGCTCGAAGCTGAACTGGCGACGCCCAGCCTCTATGACGAGGTGCTCAGGCTCGCCGACCGCAACGGGCTGAAGATGCCGGCGGCGGTGCTGTCGCGCGACGTCCGCGAGACCCACAGCTTCAACGAAGGCGTGCTGCAGGCCTGGCGCGTCGTCTACGAGGCGCCGGAGACGCATTGGATGCTCTACGAGCTTGCCGAAAAACTGGTCGACTTCGAGGATTACTTCCGCCGCTGGCGCTTCAACCACGTGACGACGGTCGAGCGCGTCATCGGCTTCAAGCGCGGCACCGGCGGCACTGGTGGCGTCAGCTATCTCAAGCGCATGCTGGAGGTCGAGCTATTCCCCGAACTCTGGCGCGTCCGCACCATTCTGTAGAAATGCCCAAAGAAATGTCTATGACCAGATATCGCGTCTATGACGACACCAAAGCGCTGTTCCATCTGCCTGACGGCGTGATCTATCTCGATGGCAATTCGCTCGGCGCGCTGCCGCTGGGGGTGGCCGAGCGCGTCAACCGCGTCATCACGACCGAGTGGGGCAATGAGCTGATCCGCGCCTGGAACAGTGCAGGCTGGTATGCGCAGCCGCGCCATGTCGGCGATCGCATTGCGCGGCTGATCGGTGCCGAAGCCGGCTCGGTGATGGTCGGAGACACGCTGTCGCTCAAGGTCTACCAGGCGCTGGCTGCTGCGCTCGACATGAACCCGTCACGCAAGATCGTGCTCTCGGACACCGGCAATTTCCCGACTGATCTCTATATGGCCGAGGGCCTGATCGCCACGCTCGGGCGTGGCCATCAATTGCGTCTGGTGGCGCCGGAAGAGATCGCGGCTGCGTTGTCGGAGGAGGTCGCGGTGCTCTACATCACCGAGGTCGACTACCGCACCGGCCGCCGTCACGACATGGCGAAGCTCACGGCGGAGGCGCATGCGCTCGGCATCGTCACGGTCTGGGATCTCGCGCATTCGGCCGGCGCGCTGCCGGTCGATCTCGCCGGGAGCGGCGCCGATTTCGCGGCGGGGTGCACCTACAAATATCTCAACGCCGGTCCCGGCGCGCCGGCTTTCCTCTATGTCGCGCCACGCCACGCCGACAGCGCGCGTGCCGCTCTGTCGGGATGGATGGGGCATGCAAAGCCGTTCGCATTTGAGCTTGGCTATGCGGCCGCGGGTGGCGTCGAACGCATGCGCGTCGGCACACCCCCGGTTCTGGCAATGGCGGCGCTGGAGGCCTCGCTCGACATCTGGGACCGTGTCGATATGGCAGAGGTCCGTGCGCGCTCGCTGGCGCTCGGTGACTTGCTGATCGCCGAAGTCGCGCGCCGCTGCCCGTCTCTGAAGCTGGTGACCCCGCGCGCGCATGAGCATCGCGGCTCCCAAGTCTCCTTCGCCTTCGATGGCGGCTACGCAGCGATGCAAGCCCTGATCGCTCGCGGCGTCATCGGCGATTTCCGCGCGCCCGACATCATGAGGTTCGGAGTTACGCCGCTGTATATTGGTGAGACCGAGGTACTGAAGGCAGCCGAGATCATCGAGGAGGTGATCGCAGGCGAGGTCTGGCGGCGGCCGGAATATCAGGTCGTGAATGCGGTGACGTGAGGGAAGCCGTGCCCCGGACGCAGCGCAGCGCGCCGCACTTGCGGCGTGATGCGCTGCAGAGCCGGGGCCCACGCCGCACCGTGCTCCGTCGCGAGATGGGTCCCTGCTCTGCGCAGCAACCCTGGGGGCGTTGCAGCGCGTCCGGGACACGAGAGCGTCGGTGGCCGCGCTATTAGCGCTTCATCCCCACAACGCCATAACGATCGCATCCAGCCCGTCCGTCAGCGCCGCCGGTCCCGGTTGCAGAATGATCGGCGACTTGATCTCGACGATACGATCGTCGCGGACGGCCGGAATTTCACTCCAGCCCTCGCGCGCGCGGATGCGGGTTGGCACGACCTTCTTGCCGCACCAGGAGGCGAGGATGATTTCGGGCGCTGCCTCGCGTACCGCCTCCGCCGCAACGATGCGATCCTTCGCGGCCTGCTGACGTCGCAGCTCCGGAAAGATGTCCGTTCCGCCCGCGATCTCGATCAACTCCGACACCCAACCGATGCCCGAGATCAACGGATCGTCCCATTCCTCGAAATAAACTCTCGGCCGCGGCGAGGGGCGGGGTGTCGCGGCGATCGTGGCAAGGCGCCGCTCAAGGCCTTGCGCGAGTTCCTCCGCGCGTTCCGCCGCGCCGACCAGCGCACCCAGCGTGCGGATCATCGCCAAAATCCCGGTGACGTCGCGCTGGTTGAAGACGTGGACGTCGATGCCTGCGCGGACGAGATCGGCGACGATGCCGGCCTGGAGATCGGAGAAGGCCAGCACAAGGTCCGGTTCCAGCGCCAGGATTTTTGGAATGTCCGCGGACACGAACGCCGATACCCGCGGCTTCTCCCGCCGCACCTGGGGCGGGCGGACGGCGTAGCCGGAGACGCCGACGATGCGGTCCTGCTCGCCGAGCAGGTACAGCGTTTCGACGGTCTCTTCGGTCAGGCAGACGATGCGGCGGGGCGGGAAGTGGCGCATGGCGCTCCATATGCGCAAATGCCGCGGCGATGTCACGGCGGCCATTACCTCTGACGTCATTGCTTTGCCGCCCGAAGCAATTCACGCTGGGACAACAATCCATTGGGAGGACTTTTGATGACGCCGCTCGAGAAACTTAAAGCGATGAAGATGCCGTTTGCCGAGCTCAAGGGCGTCGAGTTCGTCGAGGCCGGGAAGGACCGCGTGGTGGCGCGGATGATGGTCCGGCCCGATCTCTGCACGCTGCACCACACCATCCATGGCGGCGCGGTGATGGCGCTGGCCGATTCCGTCGGCGCGGCCGCGACCGTGATCAACCTGCCTGAGGACGCCAAGGGCACGACCACGCTGGAGAGCAAGACCAATTTCATCGGCGGGGCGAAGGAGGGAACCACGCTCATCGCCACCGCGACCCCGGTTCATCGGGGCCGGCGGACCCAGGTTTGGACCACCCGGCTGGAGACCGAGGACGGCAAGCTGGTCGCCCTGGTCACCCAGACCCAGCTGGTCCTGTAAGACTACGGGGCGTTGATTTTATTAACGAATTGGTCGTCTCCCGTGCCTCTAAGTTGGGCAGGTCCTCGTCTTGCAAAAGATGCTGCGATGCACAATATAGGGGACCTAGGGATTCGAACGCCTCCTCGAGGGACACCAAGAGGAGTTTTGACTTGTCACTCGAAGATTTGGCCCTTGAGGCCATCACCCGCACAACCCACGTTCCGGGCTATGTGCGGACCTTGAGCCAGCAGGAAGAATTGCCGCTCCTGCGCGATCATCTGCTGCGGCTCGATGCCGGAAGCCGGCACGACCGTTTTAACGGCTTTCTCGACGACTCATTCATCGAGCGTTACGCCGCCCGCTGCGCCGAGGACGGCACCGTGATCGTCGCCTATATCGTCGACGGCGTGGTCCGTGGTGCTGCCGAGCTGCATCCGCCCGAAGATGGTTCGCTGCCTGAAGTTGCCTTCAGTGTGGAAGCCACCGCGCGCCGCCAGGGCGTCGGCACGGTCTTGTTCAGCCGCCTGATCGCTGAAGCGCGCTGGAAAGGCTATAAGAGCCTGCGCATCACCACGGGCGCCGAGAATCACGCCATGCGGGCGCTCGCCAGGAAGTTCGGCGCGCATCTGGCTTTCCGCCACGGCGAATCGACTGGCACTATCGACCTCGCCAAGACGCCTGAGGCCGAACTCGCCGATCTCGCGGCCTCGCCGTTCAGGGCCGGCCGCGCTTTGCTCAGCTTCAACTCGACCTGCTGGAAGATCATCTCCAGCATGTACGGCCATCGCGCCGCCTGAGTTCAGGAAACTGTCGGGAATCAAAAAGCGGACCGGCAAAACCGGTCCGCTTTCGTATTGGGAGCAGGGAATGAAGCCCTTTAGGTGCCAGTGCGTGTGGCGGCGCCGAAGCGGCGGACGACGCGGCGTTCGACCACCACCGACCGCTGTGCGCCCTGTTCGCCGGCGATCACGCGCGTGGCAGTGATGCGGCTGTTGGTGCGCGCCTGCTTCTTGACCTCGGCCTGCACGACATCAAGCGGCATCCCCATCAGAGCTGCGGCGATCTCGGCCTGCTGCTCATGATCGTCGGTGATGCCGACGGCGGCGAAGATCGCCTCGTCCAGGGTGGGCGGATCATGGCGGACGCGCCGCGTGCCATATTTGGTATTCCAGTCTGCGCTCATAACGGCCTCGTTTTGATGCCGGGATACCTAGTGCCGCAAATGTTGCATTGCAATATGAAATTAGTGTGGCATCTCAGCTATGCACCGGTCGGGTGTCAGGGCGGTGACGCGACACCGGCATCGATCTCAACCCGTTGTTGCGGCCAGCGCTTCAGGGCGGCATGCCCGGCCTCGGTGAGCCCGTAAATTCCCCGGTCGGCCCGTTCGAACCAGCCATACACATTGTTAAGCAAGATCTTGCCGGCGTCAGGGCAGCGCTCGCGCAAATCGCGCACGGGCCGCGGCCCGTCGGCGAGCGCCGAGGCGCAGGCCAGAGCCTGCTGCCGATAGGCCGTCATGATCGGCGCGCGGGTGCTGCCGCCGAGCACGGGATCGCCCTGGCGGCGCTGGTGTTCCGCGACGAGACGCGACCGTACCTTCGGCTCGCGGCGCGGCGCCGCCGTCGGCGGCTTCACCAGCACCTCGACCTCGCCACGATCGGTCACGCCGAGCATGCCGAAGCCGAGGCGGCGGCAGAGATTGCGATAGCGCGCATCGCTCTCGCGCCCCTTGCCCCGGATCGACATCTTGGCCGCGATCCAGACCTCGTCGCCAGCCGGTGCGCGGTCGACCGCCTGGAGGATCAGCTCGAGATTGAAGGCGAGCTTGAGCTCGCCGATCACCACCAAGGGCGGATCGCCGGCGCTGAGGCCCACGAGATCGCAGCCGCCGATCTCGCCCTTCACGGTGAAGCCGAGCTCTTCGAGGAAGCGTTTGACGGGCAGGTAAAGCGCGGTTTCCAAAGGGGACGTCCGGTCGGAGAATCAGTTGTGGGCAGTTTAGAGCCTTCTGGGGTCCGATTGAATCAGAGCTGCCGCGCAGGAGGATCCGAACGCAACGCGCTTACACCCGTCCACCCACCGGGATCAGCGCACCTGTGACGCCGCTGGCCGCGTCGCTGGCGAGGAACAGGATGACCTCGGCGAGTTCCTGCGGCGTCACCCATTTGGAGAAGTCTGCTTTCGGCATATCGGCGCGGTTGGCTGCGGTGTCGATGATCGACGGCAGCACCGCGTTGACGGTGACTTTGCCTTTCCACTCGCTGGCGAGCGCTTCGGTGAGCCGGTGCACGCCCGCTTTCGAGGCCGCATAGGGACCCATGCCGGAGCCTGCCCGGAGCGCGCCCATGGCGCCGATATTGACGATGCGGCCGGCCCTGGACGCTGCGAGATGCGGCAGCGCCGCGCGCGAGGCGTTGAGCGCGGTCAGGACGTTCAGCGCGTACATGCGCTGCCACGTCTTGATGTCGCCATCGCCCACGGTTTCGAAGGCGAAGCCGCCGGCGATGTTGACGAGCGCGTCGAGCCTGCCGAAATGCTTGGCTGCCGCATCAATTGCCGTCTTCGCCTGCGCCGCGTCAGAGAGGTTGACGCCGCCGATCTCGATGCTCTCGGGCGTTGCGGGACTCTGCGAAGGCGCTTGATCGATGCCGGCCACGCGCGCGCCGCGCGATCGTGCGATCTCCGCAACCACCTTGCCGAGCGCGCCGTGTGCGCCTGTCACGATCAGGACCTTGCCTTGCATCATCGTTCTCCGGGCACGGCTGTCTATGATTGCAGATAGCGCGTCTTCAGCGCGGTCCGCTCCGCCGTGCCGAGCTTGAGGGCGTCGCGCAAATAGGTTTCGAGATCGCCATATTCACTGCCGATGGCTTCGAATGCAGCGGCAAGGTACGAGGCTTCGACGCTGCCGATGGCATTGCGTACGTCCTCCGGCAGGTCGAAGGCGGCCGTCGCATCGCGCTTGTAATGCCGGTTGGTGAGCAGATAGTCCTCGGCAATGATTTCATCGGGCACGCCCAGCGCATGCAGGATCAGCGCGCTGGCAAAGCCGGTGCGGTCCTTGCCCGCCGTGCAATGGATCACCAGCGGCGCCCGGTCCTCCAGGAGATGGCCGAACAGGTTGCGAAAGCTGTTCGTGTGGTGGCGAACGTAGTTGCGATAGGATTCGCGCATGAGCTCCAGCGCGACCGGTGCAGTCAGCGTGCCGCTTGCGAGTTCGGTACGCAGCGCAGCCACGACGCTCGGCTCGATCGGCAGCGAATGCACCGTGATCTCGCTGACAACGCAGACGCCGGCCGCGCGCTCCTCAACCCCTCGGAAATCGAAAGCGCTGCGTACCCCCAGCGCGCGGACGATCTCGATATCGGCGGCGGTGAGTTGGCCGAGATGGTTGGAGCGGAAGATGTGCCGCCAGCGCGTGGTGCGTCCGTCGGTGGTCGGGTAGCCGCCGAGGTCGCGAAAATTGCTGGCGCCTTGCAGGGCGAGGTGACGGGCAGGGGAATCTGACATGGGATCGGCTTCGGTTATGGTTCCATTGGGCGCACGAGGGGGCGTCCTTGAAAGCTATTACAGGGGGCGATCATGGGCCGGCACAAGGCCATTCTTTTGACGACCGCCATGCTGGCAGCTGGAATGACCAGTGCGCGGCAGACTGAAGCGCAGACGTTCCAGACCTATCGCTGCGCCGATGGTACGCAGTTCATCGTTGCATTTTATGACGCCGACAAGCGGGCCTTTCTCCAGATCGATGGCGAGCCGGTCACGCTCGCCAAGCGGCTGTCGGTCGCCGGCGCACGCTATTCGGGGGCGGGGGTCACCCTAACGATTCCCAAGAGGGGATCCACCACGGTGAAGCATCTGAGGCGGCCGGTCACGGCATGCGCGGTGATCGAAAAGCCCGGGATCTAGCCGGGAGGGCAGCTGGAATTCAAAAAGGGCCGAAACATCGCTGTTTCGACCCTTTTCGAGCTGCCGCCGGGCGCCTGCGAGAGCGCGGCGGTTTCAAACCGACCATAGGCATTAGCGATCCCATTTCGGCTTGGCGTCGTCGACCGCCTCCTGGTGGTACCAGCTGTCGCTGCAGATCGAGACATTCGCCGGAAGCGAAGCGTGATCGGCAGGAAGGCGGGTCTCGCCATAGCGGCGTCCCGCGAGAGCCGCGCGGCCCCCGACCGGGAATTGGTAGATCGTTGCCGATCCGTGACTCAGACCATTGTTCATCATTACGATTTCTCCTTGGTCGAAGCGCCTTGGCCTCCATGGTGCGCCCGACTCGTTCGATTGTGGTTACTGGAATCCCCATATCGGCCGCGCATCCCGAAATGCAAAGTGCTGAAAACGAAATCAGTTTCCGCCCAATTTGTAGGCATATGGCCTGCTGCATCCCCTAAGGCACGGTGTCGGTGGCTAACCGCTGGGCCATTCCAAAGGTTGCTAGGCAGGGGCATGTAGCTTTGCAAAAATTGCCGAACGTTGATGCGCGTTTCATCGGCAACCTGGGGCACGGGCCGGCCTGCATCAGAATCGGGCGTTTTTCGCGGGATTTTTGCGGTGCAGCTACACGCAAAGGTGCGCCGCTATGACGCACGACGCCGTCGGCGTCGCGTCGACACCGGGCAGGGGACAACCGCGGTGGAGAACCTCCCGCGCTGCGGCCTTTTGGCACGTTAAATGCTTGTAAAGGGCCGGCCGATGATGGCCGGGTACAAAACGTTCGGGGGCCGCCAGGCCCCCAACCTTTCGCATCATCTACAGAGAGGCTCAATGACCAAGTATAAGCTCGAGTACATCTGGCTCGACGGATATACGCCGACTCCGAACCTGCGCGGCAAAACTCAGATCAAGGAATTCGCGTCGTTCCCGACGCTCGAGCAGCTTCCGCTCTGGGGCTTCGATGGCTCCTCCACCCAGCAGGCCGAAGGCCACAGCTCCGATTGCGTGCTGAAGCCGGTCGCCGTCTTCCCGGACGCCGCGCGCACCAACGGTGTGCTCGTGATGTGCGAAGTCATGATGCCCGATGGCAAGACCCCGCACGCCTCCAACAAGCGCGCCACCATTCTCGACGACGCAGGCGCCTGGTTCGGCTTCGAGCAGGAGTACTTCTTCTACAAGGACGGCCGTCCGCTCGGCTTCCCGACCTCGGGTTATCCGGCGCCGCAGGGCCCGTACTACACCGGTGTCGGCTATTCGAACGTCGGCGACGTCGCCCGCAAGATCGTCGAAGAGCACCTCGACCTCTGCCTCGCGGCCGGCATCAACCATGAAGGCATCAACGCGGAAGTCGCCAAGGGCCAGTGGGAATTCCAGATCTTCGGCAAGGGCTCCAAGAAGGCCGCTGACGAAATGTGGATGGCCCGCTATTTGATGCTGCGCCTCACCGAGAAGTACGGCATCGACATCGAATTCCACTGCAAGCCGCTCGGCGACACCGACTGGAACGGCTCCGGCATGCACGCCAACTTCTCGACCGAGTACATGCGCACGGTCGGCGGCAAGGAGTATTTCGAGGCCCTGATGGCCGCCTTCGACAAGAACCTGATGGACCACATCGCCGTCTACGGCCCGGACAACGACAAGCGTCTGACCGGCAAGCACGAGACCGCGCCGTGGAACAAGTTCAGCTACGGCGTTGCCGACCGCGGCGCTTCGATCCGCGTGCCGCACTCCTTCGTCAACAATGGCTACAAGGGTTATCTGGAAGACCGTCGTCCGAACTCGCAAGGCGACCCATACCAGATCGCTTCGCAGATCCTGAAGACGATCGCCTCCGTGCCGGCCGACAAGAAGGCCGCGGCCTAAGATCCTCCCGGCCCGGGCTGGGGGGCTGGCCCGGGTTGGCTTTCAATCCGCCGGAGCTGCAAGGCTCCGGCGGATTTTTAGCATCTTGATGACAGCCATTCCCGTGACGCAGCAGGGCTGCGTCACGTGAAACCTGTCCATCTCAGTCCAAAGCGGGATAGAGTGCCCCGCAGGATGCGCGCAGGGCCGGGGACGGCTGGTGTTTGAAGGCTTCTACAAGGTGAAATTTCAGCTCGGCGACGCCGTCGGCCGGAGCGTGATGCATGCCGGCAACGGCAAGATGCTCGGCGGCAATTCGGCCTTCGCCCATATCGGCACCTACGAGAAGACCGACAGCGGCGTCGACGTCGTGATCAGCACCGTCCGCCATAACCCCGATCCGAATTACCGCGCCATGGCGGGCACCGACGATGCGACCTTGCTCGCCAAGGGCTGGGCGGATGGCAACCTCTATCGCTTCAAGGGCGAGCTGAAGGAGCTGCCCGGCATTCCCTTCCAGTCGGTGATGACGCCGATCACGGAAGACGAGGTGCCGATCGCCGGTGGCGTCGGCGAAGCCGGCATCGCCGACGGCCTCTACTCAATCCACCTGCGCATGCTCGACGGTCTCGATGGCGGCCTCACCGGCGTGATGCTGCTCAACCGGGGCCGCATTCTCGGCGGCGATGCGGCATTCTACTATCTCGGCAGCTACACCGCCGCGAACGGGCGCTGGAAGGGCCAGATTCTCAACCAGGAGCACACGCCGGCGAAGGATGACCCGATCTTCGGCGGCCACGAGGTCGGTATCGGCTTCTCGGGCAGCTACGATGCGGAGCAGGCGGTGCTGGAGGCGACTGCGCTTGCCGGCAAGCGCAGCCTGCGCCTGACCGCCGCGCTCAAGCTGATGCATCGCGCCTGATCGCGACGGAAATCGCTCATGGAAAACCTTCGCATGCTCTCGACGCTCGGCCTGATGGGTGCGATGCGCAGCCTGTCGTCCGCGTACGAAGCCGCAACCGGCGTCGGCATCGATGCCGACTTCGCGCCGACCCTCGCTTTGCTGAAGCGCCTGCGCGACGGCGAGGCCGCCGACCTCGTGATCCTCACGCGCGAGGGGCTGGATGAGATGATCGGCGAGGGCCGCGTGCTGGCCGAGAGCGCGGCCGATCTGGCGCGTTCCTATGTCGGCATTGCGGTGCGGGCAGGGCAGGCGCATTCCGATATCGGAAGCGAAGCGGCACTGCGCAGGACGCTGCTCGCAGCGCGGTCCATTGCCTATTCGCGGCTAGGTGCGAGCGGCGTCTACTTCGCCCAGTTGATCGTGCGGATGGGGATCGCAGCCGAGATCAACGCAAAGGCGACCATCGTCGAGCAGGGCTTTACGGCGGAGCGTCTCGTCAGCGGCGAGGCCGATCTCGCCGTGCAGCAGATCAGCGAGCTGAAGCAGGTCGCCGGCATCGAGGTGGTCGGTCCGATCCCGCAGGAATTGCAGACACCGGCGGTGTTCTCCGCCGGCCGCATGGCAGGGGCGAAGCATGCCGACGCCGCGGACCGGCTGCTGCGCTATCTGGCATCGCCCGAGGTCGTACCCGTCCTGCGCCAATCGGGACTCGAGCCTTGAATTTGCCGGGGCGGGGACGCAAGTGACGACCATGCGGACTTGTCTCCTTGCCATCGTCCTGGTGCTCGCCGCGCCCTTGGCGGCGCGCGCGCAATCGGCCGATCTGGTGTTGTGCGACCGGGTCGCGGCCGATCCCAGCGATCCCGACAAGCCGGCTGACGTGAGGGGCGTCGCGGAGATCGCGTCTTCCGACGTCGCGACGGCGATCAGGTTCTGCAAGCAGGCCGCTCCGTCCTCGCGCCGCGCGATGTTCGCGCTCGGCCGCGCTTACGCGGCCAACCGGCAGACGGCGGAGGCGATCGTCGCCTGGCGCAAGGCCGCCGACAAGGGATCGAGCGCAGCCATGGTCGAGCTCGGTGTTGCCTATGGCACCGGCTCCGGCATCGCCAAGGACGAGGCGCAGGCGCGAAAACTGTTCGAGAAGGCGGCGCAATCAGGCAACCCCCGCGGCGTCAGCAACCTCGGTGCGCTCGGCGGTGCAGGTGGCGCCGCGCCGGCCGATCCCGCGCAGGCGCGGGCGCTGCTCGGCAAGGCGGCCGAGACCAATGCGGAGGCGCAGTATCAGCTCGGCCTGATGCTCTCCGAAGGCACGGGCGGTGCAAAGGACGACGTCGCGGCGCGTGGGCTGTTCGAGAAGGCGGCGGCGCAAAACCATCCCGGCGCGCTGGAGCGAATGGGGGCCTTCGCGGAAGGCGGCCGCGGCGGCGCAAAGGACAAGGACGCCGCCAAGACCTATTACGAGCGCGCCGCCGCGCTCGGCGACGAGGACGCCAAGAAGGCGCTGGAGCGGCTGCGCTGCCCCTACGCGATCAAGGACAAGCAGGGCAAGCTCGTCACCACGCTGTGTTTCTGAGCAGAGCTACACGCGACGGAACCTCAATCGCGTGGACGCCGTTGATCTCAAGACACAACGGAGCGCGATCATGATCCGCAAACTGGCATCGGGCGAATACCGCCTCTATTCACGCAAGGTGAATCCGAAGACCGGCAAGCGTCGTAACCTCGGGACCTTCCGGAGCCGTGCGGCCGCCGAGAAGCACGAGCGCGAGGTGCAGTATTTCAAGCGTCACTGACGCCTGATGAGCCCGCGGCAAGCAAAAAACGCAAAAACAACCCCATGCACAGTAGCCAAGCCTTTGAAATAGCAGATCAAACGAAATCGTTGCCTGCGGATTAGGCGAAATGGATGTTTGACCCGTCGGGCAAATCAGAGGCATGAAGGCATCGTGCAGGCGGAGGTTCCGCAAGGCCCCTGCGCGGAAAAGCCGGATGGCCTGGCTGGGGCAGCAGTGCTAGGTAGCCCACGATTCTTTTCCGATTTTGCGGGTTCATTGCGTTGCTGGACGGACTCTACAAGGTTGAATACGGCGTCAACGATGCGTTCGGGCGCAGCATCATGTGCCTGCACGACGGCAAGATGCTGGGCGGTAATTCGGCCTTCGCGCATCTTGGCACCTATGTCGAGCGTGATGGCGAGATCATCGCCGAGGTGATCACCGAGCGACATAACGAGGATCCCCATTACAAGCCGCTGATGGGCGCCGACGTCGCCAGGATCGGCGCACGCGGCCGGCTGCACGGCAACCAGATTCGTCTTGCGGGCGGCGCGGACACCATGCCGGGCGCGGGCTTCTGGGCCAATCTGACGCGTCTCGATGACGGGGCGCTGCCACCACGCGGCACGATCGGGCCGGGCGGCATCGCCAACGGGCTTTACGGGATGGGTCTGCGCGCGCTCGACGGCGTCGATGCAGGGCTCTCCGGCGTGATGCTGCTGATCGACGGCCGCATCCTCGGCGGCGATGCGTTCTTCTACTATCTCGGCTCTTACTCTTCGGCGGACGGCCGCTGGAAGGGCGAGATGCTCAACCAGGAGCACACGCCGGCCAAGGGCGAGAACCCCGTGTTTGGCGGCTATGAGGTCGGGATCGGCTTCTCGGGGACCTGCAACGAGGATAGCGGCGAGCTCGAAGGCATCGCACTCGCGGGCAAGCGCAGCTTGCGGCTGGCGGCTTCGCTCAGGTTGATGAGAAGGGCTTAGCACGTTTGCTCGCAAGGGCGGATGTCCGGTTGCTGAGATGAAGCGGCCCTCGACGCGTCGGCGCGGCGATGTCAGCTAGTGACCCGCAAGAGACATCACTCAGCTTCCGGCAACGAAGATAATTGACGGCTCAACCTCAATTAAGAATTCCTCTCGCGCCAGGCTCGGCACACCTATCCAAGTAGCACACGGTGGCCGGTCACCAAAGGTTTCCATCAGTGCGTCGCTAATCGCCTTGCCTTGGTCGATATGGCTTTGCCGGATGTAAAGTCTTATTGCGCCGACTTGATCGAGCGTCGCGCTGACCGACGCCAACGCTGTGGCTAAATTCTCCAGACTTTTCTTCAGTTGAATGCCGATGTCATTCGCACCCACTATGTTGCGGTCCGCGTCCCAGGCTACCTGTCCCGAAACATGAACTGCATCGCCGAAGGGCGTGGGCACGATAGAGACCTGGGCGAACCCAAATTGCAGGCTATCGAAGAGTGTTAGTGGAGACTGGACGGAACGTCCCATTGCATGTCCTGCGGTGTTGATTGATAGATGTCCACTTTAGCTCATACCCCAGCGCATTGTCCGTTTTGGCCCTTGGCTGACTTCAGCCCTGAGAGCGGCGATGTCCGCTTCCCAGAGATGACCTGACCAGGGTCATACTGACTGCCGAGGGCAGTTTTGAACCGATTGAGACATTGGCGGTCCACTGCGCAACGGTTTTGAAGCCGGTTTCAGCCTGTCAGAATGATTGTTTTGGCCGCTATGATGAAAGCGGCGGCGCGCTCAGCGTTGCGGGGTGCGCCCGCGGATGTGGTCAAAGCCTTGCTTGATTGCGGCGAAGCGCGCTTCGACCATCGGCTCAAATTCCAAATCGGTGAAGATATAGGGCAAGTCCTTTTCGACGCCTTCGCGGACGAGTTCACCGACATAGTTGGGTTCTATGCCCTGAGAGATTCGTTCCCGGAGCATATTGATCCGCTCGGCACGCGGGCCCGAAGTCGGCAAGGCAGGCAGCCCCCCTTCGAAGCGTTTGGGGAGATTGCGTCTTGAGTTCATGATTTGGGTGCGGATGACCCCTGGACACAACACCGATACACCAATCCCTCGCGGCGCGAGTTCACGCCGCAGGCCCTCGGACAGCGCGACAACGCCATACTTGGAGACGTTGTATGCATTGCTCTCCCCTGAAATAAGGCCAGCGATCGAGGCTGTGGAGACGATGTGTCCACCCTCGCCATGCTGCTCGATCAACGGCCCGAAAATCTCGATCCCCCAAATGGTCGCCATCAGGTTGACGCCCAAGGTCCAGTTCCACGAGGCCTCGGTCCAGGCGCCATAAGGCCCACCGCCGCCGACGCCCGCATTGTTGACGAGGATGTGCACCTTGCCATAGCGGGCAGTCGTGGCTTCGGCGGCCGCCACGAGTTCGGCTTTGAGTGAAACGTCCGCTTTCACGCCGTCGATGTCGACGTTGGTGAGCCTCAGTTGCTCGAGCGCTGCGGACAGAGCCGCTTCTTCAATGTCGCAAAGCATGACTTTAGCGCCCGCTTGAGCGAAAGCGGTCGCGATCCCCAGTCCAATGCCCGACGCTGCACCGGTCACGAACGCAGTCTTTCCAGCGAGTTCCTTCACGCGCAGCCTCCCCGTGGAAGCGGACACCTGGCGCCAATACGCCAAGTGTCTCCGGACGCCATATGACCGTGTTTTCGCGCGATTGGGAAGCGTGCCGAATGTCCGCGCGTTGGCCCGTGGCTGGCCTCGGTCGCCGCCTGTCGGACGTCAGCGGCGATCCCAAGCGGACTATTCAGTTTCCGTCAGGTACTCCGCGGAAATCCGACCACGCCTGTCAGGATCTCCATCTCCTGCCTACACACGACGTCACGACTTGTTTTGTTTTGCCTCCACATACCGCGCGAAACTGTCGAGGATCGCCTGCCAACCGCCTTGCTGCTGCTCGACCGAGTGCGTCGGTTCGCCATCGAAAACGACGCGG
Source organism: Bradyrhizobium sp. 25ACV (assembly GCF_054863005.1). Taxonomy (NCBI): domain Bacteria; kingdom Pseudomonadati; phylum Pseudomonadota; class Alphaproteobacteria; order Hyphomicrobiales; family Nitrobacteraceae; genus Bradyrhizobium; species Bradyrhizobium sp. 25ACV. Next base: position 15,996 of record NZ_JAVAYO010000019.1, read on the forward strand.
ACGACAACGCCGTTTGGGCCGGGCAAGAACTCGACTTCGGCCTTTCGATCGCCGAACGCGTATTCGATCCGCTTCTGTTCAACGATCTTCGTGTAAGTGCCGGCGAAGTCGAAACCCATGCTGCCGTCCTTGGCCTCCATGCGCGACGAGAACGCGCCGCCATCACGCAAGTCAACCGTAGCCCTGGTCGTATGCCAGTCGTCGGACGCGGCGTTCCACTTCACGATGTCGGCAGGCGTCGTATAGGCACGCCAGACCTGATCGACGGGGGCGGCTACGTTGGTCTCGACGGTAATTCTCATGGGCATTGCTCCAGGTTCACTTTGACGGCTCGAGGCGACGACATCACTTCACGTCACGGGTCCATACAGGGCACTTCCGAGCAGTGTCCACCCGAGGACGATCGAGACCGGCCCATGCCGACATGGTCGCGCCGTTAATGTGTAAAAAAGCGAAAGGGTGTCATCAGAACGCCTCGGGGCCATCCGCTAGCGACCGCGATCAAATTCACGGGCCCTGTGGCGAGTTCGGTATCGGCGCCGAGGCAAAGATCATGACGCCGATGCCCGAAGCGGAAGTTGCTCTCGGACGCGTCGAGGAACGGCCTCTGGCGCAGCTTGTTGGTCCGGCAAGCATCAGGAGGCGTGACCATGGAACGCATCAGCAAGGGCCAGATCCTCCTGCTCGCCGTTTTGGCCATGATCCTGATTTTGACCGGTGTCTGGGCCGTTTCGGTATGGAATGCCAGCAGCGGGGTCGAGATCGGCAAGCACGGCTGGATCGCGCTAGGCCTTGGCACATTTTTCTCCTTGCTGATCGGATGCGGACTGATGGCGCTGATGTTCTTCAGCAGCCGCAGCGGTCACGATGACAGCGCCGATCCCTTCCGGCACAAGCAAGACAAATCGGCCGAGTGACGTTCGAGGTCGGATCCAGCCCTCAGCCAATTCGCTGCGGCGAACCGATCATGCGGCCCATAAACTCAAGCGAGATGGCAATGACGCGGGCGGTCGAGGTTAATGTGCCCCAAGCTTCTGGTGAAATGACCGAATTGGCGCCCGCGCGGGCAGGAATCCGTACCCCGCCGGGCTTCCCCTCAGCGCCGGCATGCCCTATGACGCTGCAACGCAAAAATCCCCCAAAAGACAGTCATGATCCGCCTCGACAACGTCAGCAAGCAAGCCGGCCACCAGATCCTGTTCATTGAAGCCTCCGCCGCCCTCAACAAGGGCGAGAAGATCGGCCTAGTCGGGCCGAACGGCGCCGGCAAGACCACGCTGTTCCGGATGATCGCCGGTGAGGAACTGCCCGACGAGGGGCAGGTTTCGACCGATCGCGGCATCACCATCGGCTATTTCAACCAGGATGTCGGCGAGATGTCGGGCCGCAGTGCCGTGGCCGAGGTGATGGACGGGGCAGGACCTGTCAGCGAGGTCGCGGCCGAGCTGCGCGAGCTCGAGGCCGCCATGGCCGATCCTGACAAGGCCGACCAGATGGACGAGATCATCACCCGCTACGGCGAGGTGCAGCACCGTTTCGAGGAGCTCGACGGCTATGCGCTCGACGGCCGCGCGCGCGAAGCGCTGTCCGGTCTTGGCTTCAGCCAGGAGATGATGGACGGCGACGTCGGAAAACTCTCCGGCGGCTGGAAGATGCGCGTCGCGCTGGCGCGCATTCTCTTGATGCGCCCGGACGTGATGCTGCTCGACGAGCCGAGCAACCATCTCGACCTCGAAAGCCTGATCTGGCTGGAAAAATTCCTGCACGACTACGAAGGCACGCTCTTGATGACCTCGCATGACCGCGAGTTCATCAATCGCGTGATCTCCAAGGTGATCGAGATCGATAGCGGCTCGCTCACGACCTACACCGGCGATTACGAATTCTACGAGCAGCAGCGCGCGCAGAACGAGAAGCAGCAGCAGGCGCAGTTCGAGCGCCAGCAGGCGATGCTCGCCAAGGAGATCAAGTTCATCGAGCGCTTCAAGGCGCGCGCCTCGCATGCGGCCCAGGTGCAGAGCCGGGTGAAGAAGCTCGACAAGATCGAGCGCGTCGAGCCGCCGCGCCGTCGCCAGAGCGTGGCCTTCGACTTTCCGCCGGCACCGCGTTCGGGCGAGGATGTCGTGGCGCTCAAGAACGTGCACAAGGGTTATGGCAGCAAGCGGATCTATGACGGGCTCGATTTCATGATCCGGCGCAGGGAGCGCTGGTGCGTGATGGGCGTCAACGGCGCCGGCAAGTCGACGCTGCTCAAGCTCGTCGCGGGCGCGAGCGAGCCCGATGATGGCACGGTGGCAGTCGGCGGCAGCGTCAAGATGGGCTATTTCGCCCAGCACGCCATGGACCTGCTCGACGGCGAGCAGACGGTGTTTCAGTCGCTCGAATACGCGTTTCCGACCGCGGGGCAGGGAAGCCTGCGCGCGCTCGCCGGCTGCTTCGGCTTCTCCGGCGACGACGTCGAGAAGCGCTGCCGCGTGCTGTCAGGCGGCGAGAAGGCGCGGCTGGTGATGGCCAAGATGCTGTTCGACCCGCCGAACTTCCTGGTGCTGGACGAGCCGACCAACCATCTCGACCTCGCCACCAAGGAAATGCTGATCACGGCGCTGGCGGATTTCGAGGGGACCATGCTGTTCGTCTCGCATGACCGGCATTTTCTGGCGACGTTGTCGAACCGGGTGCTGGAGCTGACACCGGAAGGCATCCATCAGTTCGGCGGCGGCTACACGGAATATGTCGCGCGCACCGGGCAGGAAGCGCCGGGGTTGCGGAGCTAATCTTTGCTCTTTCCCGCAACCTTGCCCGCAGTCTTGGCGATGGCCTCGATCTCGTTGGTCCAGATGCCGCCGGAATAGCCTTGCGGCAACCGCGCGAACGCTTCCGGCGTATCGATGCCGGTGGAGAACTCTCCGCCGCTGTAGGGACCGAGCACGAACACCGCGCTGTTGACGCCGTTCATGCGTGCGAGGAAGCGATCGGGCCAGCCCCATAGCCAGGGTGCGGCGTTGATCGGCACCAGCACCATCGCGTTGCGGCAGGCCGCCGGGACCAGGCCGGTCCAGCCATAGCTGATATAACGGATCAGGCAGCCCCGGATGGCGGCGCGCGAGATCGTGCGGACGTCAGAGGTAAGGCGACGGATCGCGCCGATCGGCTCGTCGCCGCCATAAACCATGACCGTGCGGCGCTGCTCGGCCGGCAGCGCATTCAACACGCCGGCAAGTGTCTCGCCTTCGTTCGGGTCTCGGCTCTTCACGTTGATGAGGAGTTTCTTGTCAGGGAAGGTGGCCAACACCTCCGACAATGTCGGCATCATCCCAATCCCCTTGCCGCGGAACGGGAAGGTTTTGCCGTCGTCGGCGGTGTAGCCGTAGCCGATGTCGAGCATTTTCAGCTTCGCCATGCTCTGCTCGCGCGTGACGCCGTGGCCGTCGGTACGGCAATCGACCGTCCAGTCGTGGAATACGGCGAATTCGCCGTCGGTCGTCGGATGCACGTCGAGCTCGACCACGTCGGCGCCGGTGTCGAAACTGGCGCGCATCGAGCGAAGGGTGTTCTCGAGATAATCGTGGGTCGGCGGCAGCATCCGCGCGGCGGTGCAGGTGTCGTTCTTCACATCGCGCTCATCGAAGCGTTGCGCCATGCCGCGATGGGCAAGCAACACCGGCTTGCCGCCCTGATGCGGCGCCAGAAGGCTGGTGTTGTTGATGTAGACGCCTACCGCGACGGCGATGATGGCTGTCGTCGCGAATCTGAGTTTCCGGCCCACAGATGATTCCCAATTCCGCGATTACCCTCAGCGGTATTTGAGGTTGATTTGCGGCGATCGCTTTGCAGGGGCGCTGTCCGCATCGCGCGGCTTGAACGGCCCCATGCCAGTCGCTACGCTCCTGCAGAAAAAGGGAGTGAAACGGCGATGAAGCAACTCCGGATCGGCGACATCACCATCGACGCGGTCGTCGAGCGGGAAGGGCCGTGGCGGCGGCCGCGGGATTTCTTCCCAGCCTATGACGAGGGCGTGTTCGCCCGTCATCTGCCGACGATGGAGCCGGAGGTGTTCGACGCCGCGCGTGGCATGATGGTCATCACCTACCAGACCTTTGTCGTGCGCACGCCGCGCTACACCATTTTGGTCGATACCTGCACCGGCGAGGACAAGGGCCATCCGCCGCCGTTCGATTTTCCCGGCAAGGAGCGCTGGCGCAACGAGCTGTTCGCGCTCGGCATCGGTTTTGAGCAGATCGACTACGTGTTCTGCACGCATCTGCATATCGACCACACCGGCTGGAACACGAGTTTACGCGACGGCCGCTGGGTGCCGACGTTTCCGAATGCGAAATATGTCTTCCACAAGGGTGAATACGCGGCCTGGGAGGCGGAGAATGCCAAGGGCAGCAATCCGCCCGGCACGGTGTTTCGCGACAATTGCCTGCCGATCGTCGAAGCCGGGCAGGCGCTCTTGGTCGACGACGATTACGCGCTGGATGATACCATCACGCTGACGCCGACGCCGGGGCACTCGCCCTGTCATTGCTGCGTGAACATTTTTTCGAAGGGCCAGCGCGCGGTGGTCGCGGGCGACCTCATGCATCACCAGATCCAGTGCCGCGAGCCGGGCTGGTCGGCGAAGCCGGATTGGGACCCGAATCAGTCGACGCTCTCGCGGCGAAAATTCTTCGCCTCCGTGGCGGACACCGACACGCTGATCTTGCCGGTTCATTTCCCGGCGCCGACGGTGGGATGGATCAGGCCGCGGGATGGGGCGTTCGATTACAAGTTCAAGCGGGAGTGATGGCGAAACCGGCAGTGGGCTCGACCCGGAGGTCTCGTGTCCCGGACGCGCTGCAGCGTGTAACGCTGCGCAGAGCCGGGACCCATCCATCGAACCATGCATATGGAAGCATGGGCTCCGGCTCTGCAGCGCACCGCTGAAGAAGCGCTGCGCTGCGTCCGGGGCACGAGAGTGCGTTGGATAACGGCGCCGCCTTACGCGCTGACCTCGCACTTCTTCATAAAGCTGTTCTTGGCGGCGCCGGCGAGCGGCTTGCCGTCGGCGCTGACGGCCTTGGGCGTGCAGGCATCGGCCTTGCACTTCTTCAGGAACGAGGTCTTGGCAGCGCCGGCGAGCGCCTTGCCGTCCTTGCCGACCGCCTTGCTCTCGCAGGTTTCTTGCGCGAAGGCCGAGCCTGCCGCAAAGGTGGCAACGATTGCAGCCAGGAAAATCCGCTTCATCATGGGTGTCTCCGTAAACCAGAAATGGCGAAGAGATTGGAGCCCGGAATCGTGGCGCAATCAAGCTGGATGAGGGCCTGCCGTCCGGTCCGGCTGGCGATTTTTCGAGCGGGAGTCGCGCAGGCGCGCTTCTTGTTGCACTGCTCGCTGACCGCGGCGGGCAATGCTGCTAGGCTTGGCCAGCTTAGCCGGACGGAGCATCGTGATGGAGGCCGTGATCCCGAAACGCCAGGAAGCCGCCGATCAGCATTCGCATCTGGTTCGGCCTCACGACATGGATTGGCAGACGACACGCTTTCCCGGCTGCGAGGCCAAGACGCTGCTGTTCGATCGCCGCACTGGCCTGATGACCGCCTTGATGCGATTTGCGCCGGGATCGGTGCTGCCTGATCACGAGCATGTCGGCATCGAGCAGAGCTGGGTGATCGAAGGCGCGCTCGTCGACAAGGAAGGGCCGGCCAAGGGCATCGCCTGCAAGGCCGGCGAATTCGTCTGGCGCGAGCCGGGCAGCCGGCATGCAGCCTGGTGCCCGGATGGCGCTCTGATCCTGGCGATCTTCCAGGTGCCGAACAAGTTCTTCGAAGCCGACGGCCGCGTGGTCGACGCCGCCGGTCAGGACTGGGACGAAACCTGGGGCACACCGCGGCGCAGCCGGCGCAGAGCGCCTAGCGCGATTTAGACTCCTCGCATGAGCAGGGCCTTGAAGTCGGCTCGCGCGCGCTGCGCCTCGGCACGCGCGACGTCCGAGGCGTCGCCCATGCCAAAATAGCCGTGGATCAGGCCGGGGCCCTCGTGATGCTTGACCCGCACGCCGGCGGCCTCCAGCGCCCGCGCATAGGCAGCGCCCTCGTCGCGCAGGGGATCGAACCAGGCGGTGGTCGCGATCGCGGGCGCGAGGCCCGCAAGTGAGGCGGCCCGCAGTGGCGAGACGCGCCAATCCAGGGCATGGCCAGCATCGGCGAGATAATGGCCACAAAACCATTCCATCGTGGCACGCGTCAGAAAATAGCCCTCGGCATTCTCGGCGCGCGAGGGATAGCGCGCGTTCTCGCGCGCGTCGGCGTAAGCGCCGAGGACGTCGGTCACGGGGTAGACCAGTAACTGCGCGGCCAGCTTGATGCCAGCATCGCGGCAAGCGATCGCAGTGGTCGCGGCGAGATTGCCGCCGGCGCTGTCGCCGGCAACGCCGAGGCGTTTTGCGTCTCCGCCAAATTCCGCGACGCGGTCGAAGATATCACTCACGGCGGCGAAGGCGTCCTCGAACGCGCCCGGAAAGCGCGTCTCCGGCGGGCGGCGATAGTCGACGGAGATGACGACGGCGCCGGTCTCGATCGCAAGGTTGCGCGCCTGCCGGTCATGGGTCTCGAGGTCGCCCGCGACCCAGCCGCCACCGTGGAAGAACACCACGGTTGGCGCGGGCGTGCTGCCGATCCGATAGACGCGTGCAGGAAGCGGGCCGGCGCCGCCTTTCACCTTGATATCCTCGACGCTGTCGACGGGCGGCGGCGGGATGGCGGCGCGCGAGGCAGCCAGTGCGCGCAAGGAATCGCGGGCGCTCTGTGGCGTCATGACCGTGGGATCGCGCATCGGCATGAGCGGAATGATCTGGGCGATGACGGGATCGAGTGGCGCGGCCATGGCTGTGGTCCTCCAGGGTTCTTGGTCTTGCTTGCCGCTTAGCATAGATTCTGCGCGCCGCATCGGCAACCGGATGAGCGGCGGGCCACGGTCAAGCGTGACATCATCAGCCACGGCGAATACCAGAGCGTGCACGATATGCGGCAAGACTGGGTGCTGCACGGCTTCCGCCAATTCGATGCGCCGGTCTCGCTGATCTCGACCTACGACCGCGTGCTCGATCCCGGCGCAGTCTGCCATTTCGATCTCGGTGCGCTCTGCTACGGCATCGGGCTCGCGGCGTGGGACCGCGGTCTCGGCTCTGTCATCAACGGGCATGGCATCATGCGCTCCGACATCGTGCGCGAGGTCGCGAAAATTCCGGAGGACGAGGTGATCATGACCTGCGTCGCGATGGGCTATCCCGACGACGACTTTGCCGCGAACGCCGTTCGCTCGGACCGCGAGCATAACGAAGAGTTCGTGCGCTACGTGGGTTTTGCCGATTAGCACGATGAAGAGGAGATTATTCTCTCGCAAAATTTTTTTGGTGCGGAGTCGTTCGCGGCCTCTTGCAATCTCGAAGATGCGGGAGGAACAATATGCAGACTGAGAGGTTTGTTGCTGGCGCGAGGGAATTGACATGCGGCGGCTGGCTAGCCTGGTTCGATGGTTCTTCGGCCCGCGGCTGCGGCGCCCCATCGATGCTGATCCAAGTCTTCCTTTCACACCCGAAGAGTTCGGCCGGCTGATTCGCAGCGGCCGGCATGAGGATATGAAGCTGCTGGCCGACGGGCTGGCCTGCCGGTCCATCCCGCACCGCGCCAGCCATCGCGCCACGCACTAGCCGGGCTCGCTTCGCGGCCATCGCCATAGGCCCGCCAGCCTTATCGCGTGAGCGCGACCTGCTTGAACGAGGTCACCAGCGCTTTCTCCAATTTTCCGCTCATCCCGCAGAGGACGTCGTAGGCTTCCGCACGAGGCATGGTGGGCTTGTAATGCCGGTGCTCGATCAGCGCTGCGAAGATGTCGGAGATCGTGAGAATCCTTACGACGTCGCCGATGCTCTCGGCGCAGAGCGCATCGGGATAGCCGCTCCCGTCGAGATATTCGTGATGATGGCGAACGGCATCGAGGATCTCCGGCGAAATCTTGTCGTGGCTCTTTAGAAACTCATGGCCAGCGGCCGGATGGGTCTCGATCAGGGCACGTTCCTCCGCATCGAGGCGGCCCGGCTTGTCGAGAATGGCGAGCGGGATCTGCGCCTTGCCGATGTCGTGGAACATGGCCGCCGAGTAGAGGCGCTCCAGATCGGCTCTTCCGACACCGAGGCTCAGGCCGAAGTCGATGGCGACGCCGGTCACGAGCAGGCAGTGCTGATAGGTTCCCTCGTGATGGCGTCGCACCGTCGTGAGCCATTCCGAAAGGCCGCGCTGGGTTATGCGGTCGGCGATCTGGCGGCCGGCCTCCTTGGTGCCATCGACGTCGAGGGGCTGGCCAAGGGTGACGGCCGTAAACATCGAGGCGATCGCCGTTGCCGCGGCCTCGACCGCGTTGTCGGACCGTGCCATCTCGCCCGGCGCGGCGGAGGACGGATCCGCCGGATCGCACAGCGCAGACAGTAGTTTGGGCCGGTTGATCGTACCGGACAGGACGTGAGTCGCCCCGAGCGCGTAGGCTTGCGAGATACCGACGTGAGAGCTGTGCTCGAGGAGAAATATCCGCTTCTTCGCCTTGGCGAGCTTGCCGGCCCGTCTCTTGAGGGCAGCGATATTGTCGACGTCGCGCAGGTCCGCGCGGATGACGATGGCGGCGGGCACCTGCGACAGCTTGGCTTCGGCGTCCAGCCGTTCGCCGGCGATGGCGAAACGGTCCTCAAGGATCGTGCAGACGCCGGCCAGCCTGTCGGACGTATCCGCCAGCACATGCACGAAGGAGCGGGCCGCTTCCTTCTCGCGGATGCCGTCCGCGTTGACGGGGCTGAGGATGGTTCGCGCGTTCTGCACGGCTCGACCTGGACTATCGTGGATTGCAATAATTGGGATGAATTGTTGGCCTATTTGCTCCGGGCGGCGGTCTGCGTCGCGGCCGAGGGTGCGCTCGCCGGCTTCTTTTTGCCATCAGCGGTGACGAAGTGAATGCCGGCCGTGGTGCCATCGATCCAGACCAGCTCGCAGCGCCGATAGGCGAGCCCGGTCGACGACAGCAGCATGAAGAATTCCTTGGCCTGCAGCACGTCCAGCGTGCCCTCGACCTCGACCTTTGCGCCTGTCTGCGACACGTCGAGCAGAACGCAGCTGCGCCGCCATGTGCCGTCAGAGCCCATCAGATTGACGGCCTGTCTGTGGTCCATCCGCACGCGCGCCGCCTTGCGGCCGTCGAACTTCATCGGCTACCCCCCGTTTTTGCGCCGCGATCTCGCCGACTGCTCTCCTTGACGCTTGCGGCGATTTCCCCCCAACGCACCGTCCACTGACTGGTCGACAGAAGCAGCGTCTCGAAAACGTGTTGTGCGCGTTCGCGCTCGGCAAAGGAAAGCCTGGTGCCGCTGCGGTTACTCAGGATGGCAAGCGTGGTCTGCCAGTTCAGCCGCGACGCCCGGCAGGCCATCACCAGGCCTTCGCAATCGCCGTCGGTCATGATGTGCTCGACGATCTCGATGGGGGTCCCCGAAAGCACCGACAAGGCCGTGAACAAATTGGCGGTCTCGCCGCGGATCGCGAAGCGGTTCACCGCGGAATCGTTGAGCTTGCCGGTGCGGTTGAGCGCGACGATCTCCGGCCGTGCGCTTGCATAGGCGGCCGCGCTAGGCAGCATGGGCACGATCGGCGCTGCCGCTCGAGGACACGAGACGGTGGAAGCCTTTGACTCCGCGCGTTCGTCGGGGGCCGGCGAGGCCGGCAGCAACTTCCGCAGGACCGGATCTGGCGTGCCTGGTCTGAGCGCCAGGGCCTTCGTGAGTTCGTCATCGCTTGCGCACGTCTCAACGAGCGCGACGTAGGCGGCATCGGAGAACCGTGCCCCTGCGTTGCTGATCAGCGCAAGGTGAACGGCGCGGCCGCCGCGCTTGATGAGCGTCTCGGTCAATCGGGGTTCGATGCGCGCTCGGACAGCGATCGCGAGTTGCTGAGGTTCGCCGCTCGAAATCGCGATCGTTTCGAGATCGGACGGGGAGAGTGCCTGCGATTTGAGCAGAACGGGGCAGGCCACGCCGGGATCGTCGTGTAAGGCAAGACGTTGCAGGGTCTTCGGCGGAGCCACTTTGAGCTCGGCAAGCGCCGCGCCGAGTTGAATCAATGCGCTGGCCTCGACCCGCTCCGTCAATCGAAGCAGGACGCCGTCGACCACACTGGCCAGCAATTCCTGAGGCCGGTCGCGGCTGCCGGTGAGCAGCTGCAAAATGCCTTCGAGGATGCGAGCGCAGCGATCCAGCGGGCAAGTTGCGACCGCATCCTCCAACTCGACCAAAATATCAGCAGGCGAATTTGCCATCATGGCAGGAGCCTGAAATAAAATAGCTATACGATTTAACGAGCTTTATTGGGCCTCAAAGGTGTTAATTTTTAATTTTGAGAATTAAATCCCAGGGTATTAATGCACCGCGGCATTTTCGGGAAATGCTATCGAAATTCGGCAAGGCTCGACGTCCGGGCTTGTCCTTTCAGCTGGACTCTTCCCAATTGATTGGGACACGTTAGGATTGATTCTTCAGGTCCGACGAGAAACCAAAAAGGGGGAGGCGGATCGGCACCGTTGCCGGATGCGCGTCGATTGCGACACCGGGTTTCGTATTTTCATGAACAGCATTGATGACGTGCCCAGGCTGGCACTCAAGACATTTCGTTTTTCAGATGTCGACGAATTTCGAAGCGCCATACACGGGCTGAATTTCGAGTTCACGCCTTTCGTACGGAAGATTTCGTCTGAGCAGACAATTCTGTCGTTGCCTGGGTGCGACGTGAATTTGACGCGCGCCTTTCCCCGGGTCGTTGATGCACAGCTCGTCGGGAATTGCACGGCGATCGGCTTCACGATGGACGACCTCAACGTCCCCATTCGCTTCAATGGCTCGCAACGTGCACGTCCAGTCGTGGTCATTGGCAGCGGCGGCGCGGCCTACACCGTCATCGAGGAGGTGCAGCGTCAAATCGCCTCAGTGCCTCTCGCAGCCGATCTATAGCGAGGAGATTGCCCGCAAGCTCGGACTGTCCGTCCGCACCATGCACGACGTCATCCGCCGCTATCGCGGCATGAGCCTGCACCGTTACTTGCGCCTGCGCCGGCTGTGGCTGGTGCGCCGGCGGCTGCTCGCCGGCGCCGACAGCGTCAAGGCGGTGGCTCTTGCGTTCGGCTTCTGGCATCTCAGCGATTTCTCCCGAAGTTACCGCGACCAGTTTGGCGAGACGCCGTCGCAAACGCTGGAGCGCGGACGCGGGCGATAGTTGACGGATCGAGTAGGGCCGGACGCCGGTTTTGTGCTACCGTCCGGCCATGAGCAATCGCATCCTCGTCCTCTACGGTTCCTACCGTTCCGACCGCATGGGCATCCGCCTTGCGAATTTTGTCATCAATCGGCTGCGCGAGCGCGGCGACGATGTCACCTTCATCGACGCCAAGGCGATCGGCCTGCCGATGCTCGACCGCATGTACAAGGAGTATCCGAAGGGTTCGGCACCCGAAGCGCTGGAGACGCTGGCCGGACAGATCCGCGACGCCGACGGCTTCGTCTTCGTCACCGGCGAGTACAATTGGGGCATCCAGCCCGGCCTGAAGAATCTCACCGACCATTTCCTCGAAGAGTGGTTCTGGCGCCCGGCCGCGATCGTGAGCTATTCGGCCGGCCGGCTGTCCGGCGCGCGCGCCGCAACGGCCTGGCACGGCACGCTGTCGGAGATGGGTATGGTTGTGGTGTCGAGCACCATCGGGGTCGGCCCGATCGCGCAGACATTGTCGGCCGACGGCGAGCCGATCGGCGACGGCGGCAAGGCCTTGGAGCGCTCGTTCCCGCGCTTTGCCGACGATCTCGCCTGGTGGATCGAGGCGGCGAAGGCGCAGCGGGCGCGCAAGGCGCCGCCGTACTGAACTTGTCTACGCCGCCCTGACCTCGCCGAGGAAGCGGTCGAACTGGCTGGCGAGATCGCGCGACTGTGTCGAGAGCTGCTCGGCGGCGCCGAGCACCTCCCTTGCGGCCGCGCCGGTGTCGTCGGCGGCGCGCTGCACGCCTGCGATGTTGGTGTTGACCTCCTGGGTGCCGCGGGCGGCCTCCTGGACGCTGCGGGCGATCTCCTTGGTCGCCGAGCCCTGTTCCTCGATCGCTGCGGCGATCGCGGTGCCGATCTGGTCGATCTCGCCGATGACGTCGGCGACGTTGCGGATCGCGGCCACGGTCTCGTCGCTCGCGGTCTGGATCGCCGTGATCTGCTCGGAAATTTCGGTGGTGGCCTTGGCGGTCTGGCCCGCCAGCGATTTCACTTCGGAGGCGACCACGGCAAAGCCGCGGCCGGCCTCACCGGCACGGGCGGCCTCGATGGTCGCATTCAGCGCGAGAAGATTGGTCTGCTCGGCAATGCTCTGGATCAGCGTGACGACGTCGCCGATCTTCTGCGCGCCCTCGGCGAGCGTGCGCGCGGTGTCGCCGGTGCGGCGGGCGTTGTCGACGGCGCGGGCCGCGATCTCGGTGGATTGTGCGACCTGACGACCAATCTCGGAGATCGAAGAGGTCAGCTCTTCGGTGGCGCTGGCGACGGTCTGCACGTTGGTCGAGGTCTGCTCCGAGGCCGTGGCGACGACCGCGGCCTGGCTGTTGGTCTGGGCCGCCGTCGAGGTCATCGACTGTGCCGTGCTTTCCATGGTCGAGGAGGCCCGGGACAGGCCGCCGACGAGCTCGGTGACCTTGGCCTCGAACGCGCGGGTGAGCTCGTCGAGCGCCTGGGCGCGGCGCATCTTGCCGTCATTCTCGGCCTGCTTCTCGGCCGCAAGCCGGTCGGCCCGGATCATGTTGTCCTTGAAGACCTGGACGGCGGCAGCCATCGCCCCGATCTCGTCGGAGCGCTCGGCGCCCGGGATGCTGTCCGCAACCTCGCCCTCGGCAAGCCGCGACATCCGGCTCGTCAGGCCGACGATCGGCGCGCAGACGCGGCGGCGAACCATCACGATGAGGCCGACGCTCGCGACGAGCACGGCGGCAAGGCCTGCAAGCGCGATGGTGAAGCTGGTGCGTGCGGCCGAGGAGGCGCCGGCCAGGATCTGCTCGGCATTGTCGTAGAACGCGTCGCGGACCTCGATGATGGTGCCGAGGCCGCGCTGCGTGGCGGCGTAATAGGTGTCCATGTCGTGTTCGTACTTGCCGCTGACCGCGCCGTCCTTGACGAGCTTGAGCTCGCGGCCAAATTCCTCGACATAGATCGAATTGAACTTCTCGAGCGCGGTGGCGACGTTCGCTGGCGTTGCCGGATTGCCGCGCAACTCCAGCAGTGCCATCACGAGCTGGTCGTTGCGGCCCTGCGAGCGGCCGATGTCGGCCTTCTCTGCGTCGGTCGCCGGCTTCTTGCCGCCGACGAGGTTCTTGTGCAGGCTGGAGTTGAAGCCGCCGACGTCGCGCAACGTCATGGCGGTGTTGGCGTAGCTGGCCTGCCGGTAGGCGTCGCCGTTCAGGATCGCCATGCGGCGGACCTGCTCGTTCAGCAGCGCGGTCACGCCGCTGTTGAGCACGGCATTGTCGGCGACGATCTTCTTGGCCGCGTCCTTGCGGGCCTCCGCCGGCCCGGTGAGCGCCTTGTCGATGGCCTCGCGCAAGGCGGTGAATTTCGCATTGATGCCATCGATGTGGCTGCCGATGCTGTTGCCGTCGTCGAACGAGCCGGGCAGCTCCTTGCGCAGCGCGTTCATCCTGTCGCGGGCGCCGTCGGTCTGCTTGCGCAGCTTGTTCTGTTCGGCGAGCAGCGCAGGGTCGATCGTGGCGGGGCCGTAGAGGATGTTGGTGGAAAAGCCGCGCTCGGGGTTGAGATAGCGCGGGATGTCGCTGGCGGCGCGGACGATCGCCAGGCGGCCTTGCGCCTCGCTGATCCGCTCCATCGTCTGGTACTTGGTCACGGCGACGTAGACGGCGAGGCCGCCGCCCACGGTCGAGAGCGAGACGATGGCGGTGGTCAGCAGCGTTCCGATTTTCATGATCTGTCCGGCAATTGGCGCGGGGGAGAAAGATATTCTCCGGAAAATAGACAGGCCGTGTTAATCGCGGGTTTACGCTGGTGTATGCCGCGGGTGCGAGCCTGGCTTAGCGACCGAGGGTGGCAAGGATTTCCAGCGTCGCGGCGTCGCGTTCGCCTGCGAAATAGCGGGCGAGCGCCTCGCCGAACACGGGCTCATCGGACACCGCACCGAACAGCGTCATCGACGAACGGAATTTCGAATCGTCCGGCGCGCCGAGGATGGCGTTGATGCTCCGCCCTTGAACCGCGAGCACCAGCCCGGTGCATTCGATCAGGCGCGCCCCGAGCACGGGATGGGCGAGATAGGCCTTGGCCTCCGCGCGGGAGCCGATGGCGTAGCGCTGCGACATGGCGCTGAAGCCGAGGCCCGCGATCTGGGGGAAGACGAACCACATCCAGTGAGTCTGCTTCCGGCCCCGGGCCAGCTCCCCCTGGACGGCGCGAAAAACCGGATTCTGGGCCGTTACGAAGCGCTCTAGATCGAAGGGATCGGTCATTGGATACCTTAGGAGGGCTTGCCGGCCGCGATTATGCCTAACTTTTGGCTCCCAATGTGGTAGCTGGTATAGAGTCTCCGGGCGGGGGTTGGGCCCCCCGGGGGTCGATTTGGGGATCTGATGGTTTCCGACGCAGCACATGCCGAGAGGCTGTTGTCGCGCCGCCGTGTCGGGCGAGCCGAGAGAGTACTGCTGTCGCTGGCCGCCGTCGCGCTGGCGCTGGGGGCTGCTGCCTGGGTTGTCGATATCGGCGACACGACCCCGCTTGTCACCGCTGCACTGCCGCCGGCCAATAGCCCGTCTTTCGAGGACCGTTTCGCGTCGGCGTCCGGCAATCCGCCCGCCCGCGAGCTCGGCCTGCGGACGATGGAGCGTTCCGCCCTGAGTGCGGTCCAGCTCAAGCTCCGCGATGCCAAGGCGATGCTCGCCCAGAAGCTCCAGGGCGACGATTGGCGCTCGACCCTGACCGATGACGACCGGCACGTGGTTGACGAGACGAGGCCGTCGCAGCGTGCCGACGCCATCCCGATGCCGCGCTCGCGCCCGACCCAGGCGGACTTCTCCGCCCAGATCGCCTCCAGCCAGGCCTATGCCGAGACCAATCCCAAGGTCGACAACCGCAACTTCTTCGAAAAATTCACCGACAAGATTAGGCTGGCCTCGCTGACGCCTGGCGACGGCCTGTTCGCCAAAGCGCCGGATCTGGCCGCACTCGGCTACGATTCGCGGACGGCGGTCTATGACATCAAGGCCAAGGCGCTTTACCTGCCGAGCGGCGTCGCGCTGGAAGCCCATTCCGGCATGGGCGCGCTGATGGACGACCCCAATCATGTCGACCAGCGCATGGTCGGCGCGACCCCGCCCGCAACCTACGACCTGAAGCCGCGCGAAAAGCTGTTCCACGGTGTCCGCGCGCTGCGCCTGACGCCCACCGATGGCACCAGCGCACTCGGCCGCGTCGGCCTTCTCACCCACAATTACATGCTCGGGCCGCGCGGCGACTCCAACGGCTGCGTCTCGATCAAGGACTATGATCGCTTCCTCAAGGCTTACGACAATGGCGAGTTCAATCGCCTTGTCGTGGTGCCGAGCCTGGGCGGATCTGCGACTGCCTCGCAGCGCGCCAGCACCGACTCCTGATATTCGCCTGCTGCGGCGGGGCTGCCGTTTCCCCTTCGTTAAGCCGTCATCGTCCAGAAGCAGCCCATGAGTGATCCATCAAGTTCCGAGACCCCGCTGCGTACGACGTTCAAGATCAAGCTGAACGGTGACACGTTGGCGATCGCGACCGTCGGTCAGGCCTATCAATTCCTGACCAACTTCAAGTCAGTCGAATGGATGGAATTCCGCTCCCTGCACGAGGACGCCGTCGAGGCTCTGGAAGGCGCGGCCGGTAACGCGATGCTCGCGGTGCAGGCAACCAACGCCGTGCGCGCGCTGTTCGTCAGCGCCAAGCTGCTCTGAAGCCCTTTCAGCTCATAGTCTCGTAGCCCGGATGGAGCGCAGCGTAGTCCGGGACCCCTGTCGCTTGTGGCACGATTCCCGGATTGCGCTTCGCTCCATCCAGGCTACAGGCCATCTCCTCGCGCATCTTGAACTCTGCTTTGCGAACGGGCAAACGGTCCGCGAAGATCGTCGCCGCACGCCGTATGTCTGAAATTTAGTTCAGGGAGAGACCCCATCATGAAACGCCGTACATTCCTCCAGGGCGGAGCGGTCGCCGGCGCGACGACGCTGGTTGCCGCACCTGCGATCGCGCAAAGCGCGCCCGAGATCAAGTGGCGCCTGACGTCGAGTTTCCCGAAGTCGCTCGACACCATCTACGGCACGGCGCAGACCTTCGCGAAATACGTCGCCGAAGCCACCGACAACAAATTCCAGATCCAGACCTTCGGCGCCGGCGAGATCGTTCCGGGCTTGCAGGCGCTTGATGCCGTCAGCACGGCGTCGGTGGAGATGGCGCAGACCCCGCTCTATTTCTACATCGGCAAAGAGCCCGCGCTGGCCTACGCCACCGGCGCGCCGTTCGGCATGAACCATCGCCATCAGGAATCGTGGTGGCACTTCGGCGGCGGCGCCGACCTCACCAATGAAGCGCTCAAGCCGTTCAAGGCGCACGCGATCCTCTGCGGCAATTCCGGCACCCAGATGGGCGGCTGGTTCCGCAAGGAGATCAAGACCGTCGACGACCTCAAGGGCCTCAAATTCCGCATCGCGGGCATGGGCGGCCATGTGCTGGCCAAGCTTGGCGTCGTGCCGCAGCAGATCGCAGGCGGCGACATCTATCCGGCGCTGGAGAAGGGCACGATCGACGCGGTCGAGTTCGTCGGCCCCTATGACGACGAGAAGCTCGGCTTCCAGAAGGTCGCCAAGTACTATTACTTCCCGGGCTGGTGGGAAGGCGGCGCGATGCTGCACATGATCGTCAACGACGAGAAATGGGCGTCGCTGCCCAAGCAGTACCAGGCGATCGTCAATCAGGCCGGCGCGGCGGCCGGCGCCTGGATGGTCCAGAAATACGACAGCGTGAATCCGGCGGCGCTGAAGCGGCTGATCGCCAACGGCGCGGAGCTGAAGGCGTTCCCGCAACCGGTGCTGGAGGCCTGCTACAACGCCACCCAGGAGCATCTGAACGAGCTCGCCGCCAAGAGCGACCTGTTCAAGCGGACCAAGGAAAGCCACGACGCGTATATGAAGGAGCTGCTGTTCTATACGCAGATCGCGGAGAACTTCTACGACAACTACCTGCTCGGCAAGATGCGCAACAAGAGCTGATTGTGAGGAGGGCGCGGTGACAACGCCGCGCCCGGCTCTCGTAGGGTGAGCAAAGGCGCGCTTGCGCCGTGCCCACGACTGCCCCGCGTTTCATAAAATTGGTGGGCACGCTTCGCTTTGCCCACCCTACGGCACCTGTCGTGCGGCGCCTTACACCGCGCCCAGACCCAGCTTCGCGTAGATCCGCCTTGCATAGGCGCCGAACGCATCGGTCGTCTTGAGCGGCAGGTCGCGCGGGAAAGGCAGGTCGATCGGAAAATAGTCGGCCATCTTCGCAGGTCCCGCCGTCAGCACAGCACAATGCGAGGACAGGAAGACGGCTTCCTGGATCGAATGCGTGACGAAGATAATGGTCTTGCCGCTCTCCCGCCAGATCCGCAACATCTCCAGATTCATCTGCTCGCGCGTCAGCGCGTCCAGCGCGCCGAACGGCTCGTCCATCAGGATCAGCTTTGGGTCGTGAATGAAGGCGCGCGCGATCGCGGTGCGCTGCTGCATGCCGCCGGACAGCTGCTGCGGATATTTCTGTTCAAAGCCGGCGAGCCCGACCAGGTTGAGCAGGTCGCGCGCCCGCTCGCGCGCCGCCTTCATCGGCAGGCCAACGATCTCGGCCGGCAGCAGCACGTTGTCCAGGATCGTCCGCCATTTCAGCAGCAAAGCCTGCTGGAACACCATGCCGATGTCGCGGGTCGGATCGAACGGGCTGTTGGCGTTGCCGATCTTCACCGTGCCGCCGTCGGCGCCATGCAGGCCGGCCAGGATCTTCATCACCGTGGTCTTGCCGCAGCCGGACGGGCCGACCAACGAGACCAGCTCGCCTTCCTGCACGTCCATGGTGACGTCGGACACCGCCAGGAATTCGGCGCCGCCGCTGCGATAGACCTTTCGGACGCCCTGCAGGCTGATGAAGGGGTCTGGGCTCATGCCAGCCACTTATCCCGATTGGCGGCGACGAAGGCATCGTCGCTGAGGTCGGCGTGCGCGCGATAGACGCGGTCGATCTCCTCTTTCTGACCCGGGCTGAGGCCTTCGTCCGGATCGAGGCACCACAGGCCTTGCATCAGGCCCTGGCGCCGCAGCACTTCATGGCAGCCGGCGATACAGCCGTGGAAATTGTTGGCGACGTCAAAGAAGGCGCTGTTGCAGTCGGTGACGCGGGCATCGAGTGCCAGCAGGTCGGCCGGCACGCTGTCCTTGTGCCGCGCCGACTTGCAGCGCTCGAACTGCTTGATCGCGCTCGCCGTCCACACCGACCAATGGCCGAGTAGACCGCCCTTGAAATAGGTGCGCGTGGTGACGCCGTTGTCGCGCAGATCGAACGGCAGCATCAGGTCGAGCAGGATGTGGTCATCATTGCCGGTGTAGAGCGCGACGCGATCGAGCGCGCCCGCGGCCGCGACGCCGCGCAGGACGTCGAGGGTGCGATAGCGGTTGAACGGCGCGATCTTGATCGCGATGACGTTGTCGATCGAGGCGAAGCGCTGCCAGAACCGGGTGGAGAGGATGACGCCGCCGACGGCCGGCTGAAGATAGAAGCCGACCAGCGGGATCTCGGCGGCGACCGCCGTGCAGTGCGCGATGATCTCGTCCTCGGAGGCGCTCTTCATCGCGGCGAGGCTGAGCAGGCCGGCATGATAGCCGATGTCGCGCGCGGTGCGGGCTTCGGTGACCGCCTGTTTTGTCGGACCTGCGAGGCCTGCGACCATCGCCAGCGGTCGCTTGGTCCAGCTCGCCGCGGTCTCGGCGGCGAGCTCGAGCACCGGACGGTAGAGACCGACGTCGCGGATCGCGAACTGCGTCGTGTGCACGCCGACGGCAAGGCCGCCGGAGCCGGCGTCGATGTAATAGCGCGTCAGCGCACGCTGATGCGTCTTGTCGAGCTGGCGCTCGGCGGTGAGCGCGAGCGGATGCGCCGGTATCACGGTGCCCTCAGTGATCAGGTTGCGGATGTCGCTGTTGATCTGGCTGTGATGCATGATGTCCTATCCGAATTCAGGGCCGGCAACGGCGAATGGCATTTCCTCGCCCGTGACGGTGGCGGGGCCGAACCGCATGCGCTGGAACGGGCGCTCGATGGTCCAGCTGGAGGCGGTCAAGCCTTCCAGGAACGCGGCTTGCGACGCGACGGCGTCGAGCAGGAGCGGGCTCGTCTCGGAACGCACGATCGTGTCAACGAGCGCCAGAGCCGCCGCGGCATCGTTGGCCAACAACGGGCCGATATGGCGGGCGGTCCGGCCGTCGCGAACCAGTGCGATGGCGCCGTGGGCACCGACGATGCGCGAGCCGGAACGTTGTGCGAAGGCGGAGAGGAGGGCGGTCCGGTCGAAACCGGTGGCCCGCCGGTCCCGTATACGAAGCGCATCGAGTGTCGCGGATGACGATGGCGGTGCTTCGGCCCGCGCAGGCTTCAACAGCTTCAGGCGGCGTAATTGCAGGGTCGGCGTGAACCCCAGCGGTCCGTAGACGGCGGCGCCGTCCGGCGTGGCGTCGAGCCAGCTGGTCAGCCCGTTCTGACGCGCCGTCTCCAGGCAGGCATCGACCAGACGGGTGGCAAAGCCACGGCGGCGATGCTTGCCTGATACCAGCACCATGCTGATCCAGGCGTTGTTGCCGGAATAGGGTAGCAGTGCTGCGGTTGCGACCAGCCGCATGCCGTCGCGAATGCCGAACACGACGCCGTCGCGCAGGAAGATGCGCCAATCCTCGTCGGTCTGGTTCCAGTGCGCTTCCGTCGACAACGCCAGCCCCGCGATTGCGTCGTCGACGCCGAGCTGGACGATGTGCGGGGCGTCAGTAACGGCCATCGCGCACCTCGTATTTGGTGGGCTTGCCGAGACTCGGCATGGCGCGCGAGACCCAATCGGCGGTCCAGGCGATCAACTGCTCGGTGTCGACGACCGGAAGGCCGAACAGCTCGACCGCCTTCGACGTGTCGGTCAGCCATGCCGTCGGCTCTTCCTTGCCTGTCAGCACCGGCGCGCGGCCGAACCTTGCGCCGAATCTCTGGGCGAGATCGCGCACCGCCAGAATCTCGTGGCCGCTGACATTGATCGGCGAGGTTGGCGCGGTGCAGTGCGCAAGGCAGCGCAGCGCCTGCGCGGAGGCATCGCCCTGCCAGATGAAATTGACATGGCCGAGGCTGACGTCGATCGGCGAGCCGCCCAGCACTTTCGTCGCGATGTCGTGCAGCACGCCATAGCGCATGTCGATCGCGTAATTGAGACGGAACAGCCGGCCCGGCGTTGCGAATTTGTGCGAGAAATACTCGAACATCCGCTCGCGGCCGACGCAGGACTGGGCGTATTCGCCGGGCGGGTTCGGTGCCATGTCCTCGGTCGAGCCTTTGCCGTCCACAGCGACGAAGGGATAGATGCAGCCGGTCGAGAACGCCACGATGCGCGAGGACGGGAACGCCTGGGCGACCAGGGCGGGCACGTGCGCGTTCATTGCCCAGGTCAGCGACAGATCGCCCTCGGCGCCGAACTTGCGGCCGGCCATGAAGATGATGTTCGGCGCCTTCGGCAGCGCCCGGATGGCAGTCTCGTCCATCAGGTCGCAATTGATGGTTTCGACGCCGCGCGCGTGCAGCCAGTCCTTCACGCTGGCGTCGCTGAAGCGGGCCACGCCGATGATCCGGCGATCCGGCGCGGCGGCCTTGGCGAGCCCCGCCAGCGTCGGGCCCATCTTGCCGCCGACGCCGAGGATCATGATGTCGCCCTCGACCTTGGCGAGGTCGTCGATCAGCGCTTGCGTCGGACGGCACAGCAGCTCGTCGAGGGCTGCGATATCGGGGATGGTCTTCGGCAGCGTCTGGCGGGTGAGCAGCATGGATTTGTCCCTTGGTTCTGCCGTTGTCAGGTTTGTCTTGCGTCACCGACCACGAACATGCGTTCGAGGACTAGGACGAGGCCGTAGAGAGCGACCCCGAGCAGCGTCAGCAGCACGACGGCCATCACCATCGCGGGCGTGTCGAGCGCCGACTGCACCTGGATCATGAGGTAACCGAGCCCGCGCTCGGAGGCGATGAACTCGCCGACGATGGCGCCGGCGACCGCCAGGATGGCGCCGACCTTCATGCCGGAGAACACGTAAGGCAGCGATCCCGGCAGCTGGATCTTGCGGAACAACGTCCAGCGCGAGCCGCGCAGCGATTTGACGAGATCGAGCAGATCCGGCTCGACCTCGCGCAGGCCTCGCGCGGTGGTGAGCAGGATCGGAAAGAAGCAGATGCTGAAGGCGATCAGGATGTTCGGAATGATGCCGTAGGAGAACCAGACGATGAAGAGCGGGCCGAGCGCGACCTTCGGGATCATGTTCAGCGTTACGAACAGCGGCAGCAGCACGAGGCTCAGCAGCGGCGCCCAGCTGAAGATCACGGCCAGCGCGACGCCGACGAAGGCGCCGAGCGCGAAGCCGCCGAGGATCTCGACCGCCGTCACCAGCGTGTTGGCGCCCCAGGCGTAGCTCGCGGTTCCCAGCGTCTGCACCGTCGCCAGCGGCGAGGGCAGGATGAATTTCGGCACGTGGAAGGCATCGACCGCGCCCTGCCAGAGCACGAGCACGGCGAGGTGCACGATCAGGATGATCGCAAAGCTGCGCGAGGCGCGTGCGCTGTCTGCTGTCACCGATTGCTCCCTGTTGGCGCGGCGGCGATGCCGCAGGTCGCAAGCCTAGCCGCCTTCCGGGGAAGTTTCAACCAGTTGGTTGATTAGGGCCGGAGCGACTGCAGCACCAGATCGGCGACATGGCGGCGGCGGGCGCGCCGCGCAGCGCGGCTCGACAGGTCCTTGCCGAAGATCGCCGACAGGGTCGGCGTGTTGGAGAAGAAGAAATAGCTGAGGCCCGCAATGGAGATATAGAGCTGGACCGGGTCGATGCCCTTGCGGAACACGCCCGCGCGCACCCCCTCGTTGAGAATGTGGGAGACGCTCTTCACCAGCGGGGAGTGCATCGCTTCCAGCCGCGTCGAGCCGCGGACGTGGCGGGCGCCGCCACGGTTCTCGTCGTTCAAAAGCACGATGAAATCAGGGTGTGCGGCCAGATGGTCGAACGAAGCCTCGATCAGCTTGCGGATCGCCTTCTCCGGCGGCAGGCCTTCGAGATTGAGCTTCCGCTCCTGCTCGCGAATGTCCTCATAAACCCATTCGAGCACGGCGAGGTAGAGCGCGTCCTTGTCGCCGAAATAATGGTAGACGAGCTGCTTGTTGACGCCCGCGCGCTCGGCGATCTCGTCGACGCGGGCGCCCGCAAAGCCGTGCCGGGCAAATTCCAGGCGCGCCGCGGTCAGCAGCTTGTTGCGGGTGGCGACGGGGTCGCGGCGCTGCGGCACGGTGTCGCCAGATCGTTTTGCGGGCATTTCCAACCAAACAGTTGACAAGTGGAAGGCGGGCTTGTTGCATTGGTATCCTCACAAGGGGAGAGCGACAAGCCGGGTCGCGGCAATGAGGAGAGATGCGATGAAGCGTTTGCAGGCGGCGGGCTCGGCCCTGGTCTTGACCCTGATGCTCGGTGCGGCTGCGGTGCCCGCGCATGCGGGCGAAGCGGTCAATCTGATCCTGAACTGGACGCCGACGGCCGATCACGCGCCGTATTATTACGCCAAGGCGCAGGGCTGGTACGAGAAGGCGGGCATCGACCTCACGATCGAGACCGGCAAGGGCTCCGGCGTCTCCGCCGCCAAGGTCGGCTCCGGCGGCTCGCCCTTCGGCGTCGCCGATCTCGCCACCATGCTGGTGGCCAAGAGCAAGGGCGCCGACACCGTCGCGGTGATGAGCGTCTATGCCAATACCGGGCAAACCTTCTACTGGCTGAAGAGCTACGGCGTGAACGGCGTCAAGGATTTCGCCGGCCACAAGATCGGCAATCCGCCCGGCGATGCCTCGCGCGTAATGTGGCCGGCTTTCGCCAAGGCCGCCGGGCTTGCGCCCGATGCCGTCGGCTTCGTCAATGTCGGGCCGACCGCGAAGATCGCGGCATTGAAGAGCCACACCGTCGACATCATCAGCGACTTCTACAACGAGCACGATCTGAAGGTGATCGAGTTCGGGCCCGACCTCGGCTACGTCAACTGGAAGGACATCGGGCTCAACCCTTACGGCAATTCGCTGATCGTCAACGGCGCCTACTTGCAGAAGAATCCGAAGGTCGTCGAAGAGTTCGTGCGCGTCACGCAGAAGGCCTTTGCGGCCTGCGTTGCCGACGTCGCGCCGTGCCTGAAGGCGCTGCTCGACCAGGTCTCCGGTCTCGACCAAGCGAACCAGGAGCGCCAGTGGGAGCGCATCAAGTTCCTGATGACCGACGAGTTCACCACGACCAAGAGCCTTGGCTGGATCGATGGCGAGCGGATGAAGAAGGACTATGAGCTGGTCCAGACCTATCTCGGCATGGAGAAGCCGTTCGACGTCTCGACGACGTTCACGACGAAGATGCTGGATCCGAGCATCAAGATGGATGCGAGCAAGGTGAAGAAGTAGGGGGCGGGCTCATCGTCGGTCCTCGTGATTGCGAGCAGCTCTGCGTCCCGTCACCCTGAGGCGGCCGCTTCTTCAGCGGCCCTCGAAGGGCGACGGCCCGGCTGCATCAGGGGGGCCGTTCATACTTCGAGGCTCCCGGCGCGATGCTTGAGCATCGCGCCACTCGCGCCTCAGGATGACGGGATCCAGAGCGCCGACCAGCCAGCTAACCACCCCGACGTAACCCCATGGAGATATTAACCGGCCGTTAACCAAATCCGCCGCATCGTTAACCATTCAATAACTGGGAACGAGTCGGCCGATATGGAGGCTGCAGTCAAACCTCAACGCCAAATGGTGCGCCTGCGCGGGCGCTCTTATGTGGCTTTCGTGTTCACGCCGACGGTCCCGGTGCAGGATTGGCTGCACGAGATCGACGCCACCATTGCGCGCTCGCCGGGCTTCTTTGCCGGCCGGCCCGTGGTGATCGACCTGTCCTCGGTCGATCTCAGCCAGTCCGGGATCGGCCATCTGCTCACGAGCCTTCAGGACCGCAACATCCGCGTGCTCGGCATCGAGGGAGTTGAGGAGGCGAGGCTGACCCCGATGATGCCGCCGCTGCTCTCGGGCGGGCGCAGCTGCGTGATCGAGCCGAACGCGCCGAAGAAGGCCGAGACGAAGTCCGAGGCCAAGCCGACATCGCTGCTGCTGGAGAACCCAATTCGATCGGGCCAGACCGTGATCTTTCCCGAAGGCGACGTCACCATCCTCGGCTCGGTCGGCTCGGGTGCCGAAGTCGTCGCCGGCGGTTCCATCCACGTCTATGGCGCGCTACGCGGCCGCGCCATGGCGGGCGTGAACGGTCGCACGAGCGCGCGCATCTATTGCCAGAAGATCGAAGCCGAACTGCTTGCAATCGATGGGTTTTATCAGACCGCCGACGATATCGACGAGGCCCTGCGCGGCAAGCCGGCCCAGGCCTGGCTGCAGGGCAACACCATGCGAATTACCGCGCTGAACTGACCAGAAGGAGATTTCAGAAATGGCAAAGGTACTGGTCGTGACATCAGGCAAGGGGGGCGTCGGCAAGACCACGACGACCGCCGCGCTGGGGGCCGCGTTGGCGCAACGCGGCGACAAGGTCGTCGTCGTCGACTTCGACGTCGGCCTGCGCAACCTCGACCTCGTGATGGGCGCCGAACGCCGCGTCGTGTTCGACCTCATCAACGTGGTGCAGGGCGTTGCAAAGCTGCCGCAGGCGCTGATCAAGGACAAGCGGCTGGAAAACCTCTGGCTGCTCCCAGCCTCGCAAACCCGCGATAAGGATGCGCTGACGGAAGAGGGCGTCGGCAAGGTCATCGACGATCTGCGCAGCCGTTTCGACTGGGTGATCTGCGACAGCCCCGCCGGCATCGAGCGCGGCGCCTCCATGGCGATGCGCTTTGCCGACGAGGCCGTGATCGTCACCAATCCGGAAGTCTCTTCGGTGCGCGATTCCGACCGCATCATCGGCATGCTCGATTCCAAGACGGTGCGGGCCGAGAAGGGCGAGCGCGTCGAGAAGCACATTCTCATAACCCGCTACGACCCCTCGCGGGCCGCGCGCGGCGAGATGCTGACCATCGACGACATCCTGGAAATCCTCGCAACGCCCTTGCTCGGCATCATCCCCGAGAGCCAGGACGTTTTGAAGGCCTCCAACGTCGGCACACCGGTGACGCTGTCGAACGCGGACGGCGCACCGGCGCGGGCCTATATCGACGCGGCGCGCCGGCTGTGCGGCGACACCGTGCCGATGCAGGTTCCGACTGAGCGCAAGCGCTTTATGGATCGTCTGCTGCGACGGAGGGCTGCATGAGCATGGGTCTGCTTCGGCTTCTCCGCGGCAAAAAGGCCTCTGCACCCGTCGCTCGCGAGCGGCTGCAGATCCTGCTTGCCCATGAACGCGGAATGCGTGGCCAACCCGATCTGCTCGGGGTGCTGCGTGAGGAAATTCTCGCCGTCGTGTCCAAGCATGTCACGCTTGACCCGACCAAGGTCATCGTCCGGCTCGAGCGTGGCGACGACGTATCGACCCTGGAGGTCGATATCGAGGTGCCCAACGACTTCGATCGCAAGAAAGCGGCGGTCGCATAGGGGACGCGGCCGACGAACTCCAGCTTTGGGGTGGGTGAGAAGGCGGTCCGCTGGGCATAGCGGGCCGCCTTTGTTTTGGGACCATAGGGACGGTGCGGAACGAGGTCCCGCCCTCAATCGTTGTGAACAACCGCGGGAGCGATGCGGCCTGCGGTCTGGTCAGACGGGAGAGCGCCCATGATGTCCGAGGTCCAGGTCCACACCGTCGCGCGGCAGATGCTCGAACGGCATGGTTTTGCTGCGATTGCGAAGGCCGCTGAGCAGGCCCAGGCCTGCGAGGGCCGCGGCGAGGCCGATGAGGCCAAGGAATGGCGTCACATCGCCGACGCCATGAAGATCATTCGCGGGCCGGCCCACAGCTGATCGCTGGGCCATAAACGCTTCAGTGTTCCTCGCGATCCGGCCCCCGTGACGGGGATCGATGCTGCGTCTGCGGCTGACCGCGCTCGCCCGCCTCTTTGCAGGGGAGCTGTTCCCACGAACCGTCCGGCGCCTGCTGATAGGCGCTGCACGAGGACGACGAGGTCGATTTGTCCTCGCCCTTTTGGGCGTCGGAGTTCTTTGCCTGCGCCGGGGCGGTCAGCGCTGCGCTCACCGCGAGCACGCCGGCGACAATGAGATGCGTCATCCGCATTGGGCTTCTCCTGTGCGAAAGAGCCCGCATGCTGGCGAGGAATGTGACGATTATTGGCCGAAACGCAGGTTCCATCGCGGTGTGCTTAACGCCGCGACAGCCGGCTTGCTAGCCGCCCTTGGCCCGGATCAGGCCGGCAAGGTTGGTCTTCTGGGCCTCGCACCAGTTAGGCATGCCGAGGCGGCGCTGGTTCAAATCTGTCGCCTGGGTCGCCACCGCGACCTCGGCCATCAGATCGTCGTCCTGCTTCTCGCCCATCTTGCCGCCGGTATGCATCCAGGCAATCGCCTTGCGCACCTTCTCGGTGGTGCCGTCGGGCAGCTTCATCTGCGCCGCCTTCTGCACGAGATCCTGATAGACGACGTCCGTGCCCGGGCATTCGACCTTGGCGGCGAAGGCCTGCAGGACCAGGGTCACATAGGTCGAGCGTGGGTGATCCTCGGCCTGGGCCGGAGCGGCGATCAGCAACAGGCCAGCCATCAGGAAACCGTAGCGCATCCTTGGTATCTCCTCCATTTTTTGGGGAGGCTAGCGTCCGGCGGGCTGCTCCGCAATGGTGCCGGGACGAATTTGTCGCGCCCCGGCGCGGTGCGCTATCGTGGCCCGTATCCCGGCCTCGGAGAGCGACATGAGCCTGTTCAGCACGCCATTCGATCCTGCCCGCGACACAGCGCTCGTCACCGGCGCGGGCAACGGCATCGGGCGCGCCATCGCGCAGGCCCTGGTCGGCGAGGGCGTCCGGACCGTGTTCGCCGACGTCAGCGCGGAGCGGGTGAGCGGCGCGATCGGCGCGAGCAAGAGGCCCGAGCTGGCGGTGCCCTGGGTCGGCGATCTCGCGGAGCTCGACGCGTGCGACGCGCTGCTTGCCGCCGCGGACGCAGCGTTGGGCGAGATCACGCATTTCGTCCACAGCGCATCGCCGTCGCGGCGGGAGGCCGATCATGCGCTCGCGGTCGATCGCGAGATCTGGCAGCAGATGCATGCTGTCAATCTCGATGCCGGCTTTCACCTGGCGCGCGAACTCGCAAAGCGGCTGATCGCGGCGAAGCGGCCGGGCTCGTTCCTGTTTCTCACCTCGCTGCATGCGGGCACGCCGCGCAACCTGCCGCATTATTCGACGGCGAAGGCGGCGATGGCGATGCTGGTGAAGGAGTTGGCCAAGACGTTCGGCCGTCACGACATCCGCGTCAATGCGCTGGTGCCCGGCGCGATCGCCGCCGGCGGGTTCGTTGCGGACCCCGCGCTGGCGCGGCACATTCCGCTGGGGCGTCTCGGCGAGGCCAATGACCTTGCGCCGATGGCGCTCACCGTATTGTCGAACAAGCTCTCCGCTTACGTCACCGGCGCAGCCTTCGTCGTCGACGGCGGATTGTCGCTGACAAACTGGTTCGAGCCGCCGGCGCTTGACGAGTAGTCAGCGGCGCCAGGCCGGCACGGGATCGAGCGGCGTGCGGTAAAGCTCGTTGTCGTCGCGATCGGTGACGCGCACCGCGCAACCCTTCTGCTGCAGCTCCGGCTTCACCTGCGAGAGCTCAGTGGCGAGCTGATCGGCGCGATCGGAGGCAACCTCGATGTCTTCGAGGATGATTCCGCCCTGGTTCCTGAACTCTCCACCAACCACAAGATCGAAAGAGTAGTACGGCATCCGAATTCCCCGGTGTGACGAGATGAGCTTCAATGGAAGTCTCAACACATGTCGGATGGTACCACTGAGTCGACATCTACCGATGAACGGACCGCGCACTCTCTGTGCTTATGGCGCAGAAATGATGTGCAGCGTGTGACGACCTTAACATTTAATTAAATATGTTGGCGCGATCATAAGGCATGGAATTGCAGTAGAACCGGGCTCCGGGAACCGGCAGCTGCAAGAGAAGGCCGCCGGCATAGATCCCGACGGCCTTTTCTCTTGAGCGAGAAAAATCGCTGTCCGTAATTGTCCGGACTCAACGCATCGCATCGACTCGGACAGCATACGCGACGTTGTCGCAGCGCGCCGTCCTGCTTGCGCGGTTTCAGTTCTAGCGCAACGGCATCGGCGGACGCACGATCGGTCCATCGTCATCGGCGACGGCTTGAGTCGTGGTAACAGGTGCGGCGGCCGGTGGCACGGCGGCAGCCTGCGAAGGCGGCGGCGGAGCGGCGAGCGGCGCGGGCGAATAGGCCGGCATGTAGGTGTGCGACACGACCGGTTTCGGTTTGCGAACCGGCGGCGGTGACGGAGCTCGCGGTGGGACCGCAGCAGTGCGTGCGCGCGGATCAACGGGCTTGACCTCTGCTACCGGTTTCGGCGCAGGCGGTTTTGCCATCTCGCGCGCCATCTGCTCCTGTCCGGCCTTCAACTCGGCGATGTTGGCCTTGAGCGCGTCGATCTGCTGCGCCATCGCGGCGAGGTCGCGCGTCATCGCTTGCACTGACTGTGCAGTATCGGGCTGCGTCGCTGCGGGCGCAGCTGCCGCGACCTGGATTGCGGGTGGTGTTGCAGATTGTTGGGCCGTTTGATCGGTTGCCGCTTGCGCTACGGGCGGGGCGACCTGCTCCGCGGGCGGTGCGGCCTGCTCGGCGGGCGGTGCGGCCTGCGCGGCAGCGACCGGCGCGGTCTGCGATGTCGACGGCAGCAGCGACGTCAATGCCGGTGTCCATTCGGCGAGCATCTGTTTGGCGGTGTCGCCGTGTTTCTCCCAGGCGATGGTGGCGGCCGCACTGCCGCCCGCAAACAGAAACGTGACGAAAGCGCCGCGCAGCCACTTGCCCGCGGCGGATCGCTTTCGCGGACCGAGACCATCGCTCGCCGCGACACGGACGGCCGTGTCGACAGAGGGCGGGGGCGCCGCCTGCGGTTCCGAGACGGGACTGAACTTGGGCTCAATGGAGATCTTGCGCTCGAGCAAGGCTTTGGGCTCCGGCGCGAATTTCGGCTCCGGACGCGTCGCAATGTCAGGCGCCAGCGCGGGCGCAACGCTGACGGGGCGCGAGGCCAGCACAATGTCGGGCGAAATCTGAATCGCGTCGTGCGGATCGTTGTCCTTGACCGTGTCCTTCACGATCTCATCGACGATTTGCTTGGGGTTCAGCGTCGCGAGCATCGCAGCTCCTTTGAAGCCCGGTGTTTGAAGGCCGGGCGCTTGAAATACTGGTCGTCCGCATTGGCGCGAGCCGATCTATTGGGGTGAGTCCATCCCAACCGGATGAGCCTCGCACGAGTCCAGTCGGGTTTGACCAAAGCAAGGCGCGGGGATGGAGATGCTGCGACGCTCTTCCGCCGTTTGTGGTGATGGAACCCGTTTTGTTGAACACGCGCACGTGTTCCGCGCTGCCTTGTTTTCAGCACGATTTGGGCAGCATCTGGGGATGCTGGGGGCGCTGCTATCCGCTATCGGGGGCCGGCGGTGCCAAGATCTTTAATCGCTTTGTTCGTCGTTGCCTTGCTGCCGCTGGGCGGCTGCATGCAGGCAACGCTTTCGCCGTCGACCGACGCGAGCATGACGCCGCGCGACCGGCAGTTGCTTTCGCATACGCCTTACGCGCAAGCGAACGTGCCCGAGCAATATCTCCGTCACGTCGTCGACTACCAGCGCAAGGAGCAGCCAGGTACCATCCTGGTTGATACCGACGCGCGCTACCTCTATTACGTGCTGCCTGGGGGCAAGGCGATCCGCTACGGCGTTGCGGTCGGCGAGGAAGCCATGGCGTTCTCCGGTGTCGCGCGGGTCGGCCGCCTGGCGGAATGGCCGGACTGGGTTCCGACAGCAGATATCCAGGCGCGGCTCGGTCCGTATCCGGCGCGCGTTCCCGGCGGTCCTGCCAATCCGCTGGGCGCGCGGGGCATCTATCTCTATTCCGGCAACAAGGACACGCTCTACCGCATTCACGGCACCAACCAGCCGGAATATATCGGGCAGGCGATCTCGTCCGGTTGCATCCGGATGCGCAACGAGGACGTGATCGATCTCTACGACCGGGTGAAGCTCAATTCGATGGTCGTGGTGCTGCCGCCGGGACAGAACGCGCAGGCCGAGACCGGCGCGCGCTGGCGCGGGTAAGCACACACCAGCGTCTCAATCCTCGCGAGATGATCATCGTGCACACGGGGGCACGATGATGGCGGCTTTGCTTACTCGCCGGGCCGGGCGACGCGCCATTGCAGCGTCGTCGCATTGCCGTTGACGTCGCCCGGCGTCTTGTCGGCGGCCGAGGTGTAGAGCGGGCGATAGCGGTACGCCCACATCCTGCTGCCGTCGTTGCGGCTGATCACGGTGAAGTCGCCAATGGCCTTGGCGTCGGACGTTGCGGGCAACGGCATCCAGCTCTCGGTGCATTTGCCGTTGCAGTTCGACGTCTTTCCGGTGGTGTCGCGCTCGTAATAATAGAGCGTCATGCCCTTGAGATCGACGAGCTTGGGACCCTGCTTGGTCAGCACCACCTTCGCCGGTGCGGTCGTCGCCTCGGGCTTGGGCGGAGGAGGGGCATCGCCGCCGCCATGGCCATTTGCGAGCGCATGACCGGTCGAGAGCGCGATGGCCGCTGCCGCAATGAGGAATTTGAACATCCTGACCTCCCGAACCGGCAAAGTTAATCGCGCGTTAAGCGCAGAATGTTGCCGACCGTAACAGCCGAAGGTTAGTTCCTGGTTTCGCAGTCTTGCGACAATTACGTACAAAAATACCGGATCATGCCTGGAGCTCGCGGAGCGGTGCGCGGCTGAGATCGTTGCCGGCGGCAATCGCCTTGCGCAGCAGCCGCATCAGATCCTCGCCCTCCTTTGCGCTGAGGCCGCGCAGCAGGATGCGCTGGGCCGATTCCACGGCCGGTGTGATCTTGCGCAGCGTGCGCCGGCCCTCGTCGGTGATCTCGAGCTCGCGGGCGCGGCGATCGCGGCTGGAAGCGCGGCGCTCGGCCAGTCCCTTCTGCACGAGGCGGTCGATCACGCCGGTGATGGTGGTGCGGTCATAGGCGATCAGCCCTGCAAGCGTCACCTGGTCGAGCCCCGGATTGGCCTTGATGGTCGCAAGCGCGGCGTACTGCACCGGCGTGAGATCGAAGCCGGCATCCTCGACCTCGGCCAGGAACACCGCGACGGCGATCTGCTGGAACCGGCGCGCCAGATGCCCGGGCATGTCGTTGTTGTCTTTCACCGAATTCTCCTCGGAGGCAGGACGGCGTACGATCGTTGACAAGCATACTGATAGTCAGCATACTGATCAATATCAAAACAGAGTGTTGACGGGAGAGGCTCATGCAATTCCATCTGAATGGATTTCAGCCGGGCGACCCTGACATCGTCGACCCCGCCGAGCGCGTTCAGGCCCCGGGCGCGGCGGGCGCCGTGCCTGGCGAGGTCGATGTCCTCATCGTCGGCTGTGGCCCTGCGGGCCTCACGCTTGCCGCCCAGCTCGCGCAATTTCCTGACATCAAGACCTGCATCGTCGAGCAGAAGCCGGATCGCTTGCTGGTCGGTCAGGCTGACGGTATCGCCTGCCGCACCGTGGAAATGTTTCACGCCTACGGGTTCAGCGAGCGCGTGCTGAAGGAGGCCTATTGGGTCAACGAGACGACATTCTGGAAGCCGGACGAGCGGCGGCCCGAGACCATCGTCCGCAGCGGAAGGGTGCAGGACGTCGAGGACGGCCTGTCCGAATTCCCGCATGTCATCCTCAACCAGGCGCGCATCCATGACGGATTTCTCGACGTGATGCGGAAATCGCCAGCCAAGCTCGCGCCTCATTACAGCCGCCGCCTGCTCGACCTCGAGGTCGATCCGGCTGCAGATCCAGCCGACCATGCCGTGACCGTGCGCCTCGAACGCGTCGATGCCGCAAGCGAGGGCAAGGTCGAGACGATCAAAACGCGCTATGTCGTCGGCTGCGATGGCGCGCGCAGCACCGTGCGCAAGTCGATCGGGCGCGAGCTGCACGGCGATTCCGCCAACCACGCCTGGGGCGTGATGGACGTGCTGGCGGTGACTGATTTTCCGGACATCCGCTTCAAGTCGCTGATCCAATCGGCGAAGGACGGCAGCCTGCTGATCATTCCGCGCGAAGGCGGCTACATGGTCCGCATCTATGTCGAGCTCGCCAAGCTCGATGTCGGCGAGCGCGTCGCCAGCCGCAACATCACCGCCGATGAGGTGATTGCGAAAGCGCAGCGGATCCTGAAGCCCCATACACTCGACGTGAAGGAGATCGCCTGGTGGTCGGTCTACGAGATCGGCCAGCGTCTCACCGACAAGTTCGACGACGTGCCGGAAGCCGAGATCGCAACGCGCCTGCCGCGCATCTTCATCGCCGGCGATGCCTGCCATACCCATAGCCCGAAGGCGGGGCAGGGCATGAACGTCTCGATGCAGGACGCCTTCAATCTCGGCTGGAAGCTTGCCGCCGCCCTCCGGAAGCAGTGCGCCCCACACCTGCTGCATTCCTATTCGGCGGAGCGTCAGGCGGTTGCGAAAGAGCTGATCGATTTCGATCGCGAGTGGGCGGGGATTTTGGCTTCGTCAGCAAAGGCGGGCGGCGCCGATGCTGCCAAGACGCAGGACTATTTTGTCAGGCATGGCCGCTACACCGCGGGCACGGCGACACATTACACGCCATCGATTCTCACCGGTGCAGCCTCGCATCAGCACCTCGCGCAAGGCCTCGTCATCGGCAAGCGCTTCCATTCGGCCCTGGTGATCCGGCTGGCGGACGCCAAGCCGGTTCATCTCGGTCACGCCGCTCAGGCTGATGGCCGCTTCCGGATCTACGCGTTTTCGCCTGCTGAGAATCCCGCAGCATCGGACTCGGCCATTCGTGTATTGTGCGAGTTTCTCGCAGAATCCCCAAAATCTCCGATCCGCCGATACACGACTCGAAGCTCCGACATCGACAGCGTGATCGATCTGCGCGCAGTGTTTCAGCAGGATCATCGAGAACTCGCGATCGAGGCGATGCCCCCCATGTTGCTTCCGAGCAAAGGCCGTTACGGCTTGTACGACTACGAGAAGATGTTCTGTCCAGACTTCAAGAACGGGCAGGACGTTTTCGCCATGCGCGGCATCGATCGGAAAGCCGGCTGTATGGTCGTGGTGCGGCCGGACCAGTATGTCGCGAACGTGCTGCCGCTCTCCGACTTTGCCGGGCTTGCGTCGTACTTCGACGCGTTCATGTTGCAGGTCAACTGACGGTCCGCCAGCGCGGCTTACGCGGTGTGCCGATGAACGGCGGATGAATATTGAACCGCGCGCGGCGTGCGTTTCAATCTTTCGACGGATGAGACCCTCGTGCGCGGAACGCCTGTTCCGCTGGCGCGTTCCGCCTCTCAAAGGAGGAATGCGCCATGAAGTTCAGAACCGCTTTAGTTGCAGCATTTTTGTTGGTCCCAACAGCCGCATTGGCCGCGCCGGGCATCGTCACCGTCTCGACCGGCCTGCGCGCCGGGCCGGGCTCGGGCTTTCCCCTGGTCGATCGTATCCCCGAGGGCGCCCGCGTCAACATCCATGGCTGCCTGCGCGGCAATGCCTGGTGCGACGTCAGCTTCTCTGATGATCGCGGCTGGGTGTCGTCGCAATATCTCGAATATCTCTATCGCAATCACTACGTCTATCTCCCCGACTATGTCGACGAGATCGATGTGCCCGTCGTTCCCTTCGTGCTGACCTCGTATTGGTCGAATTACTATGGGGGACGTCCCTGGTATCGACGCCATGCCTATTGGAATAATTACTGGACCTCGCATCAGAGCGTCGCGACGCGGATGACGATCGATCCGCGCGCGGCCCGCATTGGCCGCGCGGCAACGCGCGACGCGGCGATCGCGCTCGAACGCAGCGGTGTGCGCGGCAAGGGGGCCGCCGCGATCTCAACGCGTGACGCCGCGACCACACAGCGCGACGCGGCGATCGCGAAGCGCGACGCCACGATCGCGAGGCGCGACGCTGCGATCGCCAAGCGCGGCGCTGCGGTTACGCCCGACCGGGCCCGCGTTGGACCAAGTGAGCGCATCGCGCATGAGCGGACCAATGTGCAGACCCGCAATCCGCGTGATGCACAAGCCCGCATGATGCGCGAGCAGGCCGCAACCCGCGCTCCGGTGCGTTCGCAGCCGACGGCCCGTGCGCACGAAGCGCCGCGTGCGTCGGCCGCGCCTTCAGCGCGTCCCGCGACGCCCCATGTCGCCCAGCCAGGCGTGAGCCATGGTTCGCCGATGAATGCCCGTGCGCAGATGCCTGCGCCGCGCGCGGCCGCGCCTGCCATGCCGCACGGCGGCGGGGGCGGAGCTCCGCATATTAATGCCGCCCCGCGTGGCGGCGGCGCCCCGGCGGGCGGCCCTGCTGGCGGACATCAGAAGCACTAGCTTTGCAAAGAAAAGCCCGGCCCTGATGCCGGGCTTTTTCTTTGCCGTGTCGAGGCCTTTACAATTTAAGACAGATCTTCGCGGGCAGATTTCATCGATCGTAACATGTCTACCCAAAGGTGTAAGCATCCACTCGGGGCAGCGGGGCACGGGAGGATGATATGAGACAGAGCCAGGCGGAGACGCGCCGCCAAAATGTCGCGAAGCGTTCGATGACCAAGGAGGCCAAACAGCTGACCGGCCTGATTGCCGGGCTGCGCGAATCCCTCGAAGGGATCCACAAGGAACGGACGAGCACCAAGCTCACCGGCGCCGAGATGGGCATGCTCGACGAGCGTCGCAACAACCTGCTGCTCACCATCGCAGCCCTCGACGACCGCCTCTCCGCTGTGCAGGGGCTGATCGATCTCGGCCGACCCCACATCATCCGCGTGCACTAGCGGGGCTCGGCCATGGGACGATCGGTTCCGTTGCTGCCGTGACGAGCCGCCCCGGCGGCCGATCCGGCACGACATGGCCCAGCACGGCTGGTAGACGGCTCCGTCGTCGCAGGGGGAAACCTGCGATGGGTTGGAATCGCATCCCAGCGGGGCACGGCTCGACGCCGGCCGCCGGCCGATCATCGGCGCCATGCCTGCGGATGGCACCAAATTGCCATGCTCCCGGCGAATTGCCGCCAAAGCCCGCTGCCACGAGAAGGCCGGGTGCAGGGCGACGCAAGGGGATGCGAATTGGCCTACAAGATGATCGCAGAACGCGACAACGAGAAGTACAGTTTCGCCCGAGAGAGCCGGCTGCTCATCGTGGCGAAGGCGAAGGTGTGGGCGAGCGAGGGGTGGCGGGTCGTCATCACCGACCAGGACGGCAAGGCCTACGCACCGCCGGAGTTCGATCAGCTGTCGGCGGCGTGACCGAAGGGCGGGCGAGAGGACGGCATTTGAGATCGCTGTTTCGATCGGGGCGCGACCGGATCGTGCCCGTGATGACCGTTGCAGCCGCCGCTCTTCTGACGGTGACGGTCGCCGCCGCGCAAAATCTCGACGCCGGCAAGCCGCCCGCAAAGCTCTTCGCTGAGGGCTGCGCGACCTGCCATCGCAGTCCGCGCGGCCTTGCCAAGGGTCGCTTCAGCCTGACGCTGTCCTGGTTTCTCAGGGATCATTACGCGACCAGCTCGGACTCGGCCAAGGCGCTCGCGGCGTATCTTGAGTCAGTCGATACTCCGCCGCCGCGCGCTGCTACCAAGCCCGCCAAGAAGCCCGCGCGATCCGCATCGCGTCCGCCCAAGCCGGTGCAGAGCCAGTAGGACGTGCGGGGCTGCTATCTGCGCCGATAGGTTTGCGCGAGTAGCCGTGCGTGCACGGCGCGTAGCTCGGCGCTCATCCGCGTCTGTCCCGTCGTGACATAGGAGAGCCATGCGCCGTCGGCGGCGAGGCGCACGATTTGCAGATCGGGCGCGTCGTCGGTCGTGCGATGACGCTTCAGGCGCGCCTTGATCCAGTCGTTCCAGAGCCGGCGCAGCGGCGGATCGGTGACGACGACCATGCTCAACGCCGCCCATGGGGTCGCGAAGCCGAAGGCCTTTCCGGTGAACACGGCATTCACATAGGCCCGCGTGAAGCTGCCGTTTGGTTTCGGGTCGGCTTCAATCGCGGCGTCGATCTCGGCATCGACGCGCGCGAGCAGGTCGGCAAACAGGCCCTCGATCAGCGCCTGCTTGCTGCCAAAGTGGTGAAACAGCCCGCCCTTGGTGACGCCGGCTGCGACTGCGACCGCTTGCACCGTGACGCCGGCGACGCCGTGGTCCATGGCGATCGCCGCGGCACAGTCGAGCAGGGCGCGCCGGACCTGCTCCGGCTGCTTGGCGCGGGTGTAGCGGCTTTCCGCCATCAATGCACACTGGCCTGCGAGAACAGGTTGATGACCACGACCCCGGATACGATCAACGCGATGCCGACGAAGGCCGCGGCGTCCAGCATCTGGCGGAACAGCACGAAGGAGACGGTTGCCGTCAGGATGATGCCGACCCCGCCCCAGATCGCATAGGCGATGCTCAAGGGGATGACGCGGATCGCCACCGACAGCGCATAGAACGAGGCGACATAGAACAGCACCATCGCCAGCGTGGGCCACGGGCGGGTGAACTGCGCGGATTGTTGCAGGAAGGCGGAGGCCGTGACCTCGAGAACGATGGCGAGGGCAAGCGCTGCGTAGGCATTGAAGGCGGAAGTCATGGTCAGCTCCGGCGCGGGGGCAATAGAAAGATACCGCGCGGTAGGTATGTTTAGCACGCCGGGCCCGGCTTTGGCCCGAACGAGGTATCACGTGTGAGTGACGAGGCTGCGACACGCGTGACGCAGCATGAAGCCGCCGCGTGGCAAATAGCGCGGCGGCTCCAAAATTTTCGTGGCGTTTCGACCGGTGTCAGCTGATCCGCACGGAGAGTTCGACGTCTTCGGCGAAGGGCGTGGACATGTAGCCGCTGCCGGGCGCGCGCACGCGCGTCAGATAGTCCGGGCTGTCGTCGGCATTGTCGGCGACGATGATCGCACCCGGTCCGAGATGGCCTTCCAGCAGATCAAGGATCTCCGGATAGAGCGCCTTGGCGCCGTCGAGCAGCACGAGGTCGATCGTGGCAGGCAGATCGGCGCTGAGCGTCTTCAGCGCGTCGCCTTCACGGATTTCGACCAGATCGATCAAGCCGCCGGCGATGAGGTTTTCCCTTGCCCGCGCCGCCTTGGACGGCTCGAACTCGCTGGTGATGAGGTGGCCGCCGCCATTGTCGCGCAGGCCGGCGGCAAGGTGCAGCGTCGAGATGCCGAACGACGTGCCGAACTCGACGATCACCCTGGCGCGGGAACTACGTGCCAGCATATAGAGCAGGTGGCCTGTCTCGCGCGAGACCGCGAGCGGTGCGTCCTTCAGGCGTCCGTAGAGGTCGCGATACTCGGTCTTGCTGCGCATCAAGCGCGCCCGGTCTGCGTCGGACAAATCTGCGACGGCGGCGCGCGTTGCGCCGTTTGCTGCCTCGGCCGCGTCGAACAGGCGGTCCAGCAGCGGCGCAAGCGATGTGATGGTCGGGGTGGTCATTCGAGGTCTCCAGAGTTGGCGAAGAAGCGCGTCCTTGCGTGCCGAGTGAAATACGACTAATTCATCGCATTTCCTATTCGCATTGCCTGAGTGAGCCATGGCCGAGCGTCGAAGCCGTTCAATTTCCTCACGAAAGCAGCCGCAACAGGCCCGCTCCAGCGAGCTTGTCGCGGCCATTCTCGATGCCGCTGTTCAGGTCCTGGCGAAGGAGGGCGCGCAGCGTTTCACCACGGCGCGGGTGGCGGAGCGGGCCGGGGTGAGCGTCGGCTCGCTCTACCAATATTTTCCGAACAAGGCCGCGATCCTATTCCGTCTCCAGAGCGACGAGTGGCGGCGCACGAGCGACCTCTTGCGCGGCATCCTCGAAGACCGGGTGAAGCGACCGCCGGCGCGGCTGCGCGCGCTGGTCCACGCCTTCATTCTGTCCGAGTGCGAGGAGGCCGCGATCCGCGGCGCGCTCAGCGATGCTGCACCGCTTTATCGCGACGCGCCCGAGGCGCAGGACGCGCGGGCCGCCGGTGAGGGATCGTCGCGGCGTTCATGCGGGAGGCGCTGCCCAAAGCTTCCGAGGCGACCCGCGCGCTTGCCGGCGAACTGATCAAGACGACGCTGAGCGAGGTCGGCAAGCGGTTTTCGGAAATGCCGCGCAGCGAGGCCGAGATCGCGCGTCATGCCGACGGGTTGGCCGACATGTTCTGTGCTTACCTCGGTAAGTTGGCGCGACGCTGAAGCTACTCTTGCCACACACGACGTTTGACCTTACGGACCTCTTTCATGCTCGTGATCTCCATTCAAAGCCAGGTGGTCCACGGCCATGTCGGCAACAGCGCGGCCGCCTATGCCATTCAGGCGGAGGGCGTGAACGTTGCGGCGGTGCCGACGACGCTGCTGTCCAACCATCCGCGCTATCCGAGTCTGCGCGGGCGGGTGCTGGAGACCGAGCTCGTCGCCGATCTCCTTGAGGGCGTCGAGGAGCGCGGTCTGGTCGACGAGGCCGCGGTGCTCGTCACCGGCTATCTCGGCTCGCCGGGCAACGCCGCTGTCATCGCCGATTTCGTCGAGCGGGCGCTCACGCGGAATTCCAAGCTCGTCTATCTCTGCGATCCCGTGATCGGCGATGATGGCCGCGTCTATGTCGCCGACGGCATTTTGGACGTTGTCCGGCACCGACTGCTGCCGGCCGCAAATCTGGCGACGCCGAACCAGTTCGAGCTCGAGCTGCTCTCAGGTCTCACGATCGCGGGTGCGGAGGGACTGCGCGTTGCGTGTGCGGCGCTGGCGGGGACCCGCCGCATCGAGATCGTCGCCACCGGCTGCACGCTCACCGATACGCCCGAAGGGCAAGTGGAGACGATCCTGTGCGCCGACGGGCAATTGTCGCGCTTTGCGACGCTGCGCCTGCCGATCCGTCCCTACGGCACCGGTGATCTCCTCACCGGCCTGATCGCCGCGCATCTGGCCAAGGGCCAGGCGACGGAGGCCGCGGTGCGGCTTGCGGTCGAGACCATCTTTGCGGTGCTCGTGCGCACGCAGGACGCCGGCACAGCTGAGATGCGGCTCGTGCCGCTGCCGACGCCGGGACACCAGCCGTAGGTCTCAGGTCGCGCGCTTACCGGTCGATTGCGCCGATTTCTGCGGCTTGGCCGGGCTCTTTTGCTCACGCGCGGCTTGTGCCTTTTGGGCCCTTGACGGCTTGGCGCTCGCAACAGTCCGCGTCTTCTTCGATTTGGCGCTGGCGACTTCCTTGCGCTCACCCGTGCCGCGCTTCGAGATGTATTCAGCGCCGTCGACCGGGCCGACATGC
Organism: Bradyrhizobium sp. 25ACV; assembly: GCF_054863005.1. Classification (NCBI taxonomy): domain Bacteria; kingdom Pseudomonadati; phylum Pseudomonadota; class Alphaproteobacteria; order Hyphomicrobiales; family Nitrobacteraceae; genus Bradyrhizobium; species Bradyrhizobium sp. 25ACV. Next base: position 55,769 of record NZ_JAVAYO010000019.1, read on the forward strand.
GGCGGATCGCGGCCGAGATAGGGCCGGCCGATGCCGTAGGCCTTGCCGTTGGCGTCGACCCACTTCCACAGAATTTCCGTCGAGACCCAGCGCTGCGCGCGGTTATTGCCCTGGGTGCTGACAATATCCGCCGCCATACCATGGCCGTAGCCGCCGCGCGTGCTGCCGCCGTGATAGGAGCGGTCGGAGGCGGCCTTCAGGCCGCTCGCGATCGACTGGCGATAATCGTCACGGAACGCGCTGGTGATGCCGGGCGAGAGTCCGGCGGCTTCCGCGGCGAGCAGCGTGCGGAACAGCTTCCGCTTGAAGCTCTTGTCCATGCCGCCGATGACGTAGTCCATCATCGACATGCCGGCGTGCTCGGCGGCCTTTGGATCCTTCCAGGTGAAATCCTGGTCGACCAGCTTGGTGAAGCTGCGCATCACCGTGACCGTCTTGCCCTTGCGCTTGACAGTGACGGCGCGGCGCTCCTGGACCTTGATCGAGTCCTCTTTTGCAGTGCGCTGATAGAGCGCCCAGAGATAGCGGTCGATGCAGGCATCCATGACGAAGCATTCGTCCAGCACGGCGACGGTGTCGGCGGGCGGTGATGCCTTGCTCGCAGGCGTGACGGGGCCGCTCGCGATCGCCGCGGGGGACAGCGCGTCGGTCGTCACGATCTCGGTGGGATCGGCAGATGCGAGCTTGACGGGCGCCGGCGCTGCAACTGGGGCAGGCTCGTTGATGGCGGGCTCTGGTTCAGGCGATATCTGCGGCGCGGGCGGCGTCTCCGTCGGAAGGATCAGCGCCGGATCTGCCGAGGCGAGCTTGACGGCGGGAAGCTCGGGCACCGCTTCAGTGATCGTCGGGGCCGGTGCCGCAGCGACGGCAGCTGCGATGTCGGCAGTCAAGGCGATGCCGTCCTCGATCGTCGCAGCGTGCGGGACGTCGGCGAGGTCGAGCCAGCTGAGATCTTTCGCGCGCGACACGGCAGCCGCATTGGCGCCGCTGTTCTCGATGAGGGCAGGGGCATAGGCGGAGAAGGAAAGTGCCAGCCAGCCGGCGAGAACGGCCGAGGGGCACGCCACCGCCACCAGAAGAGACCGCCGATCGTTCATGATCCCTGCCTCCAAACGGTTCTGTTCGGACACGCTTTGTCGGAACAGTCATGATGCAAAAACAGTCTTGCACGGAAAGGCACGCAGCACCTCGATTGTTCGGAGGACCGTGTGGCGACGCAATGGCGTAATTCGGCGAAATCGGGCTTTTCGCGGAGGTGTTGCCAAGCTGCAACGCGAGTTCCCACTGCGGTTTTCAACGGAATCGCCAGCAAATGCGGCGTTCATTGTCGTCGACTTGAAGCGATCGAAGTCACTCAATCTTGGATTGTGATCGTGCATTTCTCGCCTACCGGCCGTTCCGGCAGAGTTGGGAAGGACACGATTGTGAAGTTGAAATGCAAATGGGCTGAATTCGTCGCCGAGGAATCCGGCGCCACCGCGATCGAATACGGCCTGATCGCAGCCGGCATCGCGCTCGCGATCATCGAGATCATCTATGCGCTCGGCACCAATCTCGTCGCAAAGCTGCAAGCGCTGGCGACCGCCTTGAAATAGGGCGTCGTGCCACGGCATCGATGACGGAGTGTGGGGCGGAATCACCGTCTTGATGAGGGCGTCTTGTCCGATGCGTTGCCGCAACTTTGTTGCGGCTGGCGCGTTTGGTCGGCCATGACGCATTCCTCGCTTCGTCCCATGGACGCTTTCGATCCCACCGAGCCCGCCATTCTGCACGATCGCATTACGGACACGATCATCACCTGGACCGCTGACCAGGCCGACGATTACCGCCAGGCCAGCCGCCCGGGCGAGGACGGAACCGTGGCCTGGAAGGCCTATCTCTTCGATGGCTGGGGCAATGTGCTCGGTGGCTGAGCACCGTCCATAAATCCGTCATGTCGCGGCGGGCGGTGATTCGGCCAACGCCTTGTACGCATTAAACATATCGCCATGCACAGCACGCTATGTTGCAATGCAATAAAACATGTCGCGACGCAGCAAAACGCACCTAAATATGCTCCGACTCTTCCACTCAGGAGCATCACCAATGAACAAGAAGACTCTGTCGATCGCCGCCGCCATCCTGACGATCGCGGGCAGCACCGCGGCTTTCGCCGCCGAACTGCCGACTTACGAGACCAATGGATTTCCGGTCTCGCCCTTGCAGGTTCGCGTCCTCGGCGCCGCGCGTGTCGAGCAGCAGACCGCTGCGCCGACCACGCTGGCCTCGGTCCACCAGGCGAAGGTGCTCAGCCCTCGCAAGGTGAAGACCGCGACCGTTGGCGTGGCCCACTAAACTGCCATCGTGAACGGCAGATGGGTTCCGCGGAGAGGCGGGACCCATCTGCACCAATTGATCGAAATCGACGCTGCCCGCGCATCGTGCAAATGTCTCGGCACGATGAATTGACACCGATGCGCTGATTGAGAATCCGGCCGCGAACAAGTTCGCGTGAATGTGCCGGTGATGTATGCCCGTTCATAACGGGCTTGATCCTTTTAACAGTTGCTTTGCACGTCGCGTTGCTTGATGCGGCCGCCGCATTGTGGCGGCCAATTTTGAAATCATAATGGAGGCCATTATGCCCGTTGCGCAGAAAGTCGTTGCCGCCACCACGTCGCCGCGTGCGTTCATTCTCAAGCAGACAGCTTTGTTCGCCGCCGCCGCTTTGTTCGTGTTCGTGCTGAGCCTGACCTACGGCCTCGATCTCAGCCCCGGATTTTTCTGAGCGACTTCCAGCGGCGCGCTAAGCTCTTCGCGCGCGCAGGCTTGACGGCGAGCGGCCGTAGAGTTCGGCGAAGGCGGCGTTGAATCTGCGCAGGCTGCCGAAGCCGGCCTGGAATGCGATATCGGTCATGCTGTCGTCGCCGGCGTCGAGCAGGCGCTTGGCGCGCTGGACCCGCAGCGTCCCGGCGAGCTGCTGCGGCGTGGCGCCGACGTGGCGCTCGAACAGGCGCGCCAGATGACGCGAGGAGATGCCGAGCCGCATTGCCAGATCGACCACCGAGCCTTCGTCGAGCGCGCCGTCATCGATGAGCTTCATGGCCCGCGCCACCGTGGAGCGCGTGCCGTTCCAGGCCGGGCAGAACGGCGCAGTCTCGGGCCGGCAGCGCAGGCAGGGCCGGAAGCCGGCGGCCTCGGCCGCCGCCGCCGTCGGATAATAGGCGACGTTGCGCGTCAGCGGCTGCTTGGCCGGACAGACCGGGCGGCAATAGATGCCCGTGGTCTTCACCGCCGTGAAGAAGCGGCCGTCATACCGGGGGTCGCGGCGCAGGCGCGCTGCGTTGCAGACATCGAAGCTCAGCATGGCCGGATCATAACGCATGACGGCAGCGGCGGAAGGGCTGCGGGATGACCGAGTCCGATTGTGGCGAGCTGCAAGGCGCATCGCGGCCTAGAAGGCGACCCTCAAGGAAAACGAGGGAACGCATCATGTCGAGCGCAAAAGGTATCGTCCTGAACGCGTGGAAGATCTTTTCGTCGCGCGATGCCGAGCGCATCGCCGCATTATTCACCGACGACGCCGAATGGATCGCGCCGAAGGGCAATGCCACGGCCGTCGCGCTCGATCACACCGACCATATGGCCGGACCGCACCAGATCGCGCGCTTCATCGCGCAGGAGATGCACAAGATGTTCTCGAACATCGATATCGCGTTCCGCGGCGTCTATGCCGACGGCGACGTCGTGATCGTGGAGGAACGGATGCGCGCCACATTGCCCGGCGGCAAGCCCTATGAGAACGATTATTGCTTCGTGTTCACGGTGACGGGCGACCGGATCCGGCAGGTGCGGGAATACATGGATACGCGCAAGGGGTGGCGGATGGTGTTCGAACAGGAGGCGTGATGCGTGGGCCCCACAATCATCGTTGCGTGCCAGCCCTGCAGCGGCGTGGGTTGAGCCGATTTACACGCTGACATAAGGCTTGGTCCATGGATCAGCGGACGAGCGGCGCCGACGCTCTATCTCAGAACAAGGATGCGGCGCCGGCACTGGTCGGCGTAACTTGCGGCCTTGCCGCGGCGCTGTTCTGGGCGCTCGGCTTTGCCGCCACGCGGCATGGCCTCAAGCTCGGCTTCACGCCGGTCGATCTCCTGGTGCATCGCTATGTCTGGTCGGGGATCGCGTTCCTGCCGCTGGTGTTCCGCGCCGGCATCTCCGATCTCTGCGGCATCGGCTGGAGCAGGGGCCTTGTGCTGATGGTGCTCGGCGGTCCCGTGATGTCGCTGATCTCCTACACCGGCTTCCTGTTCGTGCCGCTCGGCCATGGCAGCGTGATCCAGCCCTCCTGCGCGACGCTGGGCGGCCTGCTGCTCGCGGCGGTCGTGCTGAAGGAGCACATCTCCGTCTCACGGCTTGCCGGCGCCGTCGTCATTGTCGGCGGCCTCGGCGTGATCGGCGCGGAATCGATCGGCCATATCGGGGCCGACGGCGTGCTCGGCGATTTGATCTTCGTGCTCACCGGATTGATGTTCGCCGGCTTCGGCGCAGCTCTGCGCCACTGGCGCGTCTCGGCCGTGTCGGCCGCGCTGGTCATCAGCGTGCTGTCGCTGCTGCTGCTGCCGGTCTACATCGCAACCGTCGGGCTCGCCCATGTTGCGGCGATCGGCGTGACCGAGAACGCGATCCAGGCGCTGGCGCAGGGCGTGCTCGCCGGCCCCGCTGCGCTCTATCTCTACGCCGTCTCGGTCCAGCGCCTCGGCGTTGCCCGCGCCGCGGTGTTTCCGGCCTGCGTGCCGGCGCTGACGCTGCTCACCGGCTGGCTGCTGCTCGGCGAGCCGCCGACGATGCTGCAGGCCGCGGGGCTGGTGACGGTGCTCTGCGGGTTCTATCTGGCGCAGCGGCAAAGCTAAGCGCAAGCTACGCCTTCTTCACGAACTCCGACTTCAGGTTCATCGCGCCGATACCGTCGATCTTGCAGGCGATGTCATGGCCGTCGCTGGCGTCCTGCAGGCGGATGTTACGCACCTTGGTGCCGCCCTTCACCACCGAGGAGGAGCCCTTGATCTTGAGATCCTTGATCACGATGACGCTGTCGCCGTCAGCGAGCACATTGCCGTTGGCATCGCGCACGCCCGCGTCCTGCGCGGTGTCCGCCGCCGCCTCCGCCGCACCGCTCCATTCATGGCCGCATTCCGGGCAGACCCAGAGATCGCGGTCCTGATAGGCGTGCTCGGAGCTGCAGGCGGGGCATTTCATCGTGTCGGTCATGGCAAGTCTCGTTGAACCCTTCTCTCGTCTCACGCTTCGTTCGCGGCGCGACCGTAGGGGCAGGATCGCGGAAAGCAAGGAAAAGCTGCGGCCTGCGATCGCTACCGGTGCGATATCACCGAAACAGCGCGACGAAGATCACGTAGAACCAGCCCAGGATGCCGTGGATGATCGCCCACAGAATAGAATGGTTGTTGGTGTAGGAGATCGCGATGGCGAGCGCCGAGCCGAAGCCGACGCCGTATTTCGCGCCCTCGACGTGGACGCCGTAAGAGCGGTTGCCGTTCATGGTGATGCCTCCGTGAGTCGTTGACGGGCGCGAGCCTATGCGGTTGCGGCGATCCTGGCGACCGGCTTGATCCATGAGGCAATGTCGTCGTTGCGACTTGAGCTGCCTCAACGCCTCCGAGACATCGAATCTCGAAAACAACCCCATGCACAGTAGAGGTGGCCTTGATAAGGCTCGTGTTTTCGGCTTGGCCGAATAATGTTCTGATGCGTCGGGCAAAACAGTGGCATGATGCGATGGTGCCGCTCGTCCGCGAGGCGCTTTGTGCGGCGTGCGTAGCCCGGATGGAATGTCAGCGACATCCGGGTCCGGACATGCGGCAACATCCCGGATTACGCTGACATTCCATCCGGGCTACGCTTGCTGCGCAACCGCGCAACGAGTCCGGCATGACCTTCCTCCTCAACATCGACGTCCCCGACGTCGCGCAGGCCACGGGCTTTTACACCGCCGCCTTCGGCCTCACCGTCGGCCGCCGCTTCGGCGCCGACTTCGTCGAGCTGCTCGGCTGGCCGGCGCCAGTCTATCTCCTGACCAAGCAGGCCGGCACGTTAGGTGCCGGCGGCGATCGCCGCCGCTACGAGCGGCACTGGACGCCGGTGCATATCGACGTCATCGTCGACGATGTCGACGCTGCCGTCGCGCGTGCGCTCAGTGCCGGCGCGATCCTGGAAGCGCCGGCGTGCGATGCGCCGTATGGGCGGATCGCGATGTTGGCCGATCCGTTCGGGCACGGGTTCTGTCTGCTGGCGTTCAGCGAGAAGGGGTATGATGCGCTGCTGGGGAATTCGTAATTCGTAGCGCGGGTGAGCGAAGCCACAAATCGGGACGACATGCCGGCAAAACCGAAACGAAAACTGAAGACCTACCAGACCTCGCTCGGCTTCTACGACCAGGCCATCGCCGCGCCCTCGATGAAGGCGGCGCTGGAGGCCTGGGGCGCCAGCTCCAACTTGTTCCATCAGGGCGCGGCGAAAGAGACCGACGATCCCGATATCGTTGCGGCGACCATGGCAAAGCCAGGCGTCGTGCTCAGGCGCCCCGTGGGATCGGACGGGCGGTTCACCGAAAGCGCCGAGCTGCCCACCGATCTCGTCGATGACGACGCCAGGCCGAGACGCAAGGCCAAGAGCAAGACGCGATCGACGAAGCCTCCCTCCAAGGCCGCCAAGAAATCATCCGGCAAGATCGACGATCAGGCCGCCCGCAAGGCCGCTGCGGCATTTGAGAAGGAGGAGCGGCGGCGCGAGGCCGAGCGCCGCAAGGAGGAGGCTGCCCGCGCCAAGGCGCGCGCCCGCCGCGACAAGGCGGTCGCCATCGCGGAAGCGACGCTGGATAAGGCGCGGCGGCAGCACGACGCGAAGGCAGAGGAGATCGACGCCGCCCGCGCCGCGCTCGACGACCGCGCCGAGGCCGAGCAGTCCCGCTGGGACAAGCAGCGGGCGAAGCTGGAGCAGGCCCTGCGCCGCGCGCGGGAGTAGGGTGGCAAATAGCGGCAAGTAGCCCGGATGAGCGAAGCGACATCCGGGAGCGGAGCGGGCGGTCCATTTCCCCAATATCGCTGCGCTCATCCGGGCTACGATCTACGGGATCGCCCGGGAGCAATTCCTTTACCATGCCATCCAGTCCCGGCTGAGGCGGTTGCCGGTTAGGAGTTGCAGGAAAGTTCTGCGCTATCTTCGCCCCGATTTCGGCAGCGTTGGAAACGCCGTCGCAAGTTTTCGGGAGCTGTCATGAGCGATCATCGCGCCGCAGTCAGGCATCACACGTTGCGGACCGGCCTTGTCGAGTTCGACAACGGCACCGGCAGCATCGTCAGCGTGCCCTGTACGATCCGCGATGTCTCCGGCACCGGCGCGCGCGTGGCGCTCAACAGCTCGGCATGGGTGCCGGAGCAGTTTTCGCTGATCTTCTCGAGCGGTCTGCGCAAGGGCTGCCGGCTCGCCTGGCGCAAGGAGAGGCTGATCGGCGGCGCGTTCGCGGACGGTTATGCGAGCGCGGACGAGCAGGCCGCCATGATGACCGCGGACGAGCAGGCCCGGCACCGGCTCGGCATCGGCGCGCGCGTCAAGGCCGCACGCGAGACCCGCGGCTACACCGAGGCCCAGCTCGCCGAGCACCTGGGTGTCACGCCAACCTTCGTGGCACTGGCCGAGCAGGGCGAGGTGGACATTCCGCTGTACCAGCTGATGCACATCGCCGATCTGCTGATGGTCAGTCTCGACGGGCTCGTTGCGGGGCCGGTGCTTGAGGATGTTGATGCGGGGTAGGGCTTCGTAGCCTGCTGAAACGCCCGAGCGCGCGTCTCGAAGGATGGCCGCAGAAAAAGTCGCGCGAAATTCGCTTGCCTTGCCCCGCGTCCTTTTGCACTCTTTGCGCGAAGGAGACCAACGCATGAAAAAAATGACCGCCGCCTGCGCGCTCGGAACCGCCCTGGTGCTGAGCAGCCTTGCAACATCAGGCGCGGAAGCGCGGACGCGGAAAGCCGTCGTCGTTCGCGCGCCGCAAGAGCGGCTCATCGTCACGGCGCCCGTGCTGAGGCCGACGCCGTGGGATTACAATGTCGTTCCGCGCTATCGCTATCGCCCCGAGGACGACCGCGTCGATCCCTACGGCCCGCCGCTGGTGCCGTCCTATGTGCGCTATGAGGGATGGCGCTGGCCGTATTGGTGGTGAGGTACGATCACATTCTGAGCACGTGATCGGCCGGCGCGGACGCAGGGCTGAATACTCGCGGTTGGCGTGAGACGCAGCCGATGAAAGGTTCTGCGCGTGCGGCAGCCCTCACGCCACGCTCGATCCGGGCCAGGCTCGTCAGCAATTCGTGCAGGTTCATTTGTCTTTTGGACAGTCGGGCGCTTGAGCAAACGACATCTTCCATTTGGAACGCGGACAAGTTGAAGTTTGATGGCTCGTCATCTCTGCGTGCAGAGTTGGCGATTGGGAAAAAATGGCAAAGTGGAGACTGTCAAGGACACATCGAGGTAGAATGACATTTATCCCCGTAATAAACCCAATGCTGTTTGAGGTGCTGGGCGCGCGTATTGGGAGGAATGGTCATGGCAAGTGTCGAACAATTGCACAGGCGGGACGGCGTGAACTTGGTCCAACTCGAAGCCGACATCACGTCGATCCGCTCGGGAAGCTCCATTACTTCAATTAATCTGCCTGATTACGTCGAGCACACCGCGGGCGTCTCGCGCGTCGGTGCGCTCAGTGCAGAGGCGGTCGTTCGCGACTATGAGTCCGCGGCAAAAGAGATCGAGGCCATGGGCACCGAGTTGATCGACGCCGCGCAAAAATGCGAGGCGCTGACGGCCCAGGTCCATGATGCGATCGCCTTCATGCGAGAAACCGCGGCGGGGTATCGTGAAGAGGGACGGAAGATCTTCAAGCGAATCGAAGAATGCGCGCTGTTCACCGAAGACGTGCGCAAGACCTGCGAACAGGTCAAACGCAGAATGACTGAAGTCTCGGTCGGCCCGTCTTCCGATGAGGAGCTTGCGGCGCAAGATCCCGAGCTGACGGGGATCGCGGCCCAGGTGACGATGAACGAGATACGGTGAGGCGAACGTAGAGCGTAGCTGGTTGATCGCCCGGATGAGCGGAGCGATATAGGCGGGGCTTTGCTGCCGAAGCATTCCCCCCGGATGTCGCTTCCGCCTTCGCGCTTCGAGCGACGGCGGACAAGTCGCTCGTCCGGCGACGCTCGTTTGCCAACCGCCGTCATCCGCCCGCGCGTGCGAGAAACAAGTCCGCGCCTTGCGGGCTCACCAATCCGGATCGCCGTAATATGGGTCGTAGGGCGGCGGCATCCACGGGCCTCGCGGCGGCGGCCTCGGCCGCCGGGGTTCCGCCGCTGGGATGTGCGGCCGGGCACGCGCAGCCGAATCGTTGCTCACCACGCTGCGCACGACGGGCTTGGCGGCTGCAGAGGCGGATGATGCCGATGACGCGCTCAGTTGCGTTTGCAGCGCCTGGACCTGCGCGGCGAGGCGCGCATTGTCCGCCGCATCCTTCTCTTGCGCTGTCTTGAGCTGTTGAATGGTGTCGGCCTGCTCGCGCAGGGTCTGCTCGTTGCGGGTTTTCAGTTGCTCGAGCTTGCCGTTGATGCTTGCAAGCTCGCTCGTGATGGCCTTGAGCGATTGCGCGAGATCGGGCGATGACGGGTCGGGCGCTGTGGCGCCGGGCCTTGGAGCGTCAAGCCTTGGAGCGTCAGTCCTTGGAGCGTCAGGCTTTGGCGCGCTTTCCGTTTCCTTGGATGGCGGCGGCGCGGGCACCGGGCTCGGATCACCCGCGGCAGCCAGTAGCACGGCCGGCGGCTGCGCTGGGCCTTCCACCGCGGACGCTTGCGGGGGGCTGCTCGCGGCCGGCGGCGCCCATCGTGCCATGATCGACTTGCTGATCGAGCTGGCCTCATCGCGATATTGCGAAGCGAAGGCGGCGCCGAGAAGCCCGATCGCCAGCACGAGGCCAACCAAAGCGCGCATCATGGTCCGATCTCCTTTCAAGCCTTGATCGCGAAGCTTGGCATTCGGAGCGTTGACATTCGGAGGCTTGGCATCCGGCGTCGGCGCCTTGTTTCCGGGAGCGGTGGCTGCCGTCGTACCCGCGCTTGCGCGCGAGGCTGGCTTGCCTTCGCCGTCGTGTTCCATTCCGGAAACCAGCCGGTCCAGCCGTGCAAGGTCTGCCTGTGTGCTCCTGATCTGGTCAAGAGCCCGCGTCAGCCCGCCGTCGGCACGCGCCTCGTCCGGCTTGGCGGCATCAGGTTTGGCGGTATCAGGCTTGCCAGTATCAGGTTTGGGGTCGTTCGTGTCAGGCACCGATGCGCTCTCCATCCGGTCGGGCGTCAATGGGAGGCAGTCCGATCTTGGGAAGGATAGGTCTCGCCACTGTCCGACACAACGCGCACGCAAAGGAAAAATTATGGCGGACTCGGGCGACATCGTGGGCACGGCACAAGTGTGCCTTTGCCCACCCTGCGGCACCACCGTATTAGTCGCCGTCCTCCGCCGCCAACCGCAGAAATTGCCGCTTCATCGCGTTGACCCTGCCGACATACCCCGCGACGAGGTGATCGCCGCAGCGTGTCCCAGCGATCATCACGAACCTGCGCCGCGCATAGGCCGCTGCGGGACCTGCGCCGCAGAGATGGATGAAGGCGGCCAGATCCTGCTTCTGCTGCGCGCTCGCCTTCACGTCGCCCGCGAGGGTGAGAACCATGGCTACCTGGCGGTCCAGATACACCGAGGCCAGCTCGATGGCATGGCTCGGGATCGCGCGGATGTAGAGGCTCGTGAAACCGCATCCGGTCTGCGTGACCGCGTTGCTGCGGACACAGAACCGTGCGGCCTCCGCGAAGGCCGGATCGGTCATCTGGAAGAGCCCGACAGCACTGGAGGCGGGCTTGTAAATCGCCAGCGGATTGAGACTCCATCGCCAGCGCCAATAGGTGCGCGCCACCGGATTGCCCGAACTCTCGACCTGCGCCAGCGCGGCCAGCAATTCGGGCGTGATCGCAGCGGTGGAGTAGGTGCGGAAGAGGGGACCGTAGCTCGCCCAGGTCTTGGCCGACTCCTTGTCGAGGGCGTGACCGACGACGGCGAAGAGCTCGGTCGGCTTGCGGATGATGTGATAGGCGATGTTCAGGAATGCGAGGGTTGCCAGAAGGATCACGACGCCGCCTGTGATCCGGACCATCCGCGGCGCGCGCGCAAACCTCTTTCGCGCCCACTGGACGCTCCGCCGGACTCTGCGAAGGCGGAAGAGGAGCTTGCTTTTCCTTGGCATGGGCGCTGTGGGCATAAATCGCGGAGACAATGATACATGGCGCCACCATCAAGACATGAAGAGCATGCAGCTGGTACCACGTAGCATAGACAGAGAGCTCGCCCACCGGGGCGGCGACTTCATGACCACGGGACAGGACGCCTAGGCCCATGAACTATCTCGATCTCATGGACAACCGACGCCCACCGGCGTCCGCCGATGCCATCCACGCGCTGGAACACCATATCGGCGCGCCGCTGCCCGCGCCCTACAAGGCGCTGCTGGCGCAATCCGACGGCGGCGGCTTCGAGCCCTGCGGCGTCGAGCTGCCCTGGCGCAACGACCGCACCGTCCTGGACCTGCTGTTCACGACCCATCCGACCGACAGCTACGGCGTCATCGACAATTACGACATGTATCGGAGCATGAACCGAATCCCCCGCCTGAGCTGCCCCTTCGCGCCCGATCCCGGCGGCGACCTGTTCCTGCTCAGCCTGGAGCAGGACAGCTATGGCCGGGTGTTCTACTGGGAGCACGAGCGTGAGCCGGCGGATGGTGGGGAAGTGTTCGCAGAGTACCCGAATACGAATGTACTCGCGGCGGATTTTGAGAGCTTCATTCTTGGGTTGGGGGAGGCGTGAGTTCGGAGTTTAGTCCCCAAAGATCAGGCCAAAAGAGTTGAGTGCACTGTCACTGTAATTTGGTAGCCCGGATGGAGCGCAGCGCAATCCGGGATGTTGCCGCAGGGTATACCGCCCCGGATTTCGCTGCGCTCCATCCGGGCTACGCGCTCCATGAGCTGATAGCCGGCAATCAATACCGGCCGCCGCTGCCCTTTTGCTGCGTGATCCAGGCCGACAATGATTTCGGTGCCGCCTTCGCAATGCGGCCTGGTGATGCCTTCGGATTGTCGCGGACGCCTTTCGCCAGACGGGTGCGCGGCGCTTCCGTTGCGCCAGCGCCCTTCAAGCTAGCCGTCGATGCCTCTGCGGCTTCCTTCTCGAGGCGCAACTGTTTCAATCGCGCCATCTTGATGCGCTCCGCCTCGACTTCAGGTCGTTCGGACAGCAGCGGCTTGTGTTGAGCCAGCTCGGCCGGAACCAGGACACCGATAATGGTCGTCTCGCCGAGCGCCTTGCAGGCTTCGAGCCGATGCAGTCCCTCGACCAGAACGAGGCGGTCTCCGTCGAGCCGAACGGAAATGGGCTCCTGTTGTCCGATCTCCATAATACTTTCCGCGACCTCCGCGACGGTCTCGGGCTTGATGGCCTTCTTCTGCTTCGTGGGAACGAAGATCTTCTCGATCGGGAAGCTTTCCGGTTTGGGCATAACTCGACTCCGCTTCTACCGGGCCCGTCGGAACCCATGCCGGTGGTGTCGGGAGTTTAGGGGGGAAGGGCTCGACCGCAAAGGCAATTTCGGCGAATTACTGTGTGCACTTAATCAGGGTCGCATGCGAAAGTTAGCCGAAGTAGCCTATCCGGCGATGGCGAACGAATTTAGTGCACTGTCACCTTAATTCTTGCTCGAAATGCGTGTAAGACGACCGGATGGCGCTTCGTTCTAGCCGGCTGGGCTCGCTCGCTCAGTGCTGCTGCTAGAATTCCTTGCAGGTTCAATCTTTGCAAGATGCATTAATTCAGCGATCACTCGACGAAACTTTAGCTTCAAATCGTCGACGTCCTGCGGCTTCGTTATGTATGTTCTGTTGTGCGCAGCAGTATCGCCCGCTGATTTTACTTCTTCCAAGATCTCTGCACTTCCTCGCGATAGCTTTATAAACTGGCCGCTCTTAGCGATACCGATAATGTCGCTCAGTTGAACATAGTTGCCTTGATGCTTGATTGCAGCCGAATGGCTGTTCTGTTCAAAGGCCTCGATAAGGAGAGTTTCCATTAAACGTCGACACAGCACGACGCAGGCATCGTAGAAGCCAAATTGGTAGGAACCGTTTATCTGGCGCACGAGTGTTTCGAGATAACGTCGAGTAGCCAGGAAGTCGTCACTGGCCAGCACGTGGCTCTCGACTTTCGGCATCGGTCGCTTAAGTAGAGATTCGTATTTCTGCTCTAAGAGCGATTTTTTCGATAGCTTGATTTTGTACGAGCCTGCCCTCTTACCTCGGACGACATCGCCGTGGGCCGTGAGGCGCGTGCCTAGTCTTGTAGAATTTACTCTTCCTCGCAAGGAAAGGTCGTGCATAACATCGGCCAACTCCGACGTGGTAACGTCGTGCGCCTCTAAAGTGTGTTCGAGGAACCACAGCAGGGCTACAGCTAAGTCGACCTCGCTTAACTGTATGCTGGCGAGCCCTTCACCGAAGGCGACTAGATCGTCATTCATTTTTCATCAGCCAGTTTTCAAAATCAGCAGCGGCCTGTGCGCTCAGTCGATAAGTAGCCGGTGGGCCACCTGCCCGTCGTTGGGCAGAGGTTAGAAATTTGCTCATGTATTTCTTTAGTGTTTTGGATACGTCGGGAAGGCCGATTCGAATGGCGAGAGCTTCCAAGGTGCGATGTATTTGTCCGGAGGTGAGCGGTTGGTCAGATATCCAAAGGATGAGTGCAACCTTGTTGAAGGGGTCGCCCTTAGCGTGGATGATCTTGCTTGTAATGCGATCGAAAATTGCGTGCTCTTTGATTTCGTTGGCCGTTGCGTTCGCGTCGAATGCGCCATCGGCATTGTCGTCGATCGGTCTTGATGCCTGACGAGTCCTCTTTTGCTTGTGGCGTTCCAGGGTCGCTTTGGCACCCTCGGGGGCGGGCTTAAAGGGGAGGTCGGAATCCTGCCACCATCTTTCGAGAAGGGCATCCACGTCATTGCGCGGCCCTTCAACTTCGATCTCTCTGACGCCAATCCGCAACTTAATCTTCACTGCATTTATCATCGCGATCCTCGTTGAAAAATTTGAAATAATCACGAGTCTGGGGAGGCTAGTGCAGCCAGGCTACATTGCGCCTAACTCGGTTCGTCCGATGGGAATGAAAGCTTTGTCATGGCGGTCACGCGTTTGGCTCCCTCCATTGTGAGCTTGTAGGTTTTGCGCGCTTGTCGAGAAGTGCCGCCCTTCTTCAGTTGAAGTACGAGAGCGGGACGTTCGCTTTTCAGCGCAGTCAGCGCCTCAGTGATGTTGCCGACGCCGTGGCCGAGATCCTTCAGCAGTGCATTTAGAGTTTGAGCGGGAAAGGCGGGGGCGCCTTCACAAATCTGTATCCAGTACGCCGCGATCAGAGCTTTGTCCTTTTCGGTCGTTGGATTCGCCGCATCGAATAATTCAGCGAAGCTGCGGTACTCACTGGCGTTAGCTGAATCGGTGGTGAGTTCGATCGGGCGAGCCGTCGACGGCTCGATAGTGGCCAGAGATTGTGTTCCGCGAAACCGACTTAGAGCCCAATGAAGTGCCCTGGCTCGAGCTGCGTCGTCCAATGGCTCCAACGCGTCGGCGATCTTCTTCATCGCATCTAGTTCGTCGAATCCAGTCACTTGAGGATCCTCCTGTTCAATTTGGCGTCAGTCTATGCCGTTCGCTATCTGCATGTCAATATTAGACACGATGTCGTCTTTGTAACGTGTTCTAATAACTGAATAATTAGTGCATCAAATTTCTCTATGTAGCTGCATGCATATGATGTGTGGCGCCTGAAGAACTCCCGACTACGATCTGGTCAAGATGATGTGGAATTGTCCCATGCGCAGATGCGCGATCTGTCAGACCGAAAAATTACGATATTACAAAGCATTGTTGGTGATGTGGGAGAATTTTTGGGTTGACGCGTACGCCGTGGCCATTTTGCTTTGACGAGATCGCGGCCAGGAGTGCGGCGGTAGCCGATATGAAAGTATAAATTTTCTATAGGGACATTGCTATTCACTCTATTGAACCAAAAAGGGCGGCCTCTCGGCCGCCCTTCGTGGATGCCCGGGGCGAGCCCGGGCATGACGAACTTGGTTAGGGAGCTACGTTCTCACGAACACCCCGTCGTGCTGCCGCAAGTATCGCACTTCATGCAGGTCCCATTCCGCACCAGCGTGAAGTTGCCGCACTCCGAGCACATCTCGCCTTCGTAGCCCTTGGCCTTGGCTTCGGCGCGGCGCTCGGCCTTGGTGGGGACGAGGGTCTGGGCGGTGCTGCCGGCCTTGCTCCATTGCAGCGCCTCGAGCTTCTCCGTGGGGGAGAGGTCGTGGGCCGCTTCCTGCTTCAGGGCGACGGCGCCTTCGAGGGCGTCGCCGACGCGGGCGCTGGTGCCGTGCGCGGCGAGCGCGGTGACCTTGCTGCCGCCGGTGGGGGCGCCGTCATTGCCTGGCGCGATGGCGGCGGAGCCGCCGCGCATCACGACGAGGTTGTCGGTCCGCGAGCGGGTGAGGCCGCGCGAGACCAGGCGGGTGGCGTGGTGGCCGCCGTCCTCGTCCGGCTCCTTGCCTTCCTCGACGCCCTTGCCGAGCGCGTCGAAGCCGGTCTCGTTGGGGTCGACATGGGCGAGGTCGAAGCGCGACATGTAGCTCACCGCGAGCTCGCGGAAGACGTAGTCGAGGATCGAGGTCGCGTACTTGATGCTGTCGTTGCCCTGCACGGGACCCGCCGGCTCGAAGCGGGTGAAGGTGAAGGCGTCGACATATTCGTCCAGCGGCACGCCGTATTGCAGGCCGAGCGACACCGCGATGGCGAAGTTGTTGATGAAGGAGCGGAGCGCCGCACCTTCCTTGTGCATGTCGATGAAGATCTCGCCGAGACGGCCGTCGTCATACTCGCCGGTGCGCAAGTACACCTTGTGGCCGCCGACGACCGCCTTCTGGGTGTAGCCCTTGCGGCGATCCGGCATCTTCTCGCGCTCGCGCATCACGATGATGCGCTCGACCAGCTTCTCGACGATCTTTTCCGAGACCTGGGCGGCGCGCGCCGCCATCGGCTTCTCGTAGAGGCTTTCGACCGCATCGTCCTCGTCCTCATCGTCGCTGATGAGCTGCGAGTTGAGCGGCTGGGAAAGCTTGGAGCCATCGCGATAGAGCGCGTTGGCCTTCAAGGCGAGCTTCCACGACAGCATGTAGGCGGACTTGCAGTCCTCCACCGTGGCGTCGTTCGGCATGTTGATGGTCTTGGAGATCGCACCCGAGATGAAGGGCTGCGCCGCCGCCATCATGCGGATGTGGCTCTCGACCGACAGATAGCGCTTGCCGATCTTGCCGCAGGGATTGGCGCAGTCGAACACCGCATAGTGCTCGGCCTTGAGGTGCGGGGCACCTTCCACCGTCATCGCGCCGCAGATGTGGACGTTGGCCGCCTCGAATTCGCGCTTGGTGAAGCCGACGGCCTGGAGCAGGTCGAAGCCGGGGGCCGCGATTGCCTCGGCACCGATGCCGAGCTGGTCGCGAATAAAATCTTCGCCAAAGGTCCACTTGTTGAAGGCGAACTTGATGTCGAAGGCGGTCGGCAGGGCCTTCTCGACCTTGGCGATGGCTTCATCGGTGAAGCCCTTTGCCTTGAGGGTCGAGGCGTTGATGCCAGGCGCGTTGGAGAGCGAGCCGTGGCCGACGGCGTAGGCCTCGATCTCCGCGATATCAGCTTCGCGATAGCCGAGCGCGCGGAGCGCTGCGGGGACCGCGCGGTTGATGATCTTGAAGTAGCCGCCGCCGGCGAGCTTCTTGAACTTCACCAGCGCGAAGTCGGGCTCGATGCCGGTGGTGTCGCAATCCATGACCAAGCCGATCGTGCCGGTCGGCGCGATCACCGTGGTCTGGGCGTTGCGATAGCCGTGCTGCTCGCCGAGTTCGAGGGCCGCATCCCAGGCCGCCTTGGCATGGGTGACGATGTCGGCTTGCGGGCAGGAGACGAGATCCATCGGCACCGGGTTGACGCTGAGCGCCTCGTAGCCAGAGGACTCACCGTGCGCGGCGCGGCGGTGGTTGCGGATGACGCGCAGCATGTGCGCGGCGTTCTTCTTGTAGCCGGGGAAGGTGCCGAGCTCGGCCGCCATCTCCGCGGAGGTCTTGTAGGTGATGCCGGTCATCACAGCGGTCAGCGCGGCGCAGAGCGCGCGGCCTTCCTTGCTGTCGTAGGACAGGCCCATGGTCATCAGGAGGCCGCCGATATTGGCGTAGCCGAGGCCGAGCGTGCGGAACTCGTAGGAGAGCTCGGCAATCGCCTTCGACGGGAACTGCGCCATCATCACGGAGATTTCGAGCACGATGGTCCAGAGCTGGCAGAGGTGCTCGTAGCCCCTGACGTCGAACTGCTTGGTCTCGGTGTTGTAGAACGTCAGCAGATTGGCGGACGCCAGGTTGCACGCGGTGTCGTCCAGGAACATGTATTCCGAGCACGGATTGGAGGCGCGGATGTCGCCGGACGCCTTGCAGGTGTGCCAGTCGTTCATGGTGGTGTTGAAGTGCAGGCCCGGGTCGGCCGACGCCCAGGCGGCGTAGCCGATCTTTTCCCAGAGGTCGCGCGCCTTCAGCGTCTTCGT
This sequence comes from Bradyrhizobium sp. 25ACV, assembly GCF_054863005.1. Taxonomy (NCBI): domain Bacteria; kingdom Pseudomonadati; phylum Pseudomonadota; class Alphaproteobacteria; order Hyphomicrobiales; family Nitrobacteraceae; genus Bradyrhizobium; species Bradyrhizobium sp. 25ACV. Next base: position 73,538 of record NZ_JAVAYO010000019.1, read on the forward strand.
CACCTTCTTGGAGGTGCGGGCGTTCAGATTCCAGTCGCCATCGGTTTCGACCGCGCGCAGGAAGTCGTCCTTCAGCGAGACCGAGTTGTTGGAGTTCTGGCCGGAGACCGTGAGATAGGCTTCGCTATCCCAGTCGGTGTCGTAGGTGTCGAACTGGATGTCCTTGTAGCCCTGCTTGGCGAACTGGATGACGCGCTTGATGTAATTGTCGGGCACGAGGCTGCGGCGCGCCAGCTTGATCTCGCGGCGCAGGGCAGGGTTCTTCTCGGGGTCGAAGCAATCGTCGCCCGAGCCTTCGCAGTTGACGCAGGCCTTCAGCACCAGCTTGAGGTGCTTCTGGTTGATCTTGGATCCGGTGACGAGGGCTGCGACCTTCTGCTCCTCCTTCACCTTCCAGTCGATATAGGTCTCGATGTCGGGGTGATCGACGTCGACCACGACCATCTTGGCGGCGCGGCGGGTGGTGCCGCCCGACTTGATCGCGCCGGCGGCGCGGTCGCCGATCTTGAGGAAGCTCATCAGGCCGGAGGAGCGGCCGCCGCCGGAGAGCTTTTCGCCTTCGCCGCGCAGGCGCGAGAAGTTGGAGCCGGTGCCGGAGCCGTATTTGAACAAGCGGGCTTCGCGGACCCAGAGGTCCATGATGCCGCCCTCGTTGACGAGGTCGTCACCGACGCCCTGGATGAAGCAGGCGTGCGGCTGCGGATGCTCGTAGGACGATTTCGAGCGGGTCAGCTTGCCGGTGAAGGGGTCGACGTAATAATGGCCCTGGCCGGGACCGTCGATGCCATAGGCCCAGTGCAGGCCGGTGTTGAACCATTGCGGCGAGTTCGGCGCGACCATCTGCATGGCGAGCATGTAGCGGAGCTCGTCGTAGAAGGCCTGCGCGTCCTCGTCGGTCGAGAAATACTTGCCCTTCCAGCCCCAATAGGTCCAGCAGCCGGCGAGGCGGTCGAACACCTGCTTTGCTGAGAGCTCGCTGACATAGCGCTCTTTCTCGGGCAGGAGGCTAAGCGCCTCGGTGTCGGGCACGGAGCGCCACAGGAAGGAGGGGACGGATTCCTCCTCGACCTTCTTCAGGCGCGCGGCAACGCCGGCTTTGCGGAAATATTTCTGGGCGAGCACGTCGGAGGCGACCTGCGACCACGCGGTCGGGACCTCGACGCCATCAAGTTTAAACACGACCGAGCCGTCGGGATTCCTGATCTCCGACGTGGTCTGGCGGAAATCGATTCCCGCGTAAGGTGACTGTCCCGAAGTGGTGTGGCGCCGCTCAATCCGCATCGTCTTGCCCCGTCCTATTCATTGACCGGACCCGCCTCCGTTCAGGCGTGCCGGGTCGACATTTCGTTTCGCGATGCCTTGCGGCCGTTCGGCCCTGGAGCATCGCAGTTCAGCCGGTGGACCCGGCCCTGTTTTTCCCGACGCGATGGCTCGATGCGTGCATCGATCATCCGCCGGCATGTCCAGACACATCCGCCCCCAAGGGGATGAGACCGACATGCGTTCAACGCCCCACAACATCACTTCTACCGATGCCATCCGAGCCTGTTGCCGGCCCGTTCTGGCGCCCGAAAAGTCCGCTTTCGCGGGCAGACAAGCCCTCATCCGCTGCCTTCGGCTGGCTTGGCGGAGTTGAGATTTGCGAGACCCTTTGGGGGAGTGCCGGCGGGACGCAAACTCACTCGCGCCGAACGGACCGAAAGCTAGGACTCTCCGTTGCGCCCGTCAAGAACTAGTGCGAGTTCCTGAATCAAATACTAAATATGGTGGATTGCGGGGGATAACAGGGGGCAAGCCCGCGCCTGTTGTGGAGGCAAGTATCAGTGAGTCCTCAGAGATTCCCAACCGAAAAAATTTGCATCCCGTGGTGCTGCGGATGCTTCATCCCGCTGTTCACAGGGCAGGTATATTTTTGAGCAATGGGATTGCGTCAGCGGGACTCACGTAGCCCTACGGAAGGTGAGGGCAGGCATGCCCGCCGAGGCGGTGGCGAGAGGGGCGAATCCGGGCCAAGCTGAGGCTCGATTTTGCCGGACCACCCACATGCTTGATTCGACTCGCCGGGATGCGCGGCCGCGCATCGCCCCGGCCGGCCTGATGTTCCTTGCCATCACCTCGATCGGCTGGGGCTTTAATTGGCCGGTGACGAAATTCCTGCTCTCCGAGCTGCCGCCGCTGACGCTGCGCGGGGTGACCGGCGTGCTCGGGGCGGTGCTGCTGGCGGCGCTGGCGATCCTCCGCCGGCAGAGCCTCAAGGTGGACCCCGCGATCTGGCCGCGCCTCCTGACCGCCGCCGTGCTCAACGTCACCGGCTGGATGGTGCTGATGGGCCTGGCGCTACTCTGGCTGCCGGCGAGCGAGGCAGCGCTGATCGCCTATACGATGCCGGTCTGGGCCTCCATCATCGCCTGGCCGGTGCTGGGCGAGCGGCCGACCGTGCTGCGGACGTTGGGGCTGGTGATGGCCTTTGTCGGGCTTGCCTCGATCATGGGCGGCAACGGCATTGCCGCGAGCGTCGAGAAGCTGCCTGGAATCATCATGGCGCTCTGCGGCGCGTTGGGCTTTGCCGTCGGCACCGTGTTCTCGAAGAAATACCCGATCCATCTGCCACCGATCACGGCCGCGGCCTGGCAGATCGGGATCGGCTGCCTGCCGATCTCGATCATCGGCCTCCTGGTCGAGACCACGCATCTCTCCCAGGTGACGCCGGTCGGCTGGTGGCTGCTGGTCTATTCGACCGTGGTGCAGTTCTGCATCGCCTATGTCAGCTGGTTCGCAGCACTCGCCCGCCTGCCGGCCTCGGTCGCCGCGATCGGGACCATGGCGGTGCCCGTCATCGGCGTCGTCGCCTCCGCGCTCGCGCTTGGCGAGCCGCTGGGGGCAGGGCAGATCGCGGCGTTGATCTTCACGCTGGCGGCGGTGGTGCTGGCGACGCGCTAGCCGTCCGGACGCCGGGGTATCAGTGGTCCTGAGGCTCTTTCTCTCGCCGGCGTTGTCCCGAGCCCGGCGGTTTCAACGGCAGGTCAGCAGGTGCGACAGCAAAGACTTCGAGGGCCTGGTCGTAGCCTTTGATGGTCCGCTGTCCGAGCGATGCCAACGGAACGCTATCCCTTACCCTTCCAGCGATAGTGGGATCAGCCAGGATCTGCGCGTCCTTCGCGAGATTGCAGAGCCGCGACGCCAAATTCACCACGGCTCCCATCGCCGTGTAGTCTAGCCGACCGTTATAACCAACCGTTCCTACCGTTGCCGGTCCCATGGCAACGCCCACACCAAAGCCGATCGCGTGGCCGGCGTCGCACCATTTGCCGGCAAGGGACTGCACCGCCATTTGCAGGTCGATCGCGAGCCGGACCGCTTGAGTTGCCGGCTGTTCGCATGCAACCGGGGCATTGACCAGGAGCATGACTCCATCGCCATCAAAGCCGATGAGCGTTGCCTCGTGACGAGTCGTCACGGCGCCGACGGCCTCGTAGTACTCTCGCATGACGGCCATGATGACATCGGGTTCATTGCGTGTGGAGAACGCCGTGAAGCCGCGTAAGTCGCCAAAAATGACAGCCACTTCGCGTCGCTGCCCTTCGAGCAGTTCATGAGAATGCTCGACCAATTCGGCGACCTGTGATGGCAGGAACTGCTTCAGCCGTTCGATCCGCGCAGATTTCTGCTGCGAGATCGCCAGTTCAGAAGCCATTTCATTGAAGCGCAACGCCAGTTGCTGCAACTCGTCACCGCTGAAGATTTTGATGCGATGCTCGAATTGTCCGGTTCTGATCCGCTCCACGCCCTCTTCCAGTTGCTTGATCGGGCCGGACATTCTGTGCGCGCGCCAATAGGCGAGCGCCAGGGCGATGAGAACACCAAAGGCAATGAGAATTGACGAGCGCCACAACGCCGCGCGAATTGATGCAAAGGCTTCCGAGGCCGGCTGCATCGCGATCACCGTCCATCCCACATCGGCGGCCTGAACGGATAGCGCCACTACCGGGTTGCCTTGGTCCCCGGTTATCACCGCCGCTCCGCTCGCCGCGCCGGCGAGATGCTTGATCCGGCCGAAACTGCCCGAGCTGGCGCGGCCGCGCAGGACCTGACTGATATCGGGATGTGCGATCAGATGACCGGAATCATCGACGACAATGGCGTAGCCGGTCTCGCCAATTCTAATGGCTGCGATGACATCCCAGATCAGCTTCAGATTGACCTCGGCGATCGCAACCCCCGCGGCCGGCAGGCTCCCGGCAACCGCGATCCTCATGTAGGGCTCTGAATCTCGCTGGTACTGAACCGGTCCGTACCAAACCTTGTTGGCGCGTGCGCCCAGAACAGCGGGATCCGTAGACATATCAATGCCGCGCCCGGTCCTGTTCAGATGCAGCCTGGAAACAAAGACCCGTTCGGTACCGGTCTCATCCAGAAGCGAAACCGAAACGATTGCGGGCACCTGCTGGAGGAGGCGCAAGGCATCGATCTTATGTTGCGCATCGTCTCCGGCAGACCAGGGAAGCTGTACCATCCAACCCAGCTGATCTCGGATGCCATCGGTGAACGCCTCGATCCTGTCGGACGCCGCGCGAGCATCGGCCTGCAGCACCGCGCTGATCTGGCGGCGCTGGTCTCGGTAACCGAAAGAAGCCTCGACGGCCGCGCCGAGTATCAGAGGCACGACCGCAGCGACAAACAACGTCGCGAAGTACTTGCAGAACAGCGAGCGACGCGGGGGCATCGTACACGAAGAGGACTGCGCAGCACCGTCCGTCATAACTACTCTCAGGAGATCACCTTGCTGGCGCGAAACAGGATCGACGACACATCCAGGTCGATACCCAGAAGCCTGGCTGTCTTCAGATTGACTGCCAGTTCAAACTTCTCGGGGCGCATCACCGGAAGATCTGACGGATTTTCACCGCGCAGGATGCGATCGGCATAAGTGGCAAGCCGATAATAGGTCGTGCGCTGGTTTGCGCCGTAACTCAAGAGACCTCCAGCGTCACAATATTCAGACCAGCCAAACATCGAAGGCAGTCGGTGCGCGATTGCAAACTCCGCAATCTTCGCACGATGCACCAGCGTCACAACATCGGGAAACACGAGGAGAGCATCCGCGTCCACCTTGCCGGCAGCCATCAACCCATTCTCGATTTCGCGGGCGCCACAGAACGGAACGTAGGCTGCCTCAATGCCGAGATTCCGGCACGACTCCAAAGTCGCACGCCATTCCAATGGCTCTCCCGGATGATCCGTGTTCGAGAAGACCGCCAGTTTTCGCAGCTTTGGATAAATGTCCTTGAGCAGCTCAACGCGCTTTCCTGCCAGCTCGAGCGACAGGAATGTGCTGCCGGTGAAATTGGTGCCGGGGTGAGCAAGGCTCTTCACCACACCCAAAGCGACGGGGTCACCGCTCAATGCAAACAGCACGGGGACGTCGGTGACCGCAGTCATGACGCGTGTCGCCGGACCGCTCGAGACCACAAGGTCGATATCCCCTCGCTGCAATTCGGAGACGATCTTGCGCAGTGCCTGCGGATCTCCGGGGGCATAATGCGTCTCGAAGGTTACGGTCTTGCCCTCGACGTATCCCAGTGCGCGCATTCCCTCGCGAAAGCCGTCCAGGAAGGGATCTGGTTGGGACTCGGTGGAGACCCAGAAGATCCGATGCAGCTTGGCTCCGCCCTGCGCCCGTGCGATCGCAGGCCAGGCCAATGCTCCACCAATCAACAAGATGAACTCTCGTCTTTTCATGCGAGCACCTGTCGAAGCTGCGCCGTCAATTCCGGCCGCAGACCATGATCCTAGCTGTGCATCTGGTGACTGCGCTCGGTATCGCGCTCCGCAAGCGGACTGGCGCGACACCGGCTCCAACATTTGTCGCTGAGAGCATGCTCAGAGATTGGGCTGGTGAGACGATTTGTCCTTGAGATGCGCTTGATTTTTGCTTGAGACCGGCCCGATCGAGATCAATACGGCCTTACTCGTTGCATAGCGCGGTGTCTAAACACCTCGGGCGCGGATCCGGGCGAGCTACGGCGCATCAAGAGGACAACCGGAACTCACATCAGGAGCCAGTGCCCTCGACCTCTTATATGGTGCGACTGCAGCGCCCCTTCGGCAGTTCACGCCCTAGAGTACTCATCAAGGCAATGTCCGCTCCAGAGGGACGAGCGGAGATCTTCTGATCGGCCAGAGCATTACTGCTTGTGACCCAAGCCGGACGTTAAGCGGCTAGTCTGCGGCTGACTGGGCGAACCGCCCTTCCGTTCCGATGGCCAAGACAGATAAGATGCCCGCGCTCGACCCGGGGGCCGGAAATGACGCGCGTGGTAAAGACGGGCAACAAGGCAGCCAAGGCGAGAGCCCGCAGGAGAAGTTCGCCAAAAGGTCGCGAATCGGCCAAGACCAAGCGCGGGATAGCCCCATCTGTCACTCGTCGCGAGGCAGCGTCGATTGCCGATCTACAGGCGCAGCTTGAACGTCGGACTGTGGAGCTGGATCAAGCGCTGGAGCAGCAGACCGCGACTTCGGAAGTGCTGAAAGTCATATCCAGTTCGCCTGGTGAGCTTGGGCCCGTGTTCGAGGCCATGCTGGAAAATGCCGTGCGCATCTGCAGCGCCAGTTTTGGGACGCTGCTCCTATACGAAGGCGACAGGTTCCGGCGGGTGGCGCGAATGGCCGCGCAAAACGTGCCGCAATTGTATGCGCCCGACCAGGAAACGCCGCCACACTTCATCGCGCCGTTTGATGGGACGCCTTCGCTGGGGCGCCTCGTCGAGACCAAGGCGCTGGTTCACATTGCCGATATTGCCATCGAGTATCCCGACGATCTGATCTACAAGGTCGCCGCAGCCCGCACCGTTCTGATTGTGCCGATGCTCAAGGAGAGCGAGCTTATCGGCGCCTTTGCCGTCTACCGCAAGGAGGTGCAAGAGTTCAGCGACAAGCAGGTCGAGTTGCTAGAACATTTTGCGGCACAAGCGGTGATCGCCATCGAGAACACGCGGCTGCTCCGCGAGCTGCGCGAGCGCACTGACGATTTGACTCGTTCCCTCGACGACCTGCGCGCCGCGCAGGACCGCCTGGTGCAGACCGAGAAGCTGGCGTCGCTCGGTCAACTCACCGCCGGCATCGCCCACGAGATCAAGAATCCGCTCAACTTCGTCAACAATTTCTCCGCGCTCTCTGCCGAGCTCATCGACGAGCTGAACGATACGCTGAAAGCCGCTGCTCTGAACGACAAGCTCCGCGAGGAAGTCAACGAACTGACGAAGTTGCTCAAGGAGAATCTGGAAAAGGTCGGGCAGCACGGCAAGCGCGCCGACTCCATCGTCAAGAACATGCTGCTGCATTCCCGCGAGGGGCCGGGTGAGCAGCGGCCCGCCGACATCAATTCGCTGGTGGATGAAAGCCTCAATCTTGCCTACCACGGCGCACGCGCCGAAAAGCCCGGCTTCAGCATCACGCTGCAGCGCGACTTCGATGCGAATGCGGGTGCGGCCGAGCTGTTTCCGCAGGAGATCACGCGCGCGTTGCTTAATCTGATCTCGAACGGTTTCTATGCCGCGACTAGGCGAAAGGCCGAAGCAGCCGACGATACCTTTGAGCCTGTCCTTAGCGCTGCCACCAAGAACCTTGGCAAGACAGTCGAAATCCGGATTCGCGACAATGGTGTCGGCATTTCATCCGAAGTCAGAGAAAAGATTTTCGATCCCTTCTTCACCACTAAACCGGCCGGAGAAGGAACGGGGCTCGGCCTCTCAATGACCCATGACATCATTGTCAAACAACACGGCGGCAGGATCGACGTCGAGACCGAGCCTGGCGCTTTTACTGAGTTTATTATTACCCTGCCGCGCGGCGACGGCACCGCATCCGGCCCGCGGCCGGAATGATTGCTTCTGGCCCTTCTCGGACCTCCTGCTACGTCCGCTACTGCACCGTTGTTGGGGATAGGCGGACATCGCCGATTTATGAGTGCACCCCCTAGCTCGCCGTCATCGTCCCGCCGCCCAGCGCTTTCCGGATCATCTCGGCGAGCTGGTTGCGGCGATAGGGCTTTGTCAGCAGCATCACGCCGTCATCGAGCTTGCCGTGATGGACGATGGCGTTGTCGGTGTAGCCGGAGGTGTAGAGCACCTTCACGCCGGGCCGCAGCTTGGTTACCTCGTCGGCGAGGTCGCGTCCGCTCATGCCGCCGGGGATGACGACGTCGGTGAACAGGAGATCGAACGGCTGGCCGGCCGCGATCAATTCCAGCGCGGATTTGCCGTCGGGCGCGGCAATCGTCTTGTAGCCGAGGCTCTCGAGCTGCGCGGTGACGAAGTTGCGCACGAGATTGTCGTCCTCGACGACGAAGATGATCTCGGCGCCGCCTTCGACCTGCGGCGCGGCGGCGGCTGCGACGTCCGCCGTGCCTTCGCCGGGCGGCAGATAGAGCTTGATCGTGGTGCCGTGGTTTTCCTCGCTGTAGATCTTGATGTGGCCGCCGGACTGCTTGACGAAGCCGTAGACCATGGAAAGGCCGAGGCCTGATCCCTTGCCGACCTCCTTGGTGGTGAAGAAGGGCTCGAACGCCTTCTGCTGGATGTCGGGCGACATGCCGGTGCCGGTGTCGCTGACGGCGAGCATGACGTAGGGGCCGGCAACCACGTCCGCATGGGCCTGCGCATAGGCCTCATCCAGCACGACGCGGTGGGTCTCCAGCAGCAGCTTGCCGCCGTTCGGCATGGCGTCGCGCGCATTGATCGCCATGTTGAGCACGGCATTGGTGAGCCGGGACGGATCGATGTGCGCGGTCATCGGCCCCTGTTCCAAAACGGTCTCGATCTGGATCTGCTCGCCGAGGGTGGGGCGCAGGAGTTTCGCGATGTCCGCGATCGCGGCGTTGATCTCGACGTTGCGCGGCTGCAGCGGCTGCCTGCGCGCAAACGCGAGCAGATGCTGGATCAGCTCGGCGCAGCGCTCGGCGGCATCGTCGATCAGCCGCGCCGCGCGCTGGAGCTCGGGCTGCTGCTTCAGGCTCGCCACCAGCGTCTCGGTGTTGCCGGAGATTACAGTCAGCATGTTGTTGAAGTCGTGCGCGACGCCGCCGGTCAGCTTGCCGATCGCGTCCAGCTTCTGCGACTGGTACAGCTGCCGCTCGGTCTCGCGCGACATGGTGGCGTCGTGATAGACCAGCACCGCGCCCGTGATGTCGCCTTGCCCGTCCAGCATCGGCCGGCCGCTGATCATGAGATGGCGGGGAGGATTGCCGCTGTGCGGGCGGACGATCATCTCCAGGTCCTCGAACTGCTCGCCGCGCAGCACGCGCACCGAGGGCAGCTCGTCGGCCTTCATCGGCGTGACGCCGTCGCCGTGAAACACATCCGACAGCGCGCGCAGATTGCGCAGGTTCATGCCGGCGCGATGCAGCAGCATGCGCTCCGCGGCCGGATTGGACAGCAGGACGTTGCCCTCGGCGTCGATGACCAGCACCGCCTCCGCCATGCTGTGAAACGTGCTTTGCAGCACGTTGACCGACAGGCGCAGCTCGTCATGCGCGGTCACAAGATGCTCGGTGCGCTCGGCCACCGCCGCTTCGAGCGCGTGCTTGGCGGCTTGTGTTTGCTCGAGCGTGCTCTGCAGCTGCACCGTGGCGCGCTGGCTCTCGCGCATCACCAGCGCCACCAGCAGCAGGATCAGCACGGCGCCGGCGACGTCGATGCCGAGCAGCACGATGCCGGTACGGCGTGAATCCTGGGAGCGCGCGGTGAGCAGGCGTTCTTCATCCGCGCTCAGATGGTCGAGATTGCCCATCACCATGTCCATCAGGCCGCGGCCCTCGGCCTTGCTGTTGAGCGCGGTAATGCCGGCCTGGTCGTTCGCCGCGCGCAGGCGCATCGCTTCGGCGGCGATCTCGACCCGGCGCAGCGCCAGCGGTTCGGTGCCCTCCAGCAGCGCGACCTGATCGGGATTGTCGCGCACGCCGCGCTTCAGCTCGGCCAGCGCCGGCGCGATCTGGACCCGCACGCTCTGAAACTCGTCGGCGAGCGTCTGGCTGCGATAGAGTTCATAGCCGCGTGCGGCGCTCTCGGCGCGGCGAAGCAGCACGCGCAGATCGGAGATCTTCTGCTGCACCTGGACGGTGTGATTGACCCACGTCGTGTCGGACCGCGACTTGACGTCGAGGGCGATCGAGGCCGCAGTGATGATCAGGAGGATGGCAAGTCCGGCACCGAGAATGACGCGCTGCGTTGGGATCAAGGGGATTCTTTCTTGTCCTTCGGCTGTGCGCTCTCGCCCGGACCGGCGAGGCATTCCCGGATCGTGGTCAGCAGCGCGTCCGGCGTGAACGGCTTGCGCAGGCAGCGCGTTGCCCCGAGCTCCAGCGCCATGCGAAGGAAATCGGGAGAGGGCGAGGCGGATGAGGCGAAGGCATAGCCGGACATCGCGATCAGCGGAGTAGCCGGCGCGCGCTCGTGAAAGATGCGGATGGATTCGAAGCCGCGCATATGCGGCATGAAGATATCAACGAGCATCACCTCAAAGGCCTGCGCTTCCAGCGCAGCCAGTCCTGTTTCGCCGCCGTCGGCCAGCGTGACGTCGAAGCCCTGACGTTGGAGGAGGACCTCGATGGTCGCGCCGACCATCGGATCGTCATCAACCACGAGAATACGCGGCATGACACTTCCCAGTAATCGAAGTCCCCACTGTGATTGGTGATATCCGCGAATCGTGTCTCGGGTCAATTTTGGATTGGATCAGGGTCGATATGCATGGTGCGGTGCATAGGGCTGCGACGCGCAGTTCCGTCAGGTGTTTCGGGCCATGTGTGTCATCCACACGTCATGGATCGCGCAAAAGCGCGCGCGGCACGCGAGGTGCGAGCAACTTCGATGAAAGGTTGAAGCAAAGTCGAGGGGATCGCGAGGCCAGACGCGATCGGCAAGACGACTGGCGAAACTGCAGCGGCTCGAAGAACAGACATGGGCGGCGCCGGTGATGGCCGGCGCCGCCCATGCGATTTGTTGCATCGATTGTTCAGGCCGTCTTAGGGGCAGGGATGCCGCTGGCCGTCATAACCGAGATAGGTGCCCGACGCCGGGTCGTATGATTTGTAGCGCTGCGCGCAATAGGCAGGGTCGCCGCCGCTATCCGGGACCACCGCCACGGACGGCTCATCATAGTAGCTGTCGCCATAGTAGTAGGGGTCATCGTAATAGCCGCCGCCGTAATAGGCATACGAGCCGAGGCCACCGATCGCCGCACCGGCCGCGAAGCCCGGCCAGAAGCCGCCGCGACGATGATGATGATGATGCCAGCCTCCGCCGCTCCAGTTGCCGCCGCGGCCTTGCCAGGTGCCGCCGTTGGCGGCTGCAAAGTTACGGCTGACGCCACCGGTGAAGGACGTGCCGCCGCTCGGACGTACCGCTGGGCCGGCCGCGAAGTTGCCGCCACCGCCCTGCAACGCGGGGCCGCCGCCAACCCGTGCTCCGCCACCGAAGCCGCCGCCACCCATGCGCGCGCCGCCGCCACCACCGAAGTGAGCGCCGCCGCCACCGCCACCGCCGAAGTGAGCACCACCACCACCACCGCCGACGTGGCCGCCACCACCGCCGCCACGGCCACCGCCGCCGGGCCCCTGTGCAAAGCTCGGTGAGGTCATGGGTAGAACGAGCGCCAGCGCTGCGGCGGCACTCAAAACTTTCAGGCTTTTCATGATAAAACTCCTTTCCCGGAAGCAAACCCTATGAAAGGGCTGGGGTTCCTGGGATCACGCCGGTTTGCGCGTGAACGGAGCCTCGCTCCCAATGGCTGTACCCGGCATGAACGGATCGCGTCCGATTTGCGGCAGCGTTCATGGCGAGGCCGGCGCATTTGCCGAGGGCACCGCCGCCCCGCCGAACTGGACATTTCGCCGCCCGGATGGCATCAGGACCCGACGAAGCAGGGCCCTTGCCGCATGAAACAATTCTTCCTCAAGTTCTTCACCTGGTGGAACGGCCAGACTTTTGGCACCCAGCTCTGGACCAAGCGGTACGGAGAGCTGGTCGGCCAGGACGAGCAGGGCAATCTCTACTATCGCACCCGCGGTGGGGCGGTCGATCCGACGCTCGGCTTCGAGCGACGCTGGGTGGTCTATAACGGCTATGCGGAAGCCAGCCGGATTCCGCCGTCCTGGCACGGCTGGATTCATCACGTTGTCGATGTGCCGCCGACCGAGGCCAACTATCAGCCGCGCGAATGGGAAAAGCCGCACCAGCCGAATCTCACCGGCACGGCAAAGGCCTATCGGCCCTCGGGCTCGACCCTCGCCGGCGGCAAGCGTCCGAAGGCGACCGGCGATTATCAGCCCTGGACGCCTAGCTAACTGCCCGCGGTCTTCCATCGTTCGACTGGATGCATCCGCATCCGCATCACGCCGCTGTGGACAACGGGAACAGCGGGGATGACGCTTGCGCGGTCGTTGCACTGATGCGGGCGATGCGGCTCAATGATTCCCATCTTACGGAGATGGGAAACCATCGTGTTCGGTTCGGGCAACAGTTCGCGACTGTCCCGAAATGCAGCGGCCGCCGACAAGGACTCGATCGGGAGATAGGCCCCCGGTCTGGAAGGTCCGAAATCGCCCGATGTGAATGTGCAGCCGCCGTAAGACAGGAAAGGCCGCTCGGGAAACCGAGCGGCCTTTTTCTTTGAGGCACTTCGTCGGCCGGTTTGCGCGCCTCAGCCGTAGCGCACCTTCGGGAAGAAGTCGCCGCGGCCTTCGGGCGTCATGTCGAGCAGGCCCCAGAGCGGATCGACCAGATCACCGGCGCGATGATGCTGCTTCGGCGCGGGCGGCGCGAAGCTCATCTCCGAGCCCCAGAAGTGCCTGATCTTGCCGTTCGCTCTCTTGAAGACGTTGAAGATCGTTTCGTCCCAGTTCTGCCCCTCGGGAACGTGGTGCTGCGCGCGCATACCCTTGGAGAATTTCGAGGTGTCGCCGAAGTAATCGGCGTCAAAGCTGTTGCCGGCGGCGGACAGCAGCGACAGATGTTCCCAACCGCGTTCGTGGGCCCAGGCGGCGAGACGCGCGATCGGCGATTTTGCAACAATGTGAAGCGCGGCACGCTCGCCGACATGCCGTGCGGCGCCGTCGAGCCCGTCAAGCAAATGGGTGCAGCCGGGGCAGGGCAGCTCGCGCTCCGGCCCATACATGAAGCTGTACAGGATCAGCGTGTCATGCGGGCCGAACAGCTCCGACATCCTGACCTGTTCCGGCATGCTCGTTTTGCCGATGCGCTCGAAAACGTAATCCTGGGGCACCTCGCCACCGAGCGGCAGCGCGCGACGCCTGGCAGAAACGACCTCAATCTGAGCCCGGAGGGCAATCTCCTCATCCAGCAATGCATTTCGCGCGGCACGATACTCAGTGCTTTCGTTGGGGTAGTGGAGATGCTCCATGATTGCGCTCCGGATGCTGTGAGTTTCGTGCGGGCTTAACTCGCCTCCCGAAATCTCAGTTCCACCACCGAAGGTGGAATGCCTACATCAGACGCGCCGCCGCGCGTTCGACGGCATCGAGGCGGTGGGCCTGCAAAGGCTCGATGCGCTGCTTGACGGAAGCGAGCACTTCGGCGGGCGCGGTATCGGGCGAGCCGGAAGTGAACGGGGGCGCCGGATTATATTCGATCCCGAGCTGGATCGCCTCCGCCGTGGTGCGGTCGATCAGCGTCGACACCAGCGTCAGCGCGAAATCGATTCCTGCGGTGACGCCGCCGCCCGTCAAGCGATTGCGATCGACGCAGACGCGCGCCTTGGTCGGCGTCGCGCCGAACTGGCTGAGCATCTCCATCGCGCTCCAATGGGTGGCGGCGCGGTAGCCCTTCAAAAGGCCGGCGGCGCCGAGCGCCAGCGAACCCGTGCACACCGAGGTGACGTATTTGGCGCCCTCGGCCTGCCGGCGCAGGAAGTCGAGCACCTCGTCGTCATTGAGCAGGTCGTCAGTGCCGCGGCCGCCGGGTACGCAGATGACGTCGAGTTGCGGGCAGTCGCCGAATGTCGTGGTCGGCGTCACGATGAGCGCGGAATCGCTCGGCACCGGCTCGATCCGCTTCCAGATCAGGTGCAGCTTCGCGCCGGGCACCATGGAGAACACCTGCAAGGGACCGGTGAAGTCGAGCTGGGTGACGCGCGGGAATACCAGAAGGCCGATCTGGAGCGGTGACGACATCGGCAGGTCCTCCAAAGATGAGCTTGACGCGGGAAGATTGGCATGGTGCGGTTATGTCTGAAATGGCTTAATTCCCTCTATTTCGGACACAGGCTATGATCGGCATCCTGATCTTCCCGGATTTCCAGCTGCTCGATGCGGCCGGCCCGATCTCGGTGTTCGAGGTCGCGGCGCGCTGCACCGGCAAGACGCTTGCGCTGCGGGTGCTGGCCGCGAGCGCAGGACTGGTGCGCAGCTCGTCGGGCGTCGAGATGTTGGCGCGTGATTTCAAGTCGGCGAATGCGATCACGACGCTGGTGATCGCGGGCGGCGCGGGCGTTGCGGATGCCGCGCGCTGCGAGGTCACGCGCGCCTTCGTGCAACGGCTGGCGCGGCGCGGCGTGCGCGTCGCGAGCGTCTGCTCGGGCGCCTATGTGCTCGCCGAGGCGGGGCTGCTCGACGGCCGCCGCGCCACCACGCATTGGGGACGGACGCGCGATTTCGTCGCGCGCTATCCGAAGGTGAAGTTCGAGCCGGACCAGATATTCACCCGCGACGGCAATGTCTGGACGTCCGCCGGCATTACCGCCGGCATCGACCTCGCGCTCGCGATGGTCACCGAGGACCACGGCGAGGAGATCGCGCAGACAGCCGCGCGACAGCTCGTGCTCTACCATCGCCGCAGTGGCGGCCAGTCGCAGTTCTCCTCGCTGCTGGAGCTGAAGACGCCGAACGGCCGCTTCGGGGCGCTGTTGTCCTGGGCGCGCGAAAATCTCGACGCGCCGCTGACGGTGGAGGACCTCGCCGATCGTGCCGGCATGAGCGCACGGCATTTCGCCCGCGCGTTCGCCGCCGAGACCGGCGCGACGCCGTCGAAAGCGATCGAGCGGCTGCGGCTCGAAGTCGCGCGCGAGCGCGTGCAGTCCTCGCGGGAGGGGATCGAGCTGGTCGCAGAGGCGACCGGGTTTGGCGATCCCGAAAGAATGCGCCGCGCCTTCATCCGCGCTTTCGGCCAGCCGCCGCAAGCGCTGCGGCGCGCGGCGAGGGCGGGTTAGGGCGTGCTTGTCGCAGCAGAGCTGGAGGTGTTCGCGCGTACCGTCAGCCGCCGCGCGATCGGCATCAGCATGTAAGGCGCAAGGTGAATCGGAAACTGCGTCATCGCGAAATAGAGCCAGGTGGTAGGCGGTAATGCGCCGGCCGTCGCCGCCAGCATCAAGCCGAGATTGCGCTGCGACACCATCAGCCCGAGCGCCAGCGCGCGCTCATAGCCGATGCGGCGGAATAGCAGCGTGGTGATCGCGAGCAGGATGAAATAGATCGCGAATGAGAGAGCTGCGAGGCCGAGGGTGAACAGCGGCTGTGCGAGAAGGTCGCTGACGACATCGCCCATGATCGCAGCAGCGAAGATGAAGAGGATGATGATGTTGAGACCGTCGATCGGCGTCTTGTGACGCTGGATCGCCGCCGCGCCGAAGATCCATCGGATCACTGTGGCGGCCAGCAGCGATGCTGCGAGGATACCGAGCAGTTTCAGGCCCAGCGTCAGCGGTGTGACGCTCAGCATGTCGCCGAGGAAGAGGCCGGCGAATAGCGAGGCCGTGAAGGGCACCAGCGCGGTAGAGGTCACCAGCGTGATCAGCACGAGCGTGGCATCGAGACCCATCAGAGCGGCCAGTGCCGGAGAGGCCATCATCGGCGAGGCCATGCTTTGGAGCATCAGTGCGAGCGAAAGCCCGGGGGCGCGAGCCGTGAGTCCGGTTGCGTGGGCGATCAATCCGACGATCAGCGGCACGCCGATTGTGGTCCAGGCCGTGGCAGTTGCAACCAGCGCCGGCCGGCGCAGATGGCTGTAGAGGGCGGCCAGATCGACCCGCATGAAGGAGATGCAGAGCAGGCACAGGATCGCCTCGGTGAGATAGGGACGCAGCAGCGCGCCGAGCGGTGGCACCGCGGCCGCGATGAATACGACAGCGGCGACTCCGCGCGTGCCCTGGCCGCCGAGCCATGTCAGGACGCGCAGCGGGAAGGTGATGATGGTTTGGAGAAGGAGAGGCATCGGTATCGTTGGTGCGTCGGGCTACGGGACTGTCATCCCAATCCCTTCAACCATGCGCCGATCTCGCCGACGGCGACATTGGCCTGCTGCAACAGCTTGCCCATCGTGAAAAAGCCATGGAATTGGCCGGGATAATGCTTGGTCGTGACTAATACGCCGGCCTGCTTGAGGCGCTCGGCATATTCGTCGCCTTCGTCGCGCAGCGGATCGGCGCCGGCGGTCAGCACATAGGCCGGCGGCAGGTCGGCCAGGTTTTGCGCACGCGCCGGCGAAGCGCGCCAGTCATGGATGTCGGCGGCGCCACTGAGGTAGTGGTCGCGAAACCAGCGGATCACCGAATGCGTCAGCAGCACGCTGGTCTCGGGCTCGCTGTGGGAGCCGTGCGTCATGGCGAAATCGGTGGCGGGGTAGATCAGCACCTGGCCCGCGAGTGCGGGGCCGCCAGCCTCACGCGCGGCGAGCGCCACGACCGCGGCGAGATTGCCGCCGGCGCTGTCGCCGCCGATCGACAGGCGCGAGGCGTCGATGCCGAGCTCGCGCGCGTTCGCGGCGATCCATTGGGTCGCGGCGATGGCATCCTCAATGGCCGCGGGAAATTTGTGCTCGGGCGCGAGGCGGTAGTCGACCGAGATCACGATCAGCGCGCCGGCGTCGGCCAACTGGCGACAGACGACGTCGTGGGAATCGAGATCGCCGATCACCCAGCCGCCGCCGTGGAAGAACACCAGCGCCGGCGACAGGCCGTCGTGCCGGCGCGGCTCCTTCGGCACGTAGAGGCGCGCGGGGATCGCCCCGTGCGGTGCCGGGATCGATAGCGGCGTGGCGCGCGCGAGCTCCGGCGGCTCGGGGTTGGTGGCAAAGCGCGCCTGAGCATAATAGGCGCGCGCTTCCGGCGCGGTCAGGGTCTCGTAGGCAGGGCGGCCGGCCTCCTGGAAAGCCCTGTAGACGGCGGCGGCATCGGGATCGAGCACAACGGGCATGGAAGGGCGCACCTCTGGGTTTCCGGTTATCGTTGGATGTCATTTTCGGGGCGCGATGCCCGCCTCGCGCCCCTGGGAGGGGCCTCCGACTATCCCACCCGCCAGCCGCCCTGGCCAGCGGGCGGCGGGCAGGGCAGGGATGCCGCCCTTCCCCCGCCGTATTCCCCGTGTTAACCGGAGGGCCTGCGAGCGGCGGTATCCCCTGTAGAATGTCCAACAAGCCCGATTCGCTGTTGAAGCCGCGCGAGATGTTTCGAACCATTACCCTGACAGGTCTTGCGGCGCTTTTGGCCGCCACCGCACTGACGGTTGCGACGTCGGCTCAGGCGCAGATCGGCACGATCTTTTCCGATCCGCCGCCGCTGCGGCCGCCCGGCAACATTCCGCGTGGCCAGCCCCAGCCGCAGCAGATCCCCGATGACGACGAAGAGGTGCCGGAGCTGCCGCCGCAGGGCCGCGTGCTGCCGTCGCGCCCGATGCCTCCGCCTCAGGGACGGCAAGGCAATGTGATGCCGGGGCCGGTTGAGACCCAGCCTCTGGCGCCGCCGCCGGGCTCCACCGTCGCCCCGCCAAATCAGCCGCCGCCTGTGGCGGTCGCGCCGCCGGGCGCCGGCCAGCCGGGTGCGCCGGGTCGCCAGCCGCAGCAGAAGGGCGGGCCGGGTGGCGCCGTGCCGCAGACCCCGGCAAGCCTGCAGCCGGGCGACGAGGTTGTCACCGAGCCGCCGGCCCAGAAGATCGTGAACAAGAAGGCGACCTTCTCCGGGCTCGACAAGATCACCGGACGCATCATCAATTTCGACGAGGAGATCGGCGAGACCGTCCAGTTCGGCGCGCTCAGGGTCAAGACCAACGCCTGCTACACGCGGCCGGCGACCGAGGCCACCAATACCGACGCCTTTGTCGAGGTCGACGAGATCACCTTGCAGGGCGAGGTGAAGCGGATCTTCTCGGGTTGGATGTACGCGGCAAGCCCGGGCCTGCACGGCGTCGAGCACCCGATCTACGACATCTGGCTCACCGACTGCAAAGAGCCGCAGCAGACCATTGCGACCGCAGCGCCGGATCCCGCGACCAAGCCCGCACCTCCGCCGCCGCCCGCGCAGAAGAAGGCCGCGCCGAAGCAGGTGCAGCAGCGTCCGCCGCAGCCTCTGCCGCCGATCCAGCAGCAGCAACCGGCACCGCCGCCGCCTCCGCCTCCCGAGCAGCGGCCGGGTCTGTTCGGTATTCCGGGGTTTGGCCGCTAGGCCAAATCCCCCGGGGTTCGGCCGCTAAGGCTGCTATCGATTATTGCCGCGCGGCGATGATCTCGAGCGCGCGTGCGCCCGGGATCGCCTCACCCGCAGAGAGCTTCAGGAAATCGCCGGGCTCGCCTGCGAGCGCCTTGTCGAGCAGCCCGGTGTAGCGCCGCCGCGAGATCTCGGCCGCGCCAAAGCTCTTCAGATGTTCGGTGACATATTGGGTGTCGAGCAGCTCGAAGCCGCCATGGATGAGCCGCGCGACGAGATGCACCAGAGCGACTTTCGAGGCATCGCGCGCGGTGTGGAACATGCTCTCGCCGAAGAAGGCCCGTCCGAGGCTGACGCCGTACAGCCCGCCGACGAGGTCCGCGCCCTGCCAGGCCTCGACGCTGTGGCAATGGCCGAGCTCGTACAGGCCGCCATAGAGGTCACGGATGCGCTTGTTGATCCAGGTGTCCTCGCGTCCGGCCTGCGGCGCGGCGCAGCCGGCGATCGTCGCCTTGAACGCGGTGTTGACGGTTATGCGAAACACATCCGAGCGCACGGTGCGCGCGAGCCGCGAGGCGACGCGAAATCCGTTGAGGGGAATGACGCCGCGCAGCTCCGGCTCGACCCAGAACAGGGTCGGATCTTCGGCGCTCTCGGCCATCGGAAAGATGCCGCAGGCATAGGCGCGCAGCAGCACGGCCGGTGTGATTTCAGACGGGGCGGAGTCGCGCGAAGTCATGGTTCGCAATCATAGCAGGATCGCGACGCGGTTGCGATGGGGGTGCGCAGCAGGGCAGCGAGATCAGCTCGCGGCGGCAGTGCTGGTTCTGCCGGGGGCTGCGGGCATGCGAGCGAATTTCAGCACGATCCGGGTTCCGGAATGGCCGGGATCGCGCTCGACCGTGGCGTCGAGCTTGGAGGCCATGGCCGCGACGATGCGCTGGCCCATGCCGGTCGAGCGCGGATCGGCCTTGACGTTGTCGCCGACGCCGTCGTCGGTGATCGACAGCAGGACATCGTCGCCCTGCGCGTGCAGCTCGACATGGATCGGGCCGGCGCCATCGGGATAGGCGTATTTCACCGCGTTCATCACCAGCTCGTTGACGATGATGCCGACGGCGACCGCGCGATCGGGATCAATCTCGATCGGCTCGGCCTTCAGCGTCAGGCGCGACATGCGGTTGCCTTCGGCCGAGCGGCGAAGATCCTCGAGCAGCGAGTCCAGATACTGGTTCAGGACCACGCTCTTCAGATCCTGCGAGGTGTAGAGGCGGCGGTGCACTTGCGCGACCGCGGCGACGCGGCCCATCGCATTGGTCAGTGCCGCCTTGACCTCGTCCTGCGCGGCGGAGCTTGCCTGGAGGTGCAGCAGCGAAGCGATGATCTGGAGCGAGTTGCCGACGCGGTGGTTGACCTCGCGCAGCAGCAACTCGCGTTCGGCGGCAAGGGCGGCGTAGCGGTCGCGCGAGGCATGGATCTCGGCCTCGGCTTCCTCGCGTGCCTTCTGCAATTCGGCCTGGCGCAGCGCGCCCTCGGTTGCGACGTGGAGCAGGGGGATGAAATCGCCCGTGACGTCCTTGACGAGATAATCGGCCGCGCCAGCCTTCAGCGCGGTCACCGCGATGCTGGAATCCTGCGAGGCCGTTACGAACACCACGGGCGGCGCACCCGGGATCGCCATGATCTGCTCCAGCGTCTCCAGCCCGTCGAGGCCGGGCATGTACTGGTCGAGCGCCACCACGTCGATGCCGCCCTCGGCCGCGGCGCGGCGGATGCGCTCCAGGCCTTCCTCGCCGCTCGCGGCATGGACGACCCTGTAGCCGCGCCGCGTCAGGCCGCGATCGACCAGGCGCGCCAGCGCACTGTCGTCGTCGATGTAGAGCAGTGTTGGCGTGCGCTGGTTCATGGGGCGGCGGGAGGGACCTGGATGACCGAGAAGAACAGGCCAAGCTGCCGGATGGCATTGGCGAAATTCTCGTAGTTGACGGGCTTGGTGATGTAGACGTTGCAGCCGAGCTCGTAGCAACGCTTGATTTCCTGGGAATCGTCGGTGGTGGTCAGCACCACCACGGGCGAAGCCTTCAGATATTTGTTTTCCTTGATCTGCCTCAGGATGTCGATCCCAGTCATGTCGGGCAGGTTGAGGTCGAGCAGGATCAGCAGCGCGTTGCCCTTCTGCACGAGCCCGCTGCCGTCGGGGCCGAACAAATGCTGCATCGCGTCCGTGCCGTTGGGGAACGAGACGATCTCGTTATTCACTCCCGAGCGGCGAATGTTGCGCTCGATCAGGCGGGCGTGGCCCTCGTCGTCCTCGATCATGATGATGGTGACAGGCTGGGTCATCGATCTGCGTTCCGGTTGCTCACATTCCAGGCGATCGGCAGCGTGATCGTGAAGGTGCTGCCCGCGTCCAGTTCCGATGATACCGACATGGTGCCGCCGAGGCGACGCACAAGTGCACGCACATGCGCAAGACCAATGCCCTGGCCGGGCTTGTCCTGGGTTCCCGCGCGGCGGAACAGGTCGAATATCCGCTGATGATCCTTCGGATCGATGCCGCGGCCATTGTCGCTGATCTCGAAGATAGCGTAGCCGAGCTTGGTCCGCCCGCGAATTCTGATCTCGCCGGGCACCCCGCGCTTCAGGTACTTGATCGCATTGTCGATCAGATTGGAGAAGATCTGCTCGAGTGCGAGCCGGTCGCTGACGATGTCAGGCAGAGGCTCGAGGTGGATCTGGGCCTGCGCCTCGGCGGCCTGATGCGCCAGCGTCGACACGATGGCCTCGATCAGCTCGCTGGTGTCGATCTTCACCGGCTGGAATTCGCGTCGGCCCTCGCGGGTGAGGTTGAGGATGGCCGAAATCAGCCGGTCCATCTTGGCGATCGACGTCTTGATGAAGCCGAGCGCTTCGGAAAAATCCTCCGAGAGCTGCTTGTCGGCGCCTTCGAGCGCGATCTCGCCGGGCGCGCCTGGCGCCAGCGGCGGCCCGCCGGCGGGGACTTGGGTGAGGCTGCCGAGGCGGCGGAAAACATCGCCGCTGAGCTCTTCGAGCTCGCTGGTGAAGCCCATGATGTTGACGAGCGGCGAGCGCAGATCGTGGCTGACGATATAGGCAAAGCGCTGGATCTCTGCGTTGGCTTCGCGCAGGTCCGCGGTGCGCTCGTCGACGACGGACTCCAGATTGACGTTGGCATCGCGCATGCGGGCTTCGGCCTCGTCACGGGCGCGGGCCGAGCGCCGCACCAGCCAGGTCGAGATCAGGGCCAGCAGCACGACGAGGCCGGAGCCGATGCCGGTCATCGATGCAGCCAGGGTCTGACTCCGGTCGGAGTTTGCCGTTCGGACCCGGAACAGCCGCTCCTCCTCGCGGATCATCGCGTTGGCCAAATTGCTGATCGTCGTCGTGGTGTTGCCGGCCGCGGCCTCGCGGATCAGCGCCGTGGCCCTGTCCGGTTGGCCCTCCTTCACGAACTTCATCTCGCGCGAAAACTGGTCGAGCCGGGTCGCGATCGCCGTACTCAGCTTCTCGATGCTGTCGCGTTGCGCGGGATTATCGCCGATCTGGCGCGTGAGCTTGTCGAGTGCCGGAATGATCGCTGCGACGGCCTTCTCATGGTCCGACTGGAAATCCGGTCCCTGCGTCAGGAGAAAGCCGCGGGCGCTGCTCTCGGCGCGGCGGATTTCGAGCAGCAGGGCGTTGATTTGGCTCTCCGCCTCGATGGTGTGAACCACCCATTTGCTGTCGTCCCGCGCCTTGTTGACGAGGTAGACCGAGCCGGCGCTGATCACGGTCAGAATCAAGAGGCCCGCCGCGATCAGCAGGATCTGCCAAAATGCGCGCCGTCGATGGGCCTCGGCCGTCACGACGGCCTCGCTCTGTCACGTTCAGCGGAAGTCAAAACGCCCCCTTGGACCTGTCCCCGCGTCGAGAACGCGATGGGGCCCAAAGGGTTCCACGACGAAAGCGGATTTATCGCGGGACGGGTTCCGTCTTTCCGGCCAGATACTGTTCCAGCCAGTGGATGTGATAATCCCCGTTGATGATGTCGTCTTCACGCACCAGCGCGCGGAACAGCGGCAGCGTGGTCTCGATGCCTTCCACGACCATCTCGTCCAGCGCCCGGCGCAGCCGCATCAGGCATTCGGCGCGGGTCTTGCCGTGCACGATGAGCTTGCCGACCAGGGAATCGTAATAGGGCGGGATCGTGTAGCCTTGGTAGACCGCGGAATCGATCCGGACGCCGAGTCCGCCGGGCGGATGGTATTGCAGTATGCGGCCGGGCGAGGGCCGGAAGGTCTGGGGGTTCTCGGCGTTGATGCGGCACTCGATCGCATGGCCGATGACCTGGACCTCTTCCTGCCTTGCCGGCAAATCGCCGCCGGCGGCGATGCGGATCTGCTCCAGCACGAGGTCGATGTCGGTGATGCTCTCGGTGACGGGATGCTCGACCTGGATGCGGGTGTTCATCTCGATGAAGTAGAACTCGCCGTCCTCGAACAAGAACTCGATGGTGCCGACGCCGAGATATTTCATCTCGCGCATGGCTTTCGCACAGGTTTCGCCGATCTTGGCGCGCGCGGCGGCGGCAAGGACAGGCGAGGGGCCCTCTTCCCAAACCTTCTGGTGGCGGCGTTGCAGCGAGCAGTCGCGCTCGCCGAGATGGATCGCGCCGCCGCGGCCGTCGCCGAGAATCTGGATCTCAATGTGACGCGGCTTCTGGAGGTATTTTTCCAGATAGACCGAGGCATCGCCGAAGGCGGATTTGGCCTCGTTGGCCGCCGTCGACAGCGCCACCTGGAGGTCGGCCTCGCTGTGCGCCACCTTCATGCCGCGGCCGCCGCCGCCGGCCGCCGCCTTCACCAGCACCGGAAAGCCGATCTTCCTGGCGATCGCCAGCGCGTCGTCATCGGGACCGACCGCACCGTCGGAACCGGGCACCACGGGAATGCCGAGCTTCTTGGCGGTCTTCTTCGCCTCGATCTTGTCGCCCATCAGGCGGATGTGCTCGGCCTTGGGGCCGATGAAATGCAAATTGTGCTCGGCGAGGATCTCCGCAAAGCGGGCATTCTCGGACAGGAAGCCGTAACCGGGATGCACGGCATCGGCGCCGGTGATCTCGCAGGCCGCGAGCAGCGCGGGCACGTTGAGATAGCTGTCCTTGGATGCCGGCGGTCCGATGCAGACGCTCTCGTCCGACAGGCGCACATGCATGGCATCGGCGTCGGCGGTGGAGTGCACGGCGACGGTCGCGATGCCGAGCTCCTTGCAGGCCCTGAGGATGCGAAGGGCGATCTCGCCGCGATTGGCTATGAGGATCTTGTCGAACATGGTGCCTCAGGGAGCAAACAGGAAGGTGCGAATGGCGAGTGGCGAATAGCGAGTAGAGAACGGTGACACCCTTCGCTATTCGCTACTCCCCATTCGCCTACTCAATGATCACCAGCGGCTCGCCGTACTCGACCGGCTGGCCGTCCTCGACCAGGATCTGCGTCACCGTGCCGGCGCGCGGCGAGGGGATCTGGTTCATGGTCTTCATGGCTTCGATGATCAGCAGCGTCTGTCCGACCGAGACCTTGCTGCCGACCTCG
Source organism: Bradyrhizobium sp. 25ACV (assembly GCF_054863005.1). Classification (NCBI taxonomy): domain Bacteria; kingdom Pseudomonadati; phylum Pseudomonadota; class Alphaproteobacteria; order Hyphomicrobiales; family Nitrobacteraceae; genus Bradyrhizobium; species Bradyrhizobium sp. 25ACV. Next base: position 97,555 of record NZ_JAVAYO010000019.1, read on the forward strand.
ATGAACGGCTTGGCGCCGGGCTCCGGTGCCCAATAGGCGGTGCCGACCATCGGGGAGCTGACGGCGCCAGGATGCTTCGACAGGTCGGGACCGGCGGCGGCAGGCGCGGCGGAGGCGACCGGCAGGGCGGCGGGAGCGGCTGCCATCTGCATCGGCATGGTCGCAGCAACGCTGACGTTGCGGGCGACGCGCAGGCGCAGGCCCGCACGTTCGATCTCGATCTCGGTGAGGCTGGTCTCATCGAGCAGCAAAGCGAGCTCGCGGACGAGCGCGGAATCCTCGCTGGAAAACTTTGCGGCTGCTTTGTCGTCTGGCTGGCGCGCCATGTTCTTTGATCCGAATGTTCTGTTTGATGAGGGGGCTTCAGGCCTTGGGCTTGATGGCAAGCTTGGCGGCAAGGCCCTGGATGGCGAGGCGGTAGCCCTCGATGCCGAAACCGCAGAGCGAGGCGAAAGCCGCGCGTGCGGTGTAGGAGTGGTGACGAAAGCTCTCGCGGGCGTGGATGTTGGTCACATGCACTTCGACCGTCGGGATCTGCACCGCGAGCAGCGCGTCGTGCAGCGCGATCGAGGTGTGCGAATAGCCGCCTGCATTGACGATGATGCCCTTCATCTTGCGCGCATGCGCCTCGTGGATGAAGTCGATCAACTCGCCCTCGCGATTGGACTGCCGGCAATCGGCCTTGAGGTCGAACGTTGCCGCGGTCTCCCGGCACAGTGCCTCGACGTCAGCCAGCGTGGCGTGGCCGTACTTCTCGGGCTCGCGCGTTCCCAACATGTTGAGGTTCGGCCCGTTGAGGACGAGGATCGTATCGGTTGCAGGTTCTGCCATTCCAATCCCGGGAAGAGGTGCTCGGCGTGGCGGGGTTATAGGTAACAAAGCGGCCTAGGGGAAGCCTTGAAGGGCCTCCCAGGGGCCTTCAGGTACCTCATCCCCGGTGCAAAAACCTGTGCGGAAGCTACGGAAATTGCTTGTTAACCAGTTCTAATCGTGGCTGCCGGAGGGAGGCTCGCAGGGGAGGGCGACGCATAGGCCAAAGGCCCCTGCCGATCTCTCGGCAAGGGCCCATTTGGGCTTCAGCGAAGCAGCTTAGCCTTCAATGATATAGACGATCTCGCGCGTCTGCGGACGGACGATCACGTACTGACCGCGGACAAAGATCACCTCATAGCCACGCCACTCCGGGTAGATCTCCACGATCCGGGGCGGAAGCGGATGGACTCGGACGGAGGCCGGGATCGCGGTGCCGACCGAGATGTTGAAGTTGACGTTCGTCGTCTCTTCGATCTTGGTCGACTTGATCGCCGTTGAGATTTCAGTCCGCTTTTCGGCCGGCGGCGCGGAAGCCGTCGCGGAGGCGGCGCCGGTCGTGGTCTGGGACTTGTCGGTCGTGGCCGCATTGTTGGTCTTGGCGGCGCCGCCGGCCTTGTTGTCCTCGGCCTTCATGTCCTTGGCAGACTTGGCGGGGTCAGACTTTGTCGAATCCGAGCTCATGCTCTTCGACTTGTCTTGCTGGGACTTGTCCTGCGCGCGTTCGTCAGTGCGCTGACCCTTGGTGGCGCCGGCCTTGTCCTCGGCCGCGTTCTTGTTCATCGCGCCGCCCGGGGAGCGCTCGTCCTTCATCGCGCCGGATTTGTCTTCGGAAGCCCGATCGGACTTCATGGTGCCAGCGCCACCGGCCTGGCCGACGGTGCCCTTGTCATGGCTCATGGAATCGCGGCCGATCGCGCCCCGCTCGGCGGCGCCGCCGGAAGGCTGCGAATGCTGCATCTGCTGCGAGCCAGCGCCGCTGTCACGGCCCTTGTCTTGTGCGTTCGCCAGACCGGCGCCCGCGACCAGGGCGACTGCGGCGACAGAAATCATAAAGCGGTTCAACATCGAATTCTCCTCACGTGTTTCTTTGCGTCATTGCCCGCGCCGACAACGACAGGAGATTTGAGTTGTTCCGGAACTTCGCCTGTTCCGCGGCATTTGTTTGTTGAATGCCAGATGAATGAGTTTGCACGAAGTCGCCAACGTTCGGCGCAAAGAAAAAGGCCGGCTTGTCAGCCGGCCTCTTCGGGTTTTCAGGATCGTAAAAAACGTACGATCAGCAGGTTGCCTTGCCGCAGCGGGCAATGCCGATCTTTTCCTTGAGGCCCTCGACGCCGACCGCGCCGATCACGATCTGCTTGCCGATCACGTAGCTCGGCGTGCCGTTCATGCCCATCGCTTCGGCGAGCTTGAAGTTCTCCTCGATGGTGGCGCGCACCTCGGGGCTGGCGATGTCTTTCTCGATCTTTGCGGTGTCGAGGCCGGCTTCCTTGGCGGCTTGAAGCGCGCGCGCCTTGTCGGCCGCGCCGCGGCCGCCGAGCAGCTTCTGGTGGAAGTCGAGATATTTCTTGCCGGAGGGATCCTGCATGCGCACGGCGACGGCGACCTGCGCAGCCTCCACCGAGCCCTGGCTCAGCACCGGAAATTCCTTCAGCACCACCTTCAGCTTCGGATCGGCCTTCATGATGGTGAGCATGTCGTCCATCGCGCGCTTGCAGTAGCCGCAATTGTAATCGAAGAATTCGACGAAGGTGACGTCGCCGTCCTTGTTGCCGAGCACGACCTGGCGCGGCGAATTGAAGATCGCGTCCGCATTCTGCGCGATGCTGGCCTCGTGCTTCTGCGTCTCGGCCGCGGCCTGCCGCTTGCTGAGCTCGGCCATGGCCTCCTCGAGCACCTCGGGATGGCTGATGAGATAGTTCTTGATGATCTTCTCGATGTCGGTGCGCTGGGTGTCGGAGAAACTGTCGGCCGACGCGGGCACGGCTGCGCCGAACAGGGCGAGCGCAAACAACGCGGGAGCAAGCAGGCGCAGCGAAGACATAGGTAAATCCTCTTATCCAAAGCAGGTTTCGGAATACGTCCCGGCGGACTTAAGCTCGGTGTCGTGACGTCGTGGTATCGGGCGTCGTTCGAGTTGCGTCAGTTGCGCGGCGGCTTCGCCGCCACGATGTCGTCGGCCTTGACCCATCCGGGCGTGCCGACGGCGAAACGGGTTTTCGCGCGCGTGGCGAGCTCGCGGGCGGTCTTGTTGTCGCCGCGCAGGTAAGCGGCTTGCGCCGAGGCGAGATCCGCTTCGGCATAGTCGCCCTTCCGGCCATAGGCCATCGCGAGCTGGGTATAGCCGAGCACCGCCTCGGGCTCTCGCGCCACCGCGGCGCGGAGAATCCGAACGGCGTCGTCGGTGTAGGCCTTATTATCGGTTCCAACCAGAGCCTGCCCAAGTAACATCTCGATGAGGGGGGCGTTGTTGGAAAGCTGCGCGGCCTTGCGCAGCGGCGCGACCGCCTCGGCCGGCTTGCCGCTCTCCAACAGGGCCTGGCCGCGCACCTCGTAAAAGTACGGATTGTTGGGCTGGACCTGGATCAGCGCATCGATCTGGGTCAGCGCGCTACGGAGATCGCCGTGCAGATAGGTGCTGATGGCGCGGGCATAGCGCGCCGGCATGCTGTCGTTGGTCTGGGGATAGCGGCGGTACACCGTCTCCGGCCGCTCCATGAACGCGGAGATCTTGGCGCGCACCATGTCGTGGCGGAGCTGCAGCGCGGGATCGTCCTTCTTGTTCCAGTAGGGGCTGGAGCTGGCGAATTCTTGAAGCGCGGCAACGCGCTCGGCCGGCATCGGATGCGACTGGAGATAAGGATCGGCGCCGCGCGCGGCGAACAGGCTCTCGCCGGTGAAGCGCTTGAAGGTCTCGTACATGCCCTTCGGCGATTGCTGGGTCGCGGTCAGGAATTTCACGCCGGCGCGGTCGGCGTTCTCCTCCTGCTGGCGCTGATAGGACAGCAGCGTGCGGCGGATCACCTCCTGCGGAGCCGAGATCGCGGCGGCGCCGGCATTGGCGAGCCCGTTGTTGCCTGCGCTGCTGCGCTGGGTGCTACCCGCGGCGATCGCGCCGGCGCCGAGCAGCATCGCGATGATCATCTGGGTCTGGGCGGCGGCGAGCTGCTCGCGCAGCTTGGACAGATGGCCGCCCGCCAGATGCCCGGTCTCGTGCGCGAGCACGCCGATGATCTGGTTCGGCGTCTCCGACTGAAGCATCGCGCCGTAATTGACGAAGATGCGGCGGCCGTCCGCGACGAACGCGTTGAACGAGCCGTCGTTAAGGATCACCATCTGGATGTTCTGCTTCTCCAGACCGGCGACGCGCAGGATCGGGCGCGTGTATTCGCGCAGCAGCTGCTCGGTCTCGGTGTCGCGCAGGACCGGCGGCCCCTTCTGCTGCGCCCGCGCCGCCGGGAGCGGCAGCAGCGCGATCGCCGCAGCCGTGACGAGGGCGGTGAGGGCGGAGGCCTTCTTGCGCAATGCGATCTGGAGAAACATCAAACGGTCTGGAGAGCAGTTTCGTGATTGGTTTTGGCGATTGGCGGCGGACCGGATACGCGATATGCCCTTATGAGCGTTACCCTTATGAGCCGTACAATGCGGCCAGTCTGGGGCGCAAGCGCCCCGTTCCCGGGCCGGACGCACCGGCCCGCCAGCGAAAAATAGCAGAAATCGATGCACGATGCGACATTGAGGAACCGGTTGGGGCAGTGGCTCGAGCCCTCCCACCGCAGTGATGTTCCCCCGTTCATGGTGATGGACGTCATGGCCGCGGCGGCCCGAATCGAGGCCGCCGGCGGCCATGTCGTCCATATGGAGGTCGGCCAGCCCGCGGCTGGGGCGCCCAGCACCGCGATTGCGGCCGCCCACGCGGCGCTCGAGGCCGGGCGGATTGATTATACCTCCGCGCTCGGCATTCCCAGTCTGCGCGAGCGCATCGCGCGCCATTATCGCGATGCCTATGGCTGTGACGTCAGCCCTGACCGGATCGTGGTGACCACCGGCTCCTCCGGCGGGTTCATCCTGGCCTTCCTGTCGATGTTCGAGCCCGGCGACCGCGTGGCCGTGACGGTGCCGGGCTATCCGCCTTATCGTCATATCCTCACCGCGCTCGGTTGCGAGCCGGTGCTGATCGAGACCACGAACGAGACGCGCCATGCGCTCACTGGCGAGGCGTTGCTCGCGGCGCATCGCAAGGCGCCGCTGAAGGGCGTGCTGGTCGGCAGCCCCGCCAATCCGACGGGGACGATGATGTCCCGCGAAGCGCTCGCCGGCTTGATGGCGGCCGCCGAAGACGCCGGCATCCGGTTCATCTCGGACGAGATCTATCACGGGCTCGATTATGCGTTTCCGGCGGTCACCGCGGCCGCGCTCTCCGAGCACGCACTCGTGATCAACTCGTTCTCGAAGTATTTTTGCATGACGGGCTGGCGCGTCGGCTGGATGGTCGTGCCTGAAATTCTGGTGCGGCCAATCGAGCGGCTGCAGCAGAACCTGTCGATCTCGGTGCCGTCGCTGTCGCAGATCGCGGCAGAGGCAGCCTTCGACGGCGCGGCCGAGATGGAGGCGATCAAGCACGGCTATCAGGAAAACCGGCGGATTTTGATCGAGGGATTGCCGAAAGCCGGCCTAGCCAAGTTTCTGCCGGCCGATGGTGCATTTTATCTCTACGCCGACGTCTCGGACTTCACCTCCGACAGTTTCGAGTTCGCCAAGCAGATGCTGGAACAGGCGCGCGTCGCGGCCACGCCCGGGCTCGATTTCGATCCCGTTCACGGCCGCTCGTTCATTCGCTTTTCTTATGCACGCTCGCCCGGGGAGATGCGCGAGGCAGTTGACCGGATCGCTCACTGGCTTAAATAGCCGCCAGTTTTCGACCACTTCCGGAGTTCATCTTGTCTGACCGATCTGTCCCGACCACCGCCACGCCGCATTTTCCTCTCGCCGCATTGATGTGGCCGACCCGGCCGGGCGAAACCGTCGGCGCAGTGCGTGCCGTCGTGCTGGTTGCGCTCGGCACCGCATTGATGGCGCTATCAGCCAAGGTCAGCCTGCCGCTGCCTTATGTGCCCATGACGTTGCAAACGCTGGTGGTGCTGATGATCGGCGCGGCCTATGGCTGGCGTCTTGGCAGCGCAACCATGATCGCCTACCTCGCCGAAGGCGCGCTTGGCGCGCCGGTATTCGCCGGGCCGGTGGGTGGAATTGCGCCGCTGGTTGGCCCGACTGCGGGCTATCTGTTCGGTTTCATTGCGGCCGCCTTCGTGACCGGCTGGCTCGCCGAGCGCGGCTGGGATCGCAGTGTGGTGCTGCTGTTCGCAGCGATGGCTGTCGGCCATATCGTCATTCTGGCCGCCGGGTTCGGCTGGCTGGCGTTCGGCCTGGGGCTCGGCGTTGCGAAGGCCTGGCAGGTCGGCATCGTGCCGTTCGTTGCGGCCTCACTGATCAAGAACGCGCTTGGCGCGGCGTTGATGCCGGCGGCGCGCAGGCTGATCGACCGCCGCCGGTAAAACGCGCAACAGCGAGCGGTTCCAATTGACAGGGCCGGCCAAGTTGATCTTGGCTGGCCCAGTGTTTTGAGGGGGAGTGAAACGATGACGACGACAACGATGGCGGGGGCGCCGGTCGCGCCGCCCGTCGCCAAGCCGTGGTACAAGGTTCTCTACGTCCAGGTGCTGATCGCCATCGTGCTCGGCGCCATCGTCGGCTGGCTCTGGCCGACGGTTGCCACCAACGAATGGATCAAGGCGCTCGGCGACGGCTTCATCAAGCTGATCAAGATGGTGATCGCCCCGATCATCTTCTGTACCGTCGTCTCCGGTATTGCCCACATCCAGGACGCCAAGAAGGTCGGCCGCATCGGCGTCAAGGCGCTGGTCTATTTCGAGGTCGTCTCGACCTTCGCGCTGGTCATCGGTCTCATCGTCGGCAATCTCGTCAAGCCGGGTGCAGGTTTTGGCAATGCTGCGGCGAGCGAAGCGGCCGTTGCGAACTACGCCAAGCAGGCCGCCGGCCAGAAGTCCGTCGACTTCGTGCTGCACATCATTCCGGACACCGTGGTCGGCGCCTTCGCGCAAGGCGAGATCCTGCAGGTGCTGCTGTTCTCGGTGCTGTTCGGCTTCGCCATCATGAGCTTGGGTGAGCGCGGCCACACCATCCGCAGCTTCATCGACGATGCCGCGCATGCGGTGTTCGGCGTCATCTCGATCGTGATGCGCGCGGCACCGATCGGTGCGTTCGGTGCGATGGCCTACACCATCGGCAAGTTCGGGACCGGTGCGATCCTCAACCTGATCGGTCTGATCGCGACCTTCTATGCCACCGCGGCGCTGTTCGTGTTCGTCGTGCTCGGCATCATCGCGCGCCTGGCCGGCTTCTCGATCTTCAAGTTCCTGGCCTATATCAAGGACGAATTGCTGATCGTGCTCGGCACCTCGTCCTCGGAAAGCGCGCTGCCGTCCCTGATGGAAAAGCTGGAGCGGCTCGGCTGCTCCAAGTCGGTGGTCGGCCTCGTGGTGCCCACGGGCTACTCGTTCAACCTCGACGGCACCAACATCTACATGACGCTGGCGACGCTGTTCATCGCGCAGGCGCTCGGCGTCGATCTCAGCTTCAGCCAGCAATTGACCATCCTGGTCGTGGCGATGCTGACCTCGAAGGGCGCCTCCGGCATCACCGGTGCGGGCTTCATCACGCTGGCGGCGACGCTGGCCGTGGTCGACCCGCGCCTCGTGCCGGGTATGGCGATCGTGCTCGGCATCGACAAGTTCATGAGCGAGTGCCGCGCGCTGACCAATCTGTGCGGTAACGGCGTCGCCTGCGTGATCGTCGCCTGGTGGGAGGGTGAACTCGACCGCGACAAGCTCAACGCCAACCTCTCCAAGCAGATCGATCCGACCGACATGGAGACGGCGATCACGACGGACTGATCTGGATCCGACAGCGCGAGCTGCGCTGTCAGACCTTGAAGTCATGGGGCTGGTCGAGATCCTCGATCAGCCCTTTTTCTTTGGGCTAGAACCGCTCCGGCCGGTACGGCGTCGGATCGATCGCGGGCGTCTCGCCGCTCATCATCTCCGCGAGCAGGCGCCCGGTCGCGGGTCCGAGGGTAAAGCCCTGGTGGCCGTGGCCGAAATTCATCCAGAGGCCGGGATGCCGCGGAGCTTGCCCGAGCACCGGCAGCATGTCGGGCGTGCAGGGGCGGGTGCCGAACCACGGATCCGGCTCGACGCGCTTGCCGAGGTCGATCAGCTCGCGTGCGGATGCTTCGGCGCTGGCGAGCTGCACCGGCGTCGCGAGCGCCTCCGGGCTCGTCAGCTCGGCTCCCGTGGTGATGCGAATGCCCTTGGCCATCGGCCCCATGGCATAGCCGCCGGCCTTGTCGATCAGCGGCAGGTCGAGCGACGCGCCGCCGCTGTAATGCATGTGGTAGCCGCGTTTGCGCACCAGGGGAATGCGATAGCCGAATTTGTGGAGGAGATCGGGCGACCACGGCCCGAGAGTCACGACGGCGTTGGCGGCGTCGAGACGCCCCTGATCCGTATTGACCGACCAGCCGGTCGCGGTCTGCTGCAGCGACTGCGCATCGCCCAGCACAATGGTGCCGCCGCGGCGCTCGAACAGCTCGGCATAGGCCGTGACCAGCGCGCCGGGATCGGACACGGTCCAGGTGTCGAGCCAATGAATCGCGCCGGGAAGATCGTCGCGCAGGACCGGCTCGACCCTCGCAAGCTCCTTGCCGGAGAGCACGCGAAAATTCACGCCGAACTCGCGCCGGTCTTCCTCCGCCGTCCTGATCGCCAGATCGAATGAAGCGGCATCGCGATGCAGCATGCGATAGCCGGCGCGGCGGATGAGATTGTCGGCGTGGGCTTCGCGGATGAGGATGTCGTGCTCGCTCGTGGCGTAGGCGATCAGCCGCGCCCACGCGTCGACCGCTTCGCGATGACGCTTCGGCGCCGAATGCCACCAGTAGCGGAGCAGGGGCTCGATATGGAGATGAAGCGACGACAGACTGTAGCGCACGTCGTTGGTGCGGCCGGTCGCGATCTTCAGCAGCGTCGCAAGGTCGCGTGGCATCGGATAGGGGCGGACCGCTTCGGCCTGGATCATCCCGGCGTTGCCGTAGCTGGTCTCGCGGCCCGGCTCCCTGCGGTCAACGAGCGTGACGGCCCAACCCCGCTGCTGGAGGTGCAGCGCCGCGCTCACGCCGATCATGCCGCCGCCGAGAACGATTGCGCTTTGCATCGGCAGAAATCCTCTGTCAGGCCGGCTGTATCGCGAGCTTAGGCTGGGTCGTGTTGATGGTTGCGGCGACCAGCACGGACAGCGCCGTCATCGCCACGAGGAAACCGAAGGCGGCATCGAAGGAGCCGGTTCCGGTCACGATGAAGCCGATGGCCACAGGAGCGACGAAGCCCGCGCTCTGGCCGCCGAGATTGACCATGCCGATCCCGGATCCGATCTGGTCGTCGCGAAGCAGCTTGGTCGGAAGCGCAATCACCGAGGCCAACACGAAGGATTTGAAGAAGTAGACCAGCGATTGATAGACGATCAGCATCGTAATCGTCTCCGCCTTGTACATGGCGTAGAGGAAGATGCCGGTCAATGCGGAGGCGCCGATCAGGAGATATTTTTCGCGCTCGTTGAAGAACGTTGTCATCACCCAGCCGCCGATCGCGGTCGCGATCGTCGCCATCACGAACGGGATCGGCGCCACCACGCCGACGGTCTTGAGGTCGAGCCCGCGTTGCTGGAGCAGATACAGCGGCATCCAGGAATCCAGGCCCTTGTTGACGCAGCTCAGGCCGAACCACACCAACATCAGCTGCCACAGCAGCGGAGTCTTCATCAGCTCGCGCATCGGCGCGCGGTTCTCGGCCTTCGCCGCTGCGCTTGCGCCGACCTCGCCGGGACGTCCCAGATACGGGACGAAGACGAAATAGGCCAATGCAAAGAGGATGCCCGCAATGCCGATCGCGTTGAAGGCATGGCGCCAGCCGAGCCAGAGGATCAGCGGGGCCATGATCAGCGGCGCGACCATGCTGCCGGCATAGTTCGAGGACAGCAGCAGCGCCGACATCTTCGGCCGGCTGTCCTTCTTGAACACCTCCGCGACGGCGCGGATGCTGGCCGGGGGAAAGCCGCCCTCGGCGATGCCGAAGACGAAGCGGATTGCGATCAGCGAGGTGAGCGACCAGGCAAGGCTGGTGAACGCCGTGAACAGCGACCACATCACGATGGTGACGATCACCACATATTTCGATCCGAAGCGGTCGGAGAGCCATCCGCCCGGCACCTGCATCGCGGCATAGCCGAGGAAGAACGCGCTGATGACGATGCCGAGATCTGCGGCCTGGAGATTGAAGTCCTTGCCGATCTGCGCCAGCGCCAGCGAGATCGCCGCGCGGTCGATATAGGAGATGCAGTAGGCGATATAGAGCAGGACGAAGGCGGTGACGCTGGTCTTTCTCGATAGTTCCGTCATGCTCTCTCCGTTACGCCGTCGGTGCAGCCAGACCGATGTCGGGCTATTCCCAGGTCAGGAAGCCGGGTGCCGCCGACAGCGGCGGCGCCGTGGCAAGCCGCGTCAGATCGGGCACCGGCCGGCACAATTGCGCATCGCCCGCGAACGCCGCCTCGAGGCTCGCGGCCACCGAGAGCACGATGGCGTCGCCGCCACGCGGGCCGACGATCTGGAGGCCGAAGGGCAGCCCGGCTTCATCGCGCCCGAGCGGAATGCTGATCGCGGGATGGCCGGGAAGCGTGACGGCATAAGCGAGCGCGAGCCAGTGGAAGTAGGATTTCGTCGGCCGCCCGTCGATCTCGGCGGGGTAGGGCTCCGACCACGGCCGCGGACTGAGCGTGATGGTCGGGCTGATCAGCACGTCGGTCGTTTCGAAGAAGCACTGCCAGGCGCGATAGATCCGCGTCTGTGTCGTTGCCGCGCGCGCGTGATCTTCGAGCGTGTAGCCGAGGCCTTCCTCGACATTGGCGCGGACATTGGGTCCGAGCATCTCGGGCCGCTCCTTGTAGTTCTTGCCGTGGGTCGCGAGGAACATGCCGGCGCGCAGCACGGCGAAGGCGTCGTCGGCGCCGGAGCAGTCCGGCGTCGCTTCGCGACATTCGGCGAAGAGCGGCGCAAGTTTTGTCACGCGATCGCGGAATACACGGCGGAGGGCCTGCTCGGTCGGGGCGAAGCCGAAATCCTCGGTGAAGGCGAGGCGCAACTTGCCGAGGTCTGCGGGGCGCGGGGCGGCCCAGCGCTCGGCGCGCGCGCGCAAGGGCTCGTCGGGCAGCGTATAGGCGAGCGGATCGCGGGCATCGTCGCTCGCCATCACCGACAGCATCAGCGCGGCATCGGCGACGTTGCGCGCCATCGGCCCGTCGGTCGACAGATTGGACCAGCCAAACACGCGCTTCTCGCTTGGCACGAGGCCGTAGGAGGGACGCATGCCGACGATGCCGGAGAAGCCGGCCGGATTGCGCAGGGAGCCGCCGGTGTCCGAGCCCGAGGCGAGCGGGGCCATGCCGCAGGCGAGCGCCACCGCCGAGCCGCCGGAGGAACCGGCCGCCGAGCGCGAGGGATCGAAGGGATTGCCGGTGGCGCCGAACACGGGGTTGCGGGTGTTGCCGCCGGCCGCCCATTCCGGCGTGTTGGTCTTGCCAAAGATGACGGCGCCGGCCGCGCGCAGGCGCGCAACCGAACCCTGGTCGGTGGCCGGGACGTTGTCCCTCAGCAGCGGGCTGCCATAAGTGGAGCGCATCCCGGCGGTGTCCTGGGTGTCCTTGATGAGAACGGGGAGACCGTGGAGGGCGCCACGATCCTCGCCGCGCAGGATGGTGGCCTCGGCTTCCCTGGCCGCGGCGCGAGCGCCCGGCTCGTCCAGTGTCACGACGGCGTTGACCGCGGGATTGATGGCGCCGATCCGCGACAGGCATGACTCGAGCAGCTCGACGGGCGAGATCGCCCGGGCGGTCAGCAGGCGGCGCAGCTCAACAGCGCTGGAATCGCACAGTTCGGACAATGCCAACCCCTTTCAAAATGTGAAAACGATTTAGCATATCGGAAAGTGGCCGGCGCGCACCAATATTCGTCAAATGGGGGCATCCGATGCGCAAACTGTGGAACTTCTGCCGAATGGGGGATCAGAGCGGAGTTTGGGCGCCTTTCCGCCGAAAAGATTAGACGGATCGATCAACAATTTTCCGGCCGCCGTGGTAGCCTTGCTGCATGAGCGAGATCATGACGACGCCGGAAGGCGCCAATTCCCAGCTCGGCCAATGCCTCAAGGCGGCCCGCCAGGCGCGGGGGCTGACGCTGAAGCAGGTTGCGGAGCGGACCGGCATGGCGCTGTCGACCCTGTCCAAGGTCGAGAACGGCCTGATGTCGCTGACCTACGACAAGCTGCTTCAGCTCACCTCGGGCCTGAAGATGGAGATCGCCGAGCTGTTCAATCCGGCGCCGCCGCGCCTTGAGCAGAGCCGGCCGGTCACGGCGCGACGGAGCATCAGCCGCGCCGGGCAGGGGCAGGTGATCACGACCGGGTTCTACACCTACACATATCAATGCACCGATTTGATCGGCAAACGGATGGTGCCGATCCTCGCCGAAGTCCGTGCGCGCTCGCTGGAAGAGTTTGGCCCGCTGCTGCGCCACGCCGGCGAGGAGTATTTTCTGGTGACGAGCGGACGCGTTGCCGTCCACGCCGAGTTCTACGCGCCGGAGATCCTCGGCGAGGGCGACGGCATCTATCTCGACAGCACGATGGGCCACGCCTACCTCAACGCGGGCGATGCGCCGTCTGCGACAGGCGTCTGCCTCTGCACCAGCGAGGCGCCCGATCTCTACGATCAGCTCCGCCGGATCGCTGCGCGCGACGCTGCGCCGCTGGCCGAAGAATTGCCGCCGCCATAGCCGAGGCGAGGAGAGCTTCGAAACAAAAAACGCCCGGCTGTGCCGGGCGTTTTGCATTGGGTGTTCGGCCTTATTCGCCGCCGCCGAAGCGGCGCGACCACCAGCCGGCGCGGCGCGGTGCGACTGGGGTTTCGGTTGCCGCTTCCGGCGCGGGCTCGGGTGCCGGTGCGGGCGGAGCGACCGGCTCGGGCGCCTCCGCAACTGGGGTTGCCGGCTCGCTCGGGCTGCTCGACAGGAAGCTCACCTTTTCCCGGACCGTGGAGCGGCGACGCGCGGCCTTGTCGTCGGCGGGCTCTTCCTCCGCGGCAACGGGCTCGGGCTGGGCCGGCGCCTCGGTCTGCATCTGCACCTCGGTACGCGGCTCAGACTGGATGACCTGTGGCTCAGCGGCGTGCTCGGCTTGCGCGATCGAAGGCGCAGCCTCGCCGCCAAAGCCGTCGAAATCGGCGACGGCGTCGGACGCTTCCGGCGGCGCATTGGCCGCGAGCTCGTCGCTGATGGAGCCGGCGAGACCGTCCTCGCTGCCGCCACGCCGACGGCGTCCGCCGCGGCGACCACGCCGGCGGCGGCGATCAGCGCTGCCCTGCTGCTCGCCCCGGGCCGCCTGTTCCTCGCCTTCTTCGCCGTCCTGCTCGGACTCGGCATCCTCTTCGCCTTCGCCGGCGGCAACGGCCGCCTCGGGAAGGGTGGTGGGGCTATCCTCACGCAACTCGCCGTCGCGCTGGCCACCGCGGCCGCGCCGGCGACGGCGGCGCTTGCGGCGCTGGCCGTCCTGGTCGGAGGCTGCCTCGCCCGCAGCCTGCTCCTCGGCGAGACCTTCGGTCTCCTCGGTTTCGACCTCGGATTCGAGTTCGGAATCGAATTCCTCGTCGTCATAGGCTTCTTCAACGATCGGCGGCGGGCTTGCTGCCGCCTGCGCCACCAGTAGGGCCTTGGCGGCTTCCAGCGTGTGGACCTGCTCGCCGCGGTCGATGAGATAGGCCTGCGGCCCGCTGACGCTCGCGTCGGCGATGACCGACAACGTCACCTTGAAGCCGTTCTCGAGATCGCGCAGATGGCCGCGCTTGTGGTTCAGCACATAGAGCGCGACGTCGGTGCGGGTGCGGACCACGAGATTGTGGGTCGCGCCCTTCATCAGGATCTCTTCGAGGCCGCGCAGCAGCTGCAGCGCCACCGACGACACCGAACGGACATGGCCGGTACCGCCGCAATGCGGGCACGGATCGGTCGAGCTCTCCAGCACGCTGGCGCGGATGCGCTGGCGCGACATCTCGAGCAGGCCGAAATGCGAGATGCGGCCGACCTGGATGCGCGCGCGATCCTGCCGCAGGCAATCGGACAGCTTGCGCTCGACCGCACGGTTGTTGCGCTTCTCGTCCATGTCGATGAAGTCGATGACGATCAGGCCGGCGAGGTCGCGCAGGCGAAGCTGGCGGGCGACCTCTTCGGCCGCCTCCAGATTGGTCTTGAGCGCGGTGTCCTCGATATGGTGCTCGCGGGTCGATCGTCCGGAGTTGACGTCGATCGAGACCAGCGCCTCGGTCTGGTTGATCACGATGTAGCCGCCGGAGCGCAGCTGCACTGTCGGCGAGAACATCGCGTCGAGCTGGCTCTCGACGCCCATGCGCGAGAACAGCGGCTGGCCGTCGCGATACTGCTTCACCGCGCTGACATTGGCGGGCATCAGCATCTTCATGAAGTCGCGGGCTTCGCGGTAACCGGCTTCACCGGCAACCGAGATCTCGTCGATCTCCTTGTTGTAGAGGTCGCGCAGCGAGCGCTTGATCAGCGAGCCTTCCTCGTAGACGAGGGTGGGGGCCTGCGACTTCAGCGTCAGGTCGCGCACCGTCTCCCACATCCGGATCAGGTACTCGAAGTCGCGCTTGATCTCGGGCTTGGTGCGGGCGGCGCCGGCGGTGCGCAGGATGATGCCCATGCCCTCGGGCACGTCGAGATCCTGCACCACTTCCTTCAGGCGCGAACGGTCCTGAGCGCTGGTGATCTTGCGGCTGATGCCGCCGCCGCGGGCGGTGTTCGGCATCAACACGGCATAGCGGCCGGCGAGCGAGAGGTAGGTGGTCAACGCCGCGCCCTTGTTGCCGCGCTCTTCCTTGACGACCTGCACCAGCATCACCTGGCGGCGCTTGATGACTTCCTGGATCTTGTACTGGCGGCGCGGGCGGAAGGTGCGCTCCGGCACTTCCTCCAGCACGTCGTCGCCGCCGACGGATTCAACGACTTCCTCTTCGGCTTCCTCGCCGTCTTCGTCCTCGTCCTCGTCGTCTTCGCTGGTTGTTTCCGCAGCCTCGGCATGCGGCGTCTCGGCGCTCTCGCCCGCCGCGTACACGGCATCGGCCGGCTCAGCGGCGGAGGTCACGGCCTCAGCCAGAGCTTCCGCATGCGCTTCGGGGGCAGCGGTCTCCTGCAGCTCGGCAGCGACCACGGGCTCGGCGCCAATCGTTGCGACAGGCGCGGGCGTCTCGTCGGCGTGGTCGTGGTGATCATGCTCGCCATCGTGACCATGGTCATGATCGTGAGCGTGATGGTGCCCGTCATCATGGGCATGATGATCGTCGTGATCATGGTCGCCATGATCATGATCATGATCGTGGTGATCGTGAGCTTCGTGCTCGCCGTGATGCTCCGCGTCGGCGTGCAGATGCTCGCCTTCGTGCAGGGCGCCCTCGGCGCGCTCCGGCAGCGCCGCACCTTCGATCGGCTGGGCCGCGGGATCTGCGCCTTCGACGATGTCGCTGCGCACGCGCTCGCCATGACCGCGGCGGCGGGCGTTGCGGTGGCGCGAACGGCGGCGGCCGTGGGAGCGGTTCTCGCTCTCTTCCTCGGCCTCGCGATGGGCCTGTTCCTCGGCCTCGATCAGCGCCTGCCGGTCGGCGACCGGGATCTGGTAGTAGTCAGGATGGATTTCGCTGAAGGCGAGGAAGCCGTGGCGGTTGCCGCCATATTCGACGAAAGCGGCCTGGAGCGAAGGTTCGACCCTTGTGACCTTGGCGAGGTAGATATTCCCGCGCAGTTGCTTGCGTTGCGCGGTCTCGAAATCAAACTCTTCGACGCGATTGCCGCGGACCACGACGACCCGGGTCTCTTCCGGGTGGGTGGCATCGATCAACATCTTGTTGGGCATGTCTTAACTCTTGGCGGCGGCGGGCGCGGTTCACCGTGGGCGCAAGCTGCGCTGCCGGGTGACGCGACGGTCCACCTGATTCGGGGGTGAGGGGAAGGCCGAAACGCCGTCTCTCGCGCCTTGCCGAACCGGAAGCTTCAGGACCAAGGCGGCGCGCGGGATTTTCATTCCGCAGCGTCGCGAATGATCCTTCAGAATTCGTCGGCACAGTCTGGCGCATCAAGCGTCGGCCCGTATGAAACACTGGGCGGCGAGGCCGCCCTTCAATCAGTTGCTGCTGGCCAGGCATGGCGCGAGCGCGCTCGCCTTGGGGGATCACG
The DNA here is from genome assembly GCF_054863005.1 of Bradyrhizobium sp. 25ACV. Lineage (NCBI taxonomy): Bacteria > Pseudomonadati > Pseudomonadota > Alphaproteobacteria > Hyphomicrobiales > Nitrobacteraceae > Bradyrhizobium > Bradyrhizobium sp. 25ACV. The sequence goes on from NZ_JAVAYO010000019.1 coordinate 113,792, forward strand.
AACCGCTCCCTTGGGATCAAGGGACCGGGTAATGGGTTACGTCGCTGTCAGAACTGTCCCGGTAACGCGAGAGGTAACCCAGGACCGTCCGCCGCCGGCGCTTGACCCGCTCCACCTCGCTGCCGCGCACCGCGCTGGTCTTAGAGGGGAGCGGAAAACGCTGGAATTCCCAAACCTTGAGAGTTCCGGCGCTGCACCGGGAGGCTGAATGCGACACAACCGGAAATATCGGCCGTCAGCATTCCGTACATACGAGGAATGAGCCATCGGTGCAAGGGAGCGTCGCACGGCGGTCACAGTCAGCGAGTTTCGCGTTTCTGTCATTAAGGATCGATTAACCCTGTGGTTCTATTGCGTTAAAAGGGCTGCTCGGAGGCACGGAATCGGTGGCGAGCCGCACAAATCAACGGGTTTTGCTGGGATGCGCACTTCTGTGCGCTGCAGCGTTGCCGTGCGCTGATTCCTCGCGCCTGAGCGCCGCGGAAAGCCAGCCGCAACCCACTGTTGCGGTAGCGAATTTTCCAGTCGCCTCGGCCGCGCGGCTGGCCGGCGATGGCAAGCAGACCCGCTTCATTCTCGACATCGACCAGGCCGTTACCTTCCGTGCGGTCACGCTCGCGGATCCGTACCGGGTCGTCATTGACGTGCCGCAGGTCAATTTTCAGCTGCCCGCGGGCACGGGGGTCGGGGGGCGCGGTCTCGTCAAGGCCTTCCGCTACGGGCTCGTCATGCCCGGCGGCTCGCGAATCGTGTTCGACCTGACGGGACCGGCCCGGATCGCCAATTCCTATGTGCTGGAGGCGGCCAATGGCCAGCCGGCCCGGCTCGTGCTGGAGCTGGAGGAGGTCGACCGGACCGCCTTCGTGCAGTCGCTCGCACCCGAAAATCGCCCCGAGCTGCGGCCCACGATCGCCGAGGCGCAGCCCGCAACGGCTCCCGCGACGACGGCCCCGGACACGGCGCAGCAGAAGGCCGATGGCCGCCCGGTGGTCGTGATCGATCCCGGCCATGGCGGCATCGACAACGGCACGCAGTCGAGCGGCGAGAGCGAGAAGAACCTGGTGCTGGCCTTTGGACGGGCGCTCCGCGACAAGCTGGAGAAGGCCGGCAAATACCGTGTGGTCATGACGCGGGACGACGACACCTTCATTCCCCTCAATGACCGCACCAAGATCGCCCGGAATCTGAAGGCCGCCTTGTTCGTCTCTATTCATGCCGATGCGCTGCCCCGTGCCGAGGGCGATGCGCAGGGCGCGACCATCTATACGCTGTCCGACAAGGCGTCCGACGCCGAGGCCCAGCGGCTGGCGGACGCGGAAAACCGGGCGGACGCGATCGCCGGCTTTAACCTTGCCGAGGAGCCGACCGACGTCGCCGACATCCTGATCGACCTCACGCAGCGGGAAACCCGCACCTTTTCAAACCGTTTCGCGCGTCTTCTGATGGGCGAGATGAAGTCGACGGTGCGGATGCACAAGCATCCCCTGAAGTCGGCGGGCTTCCGGGTGCTGAAGGCGCCCGACGTGCCCTCGGTGCTGGTCGAGATCGGTTACGTCTCAAATAAGGGCGACCTAGAGCATCTGGTCTCCGAGGGCTGGCGCTCCCGTGCCGTGGGCTCGATGGCGCAGGCGATCGACGGGTTCTTGACCAAGCGGATGGCCACGGCGGGATCGTCGAATTGACGACCCGGGGATCGTCAAATTGACGAGGGTTTTTCCGTCCTGCCGCAAAAGCCCTAGTTTGGCCACAGCCGGCGCTTTATAAAAATGCCGCAGGGGGTTCCGGAATCGGAGAGAATCCCGCTCGGCAAGCGTCTAAAGTCCGGCACTGATGGTATTGCGTAAGCCGGTGAATTCGTGACGTGAAGGTTGGCCCCTGTTTGGGTGCCAAGGGGCTGATACTGAGCTGATCCAGAGATTGAACGGATAAACACATAATGCGCTTGCTGGTGCGGTTCATGGGCTTCCTGTTCGCCGCGGGAACGGTGGTGTTCCTTGTTGGTGTCGGGGCCGTGGCAGGCCTGATCTGGCATTTCTCCAAGGACTTGCCCGACTACTCTCAGCTTCAGGATTACGAGCCGCCGGTGATGACCCGCGTGCACGCGGTCGACGGCTCGCTGCTCGGCGAGTACGCCAAGGAGCGGCGGCTGTATTTGCCGATCCAGGCGGTGCCCAAGCTCGTGATCAACGCGTTCCTGGCGGCCGAAGACAAGAATTTCTACGAGCATGGCGGCATCGACTACACCGGCATGGCGCGCGCCGGCGTGGTCTACATCCAGAATTACGGCTCGAACCGGCGTCCGCAGGGCGCCTCCACCATCACCCAGCAGGTCGCCAAGAACTTCCTTCTGACCAACGAGGTCTCCTTCGCCCGCAAAATCAAGGAAGCCTTGCTCGCGATGCGGATCGAGAAGACCTACTCGAAGGACAAGATCCTCGAGCTTTATCTGAACGAAATCTATCTCGGTCTGGGTGCCTACGGCATCGCAGCTGCCTCGCTGGTCTATTTCGACAAGTCGGTGAACGAGCTGACGGTGGCGGAAGCGTCCTATCTGGCCGCGCTGCCGAAGATGCCGGCGACGCTGCATCCGGTCCGCAACCGTGACCGCGCCATCGAACGCCGCAACTACGTGATCGACCGTCTGGTGGAGAACGGCTGGATCAAGCAGGCCGACGCCGACAAGGCGCGCAAGGAGCCGCTGGCCGTCACCAACCGTTCCAACGGCGCCCACACCTTCGCCGGCGAATATTTTGCCGAGGAAGTCCGCCGCGACATCTTCGAGCGCTACGGCGAGAAGAAGCTGTATGAGGGCGGTCTCTCCGTCCGCACCACGCTCGATCCGAAGATCCAGGTCATGGCGCGCAAGGCCATGGTCTCGGGCCTCGTGAACTATGACGAGCAGCAGGGCTATCGCGGCGCCATGAGCAAGCTCGATACCTCGGGCGATTGGGGCGTGAAGCTCGCCGAGATCAAGTCGCTCTCGGACATCTCGCCATGGCGCATGGCGGTGGTGCTGGAGACCAGCGACCAGTCGGCCCGCATCGGCTTCCAGCCGAGCCGCGAGCTCGGCGGAGCCGTAAGCAAGCAGCGCGAGACCGGCATCGTCACGGTTGACGGCGTGCGGTGGGCGCGAGCCGTGCAGGGCGGGACCAAAGGCAAGACGCCGTCGGCGGTGTCGCAGGTGCTGCAACCCGGCGACGTGATCTACGCCGATCCACTCTACAAGGACGGCCAGCCTGTCGAGGGCCAGTACCGGTTGCGCCAGATCCCCGAAGTGTCCGGCGCGATGGTGGCGATGGATCCCTGGACCGGCCGCGTGCTCGCGATGGTCGGCGGCTTCTCGTTCGACCAGAGCCAGTTCAATCGCGCCACGCAGGCCTATCGGCAGCCGGGTTCGTCGTTCAAGCCGATCGTGTACTCGGCGGCGCTCGACAATGGCTATACGCCCTCGACCGTCGTGCTCGACGCCCCCATTGAAATCGACCAGGGGCAGGGCGCCGGCGTGTGGCGGCCGGAAAACTTCTCCTCGGGCAAATTCCAGGGACCGGTGACGCTGCGCAACGCGCTGCGGCAGTCGCTCAACACCGTGACGGTGCGGCTGGCGCAGGACATCGGCATGCCCTTGATCGGTGAATATGCCCGCCGTTTCGGTGTCTATGACGAACTGCCGAACTATCTCTCCTACGCGCTCGGCGCCGGCGAGACGACGGCGATGCGCATGGTCACGGCGTACTCGATGCTCGCCAATGGCGGCCGCCGGGTGAAACCGACGCTGATCGATCGCATCCAGGACCGCTACGGCCACACCATCTTCAAGCACGACCAGCGTGAATGCCGCGGCTGCGACGCGCCGGGCGGCTGGAAGAACCAGGCCGAGCCGCAGCTGATCGACCGCCGCGAGCAGGTGCTGGACTCCATGACCGCCTATCAGATCACCGAGCTGATGGAAGGCGTGGTGCAGGCCGGTACGGCCACGGTCATCAAGGAAGTCGGCAAACCCGTCGCCGGCAAGACCGGCACCACCAACGAGGCCAAGGACGCCTGGTTCGTCGGCTTCTCGCCCGACGTCGCCGTCGCCATCTACATGGGCTACGACAAGCCGCGTCCGCTGGGTAAGGGCAATGCCGCAACCGGCGGCCATCTGGCCGCTCCCATCGCGCGCGATTTCCTCAAGCTCGCGCTCGCCGACAAGCCCGCCGTCCCCTTCAAGGTGCCTGCCGGCATCAAGCTCGTGCGCGTCGTCTCCAAAACCGGCATGCGCGCAGGTCCTGGCGAGACTGGCGGAACCATTCTCGAAGCCTTCAAGCCGGGCACGGCGCCGCCGGACAATTACTCGGTCATCGGCGTTGCCGATGCCGACGGGCGCGGCGGCGTGCCGGCCTCGCAGCAGCAGCAGCCCGATTCCGGCTTCTTCATGCGGCCGGGCACCGGCGGGTTGTACTAAGGCTTAGGACAAGACAGACGATCCCGGTTCCGGCGGTTGCGCTTTGGCGCTGCCGCCGTTACATCCCCTGAAACGTGACGAGTCATCGCGTTTCAGGTTTTTCGTTTGCGCATGATCTTGTCGGGAAACCGCTGCACACTTTCCCGGATCATGCGCTAGCAATCTAACGCGGACCAATTCCGCGACATCAGAGAACGACATGCGCGCCGAAATCGAACGGTTGGTAGAAGAGATCAAGCAGTCAGTCGGGCTGCTGAGGAGGCATCTTTGACGTCGAGAGATCGACGGCGCGCCTCGCTGAGCTGAACAAGCTCGCAGAAGATCCCAATCTCTGGAACGATCCCCAGAAAGCCCAGAAGCTGATGCAGGAGCGGACCTCGCTGGAGGATTCGCTCTCGGGCATCGGCAAGGTCGAGCAGGAGCTCGAAGACGACATCGGCATGATCGAGCTCGGCGAGGCCGAGGGCGATGCCGGCGTCGTCGCGGAAGCCGAAGCGGCTCTCAAGAATCTGAAGAAGGAAGTGGCGCGGCGCGAGCTCGAGGCGCTGCTGTCGGGCGAAGCCGACCGGTTCGATTCCTATCTCGAAGTCCACGCCGGCGCCGGCGGCACCGAAAGCCAGGACTGGGCGCAGATGCTGCTGCGCATGTACACACGCTGGGCCGACACCCACGGCTTCAAGATCGAGGTGCTGGAAGAGTCCGAGGGCGAAGAGGCCGGCATCAAGTCCGCGACGATCCAGGTCTCGGGCCACAACGCCTATGGCTGGCTGAAGACGGAAGCGGGCGTGCATCGCCTGGTGCGCATCTCGCCGTTCGATTCCAACGCGCGGCGGCACACCTCGTTCTCGAGCGTGCAGGTGTTCCCCGTCATCGACGACAGCATCAAGATCGACATCAAGGAAGCCGACGTCCGCGTCGACACCATGCGCTCGGGCGGCGCCGGCGGCCAGCACGTCAACAAGACCGAATCCGCGGTGCGGCTGACGCACATTCCGACCGGTGTCGCCGTGGTCTGCCAGGCCGGCCGCTCCCAGCACAAGAACCGGGCCCAGGCCTGGGACATGCTGCGCGCGCGCCTGTATGAAATCGAGCTGAAGAAGCGCGAAGAGAAGGCCGCCGCCGACCAGGCCGCCAAGACCGATATCGGCTGGGGTCACCAGATCCGCTCCTACGTGCTGCAGCCATATCAGATGGTGAAGGATCTGCGCACGGGGGTGCAGACCTCGGACACCTCGGGCGTGCTCGGCGGCGATCTCGACGACTTCATGGCCGCGACGCTGGCGCAGCGCGCCTTTGGCACCACCGGTGCCGACATCGAGGACGTGGACTAATCATGCCCCGCGTCGCCTTCATCGGGCTTGGACGGATGGGCCACGGCATGGCCGGCCGCTATCTCGATGCCGGCTTCACGGTGACGCTGTGGAATCGCAGCAAGGCCAAGGCTGAAGATTTGATCGCGCGCGGCGCGCTTTGGGCGACCTCGCCCGAGGACGCCGCGATCGATGCCGACGCGGTCGTGACCATGGTTGCCGATGACGAAGCCTCGCGCGCGGTCTGGCTCGGGCCGAAGGGCGCGGCCAAGACGGCGAAATCAGGCACCATCGCGATCGAATGCTCCACCGTCTCCTATGACCATGCCCGCGAGATGGGCCGCGAGCTGAATGCGCGCGGGCTCATCTATATCGATTGCCCCGTGACGGGATTGCCGGATGCGGCGGCCGCCGGAAAACTGACGCTGCTGGTTGGTGCCGACGCCGCCGATCTCGAACGCGCGCGGCCGTATCTGACGCCAATCGGCTCGACCATCCGCCATTTCGGCGCGGTCGGTTCCGGCACCGTCTACAAGCTCATCAACAATCTCATGGGCGCGATCCAGATCGCCGGCCTCGCCGAGGGGCTCGCCATCGCCGAGCAGGCCGGGCTCGACATGAACCTCGTGCTGGAGTCGATCCAGGCGGGCGTCGCCGCAAGCCCGCAGGTGCAGCGCCATTCCAAGCGCATGGTCGCCCGCGACTTCAGCGGCGCGACCTTCACGGCAGCGCTGCGGCACAAGGATGCCGCCTATGCCGTCAAGCTCGCGGAGAGCCTGCTGGCCGACAAGCCGCTAGTCTCGCGGGCCGCGGTCGAGTCCTACGCGCAGGCGAAGGCGGCGATGCCTGATGACGACGAAGGCAGGATGATCGAGCTGGTGTCGCGGCCGAAGAAGCCGTCCTAGCCGGTCGCATCACATGGGGCAGCCTCGTTCGGAACGCGGTCTTGGCATTGCCCTCGTCGTCGCCGCCGCGATTGCCTGGAGTACGGCGCCGTTCTTCACACGCCTTCTGCCGTTTGACCCCTGGACCATTCTGTTCTGGCGCGGCCTGTTCGCCGGCAGCCTGATCACCGTGCTTCTCGTGGTGATGCAAAGCCGCGCCGGCCTGCGGCAGTTGCTGGCGCCGGGCAAGGCAGGCCTGCTCGTGGCCTCATTGTCCGCGATCGGCATGGTTTCGTTCATTCCCGCGCTGCAGATGACCGACGTCATGAACGTGGCGGTGCTGATCGCAACACAGCCGTTCGTTGCGGCCGCACTGGCTTGGCTGTGGCTCAATGAGGCCGCGACATGGCGCACGCTGATTGCGAGCCTGATTGCCTTTGCCGGCGTGGTGATCACGGTCGGCGGTGTGCGAGCCGGTGCCGACCTCGGTGGCATCGCGCTCAGCTGCCTGATGGTGCTCGCCATCTCCACCATGACGGTGGTGGTCCGGCGCCATCGCGAGACGTCGATGGTGGCGGCAGCCGCGCTGTCGAATTTCATCGGAAGCCTCGTCAGCCTTCCATTCGCGCATGACATCGCTCATGTCGGCGGCAACGGCCTCGCGATCCTCGCGATGTTCGGCTGCCTTCAAGTCGCGCTGGGCTTGACCTTCTACATGCTCGGCTCGCGCTTGCTGCCGTCAGGACAAGCTTCCCTGATAGCGACGCTGGAAACGCCGCTGATGCCGTTCTGGATCTGGGTTGCCTTCCGCGAGATACCGGCCGTCCACGCGCTCATTGGCGGCGCGCTGGTGATTGGGGCGGTTGTTGCCGATATCGCGGGCGATCGCCGGACTCGGGGATGATCTTGGCAGTCTTGTCGGAAACCGGGTGGCGAGATTTTCCGTGTTGTCCTAGGCGAGGAGCCGCGCCGAGGTGAAACGCATGCTCCCAACCGACAACCGGATCGACGCGCGCGACTGGTCGCTGCTCGCGGTGCTCTCCGTTCTATGGGGTGGCTCGTTCTTCTTCAACGGCGCCGCCTTGCGGGAATTGCCGCCGCTGACGCTGGTGTTTTTGCGCGTCGCGCTCGGTGCCGCCATGCTGCTGCCGCTGCTCCGCATGCAGGGGATCGGCTTGCCCAAGAGCATTGTGGGCTGGAAGCCGTTCGTTGTGATCGGGCTGTTCAACAATGTCATCCCGTTCTCGTTGATCGTGGCCGGGCAGACTTTCATCCCGAGTGGACTGGCGTCGATCCTGAATGCGACGACACCGCTGTTCACGGTGGTCGTGATGGCCGCGGCGGGCGAAGAGGCCTTGCGGATGCGGCGCGTGGCCGGCGTGGGGCTCGGCCTTGCCGGCGTGATCATCCTGCGCGGATGGGGCCTCGAGACGAGGCCGGGGCAGGAGCTCGGCATCCTGCTCTGCCTTGGCGGCGCCTTCAGCTATGGATTCGCCGCACTGGCAGCGCGGCGAATGCTGAAGGATTCAGCTCCGCTCGGCACCGCGACGTTTCAGCTGATGGCGTCCGGTGATGATGGTGATCGTCGCCGGCGTGGTGGAGCAGCCTTGGCGTCTTCCGGTGCCGGGCCTGACGACCTGGCTCGCCGTGCTTGGGCTCGCGGGCCTCTCGACGGCGCTCGCTTATATCGTCTTCTTTCAGATCATACGGCGCTCCGGTGCGAGCAATGTCATGCTGGTGACGCTGCTCATTCCCGTCACCGCCATCCTGCTGGGATGGCTGGTGCTGGATGAGCCGATCTCGATGCGCGAGATCGCAGGCGCCATCGTCATTGGCAGCGCGCTGCTCGTGATCGACGGACGCGTTTTGAACCTGCTGCGACGCAGCGAGTAAATTCCGGATTCGCCGTTTCATCTCGCGGAAAATCGAAGCGCTTGCCAGCCGCGAACGGCCTTGCGACACTCCCTACAAAACAAGACTACAAAACAGGGGAGAGACCGATGCCGGGTCGTCGCAAAAACCTTGCTGCCCTCGCCATGCTTGCTGCCGGAGTGCTCATCACGACACCGGTCTCGGCGCAGAAAAAATACGACCCCGGAGCCAGCGACACCGAAATCAAGATCGGCAACATCATGCCCTATAGCGGGCCAGCGTCGTCCTATGGTGTGATCGGCAAGACCGAGGCCGCCTATTTCAAGATGATCAACGATCAGGGCGGCATTAACGGGCGCAAGATCAATTTCATCAGCTATGACGATGCCTATTCGCCGCCGAAGGCAATCGAGCAGGCGCGCAAGCTGGTCGAGAGCGACGAGGTGCTGCTGATCTTCCAGCCGCTCGGCACGCCCTCGAATTCCGCGATCATGAAATACATGAACGCCAAGAAGGTGCCGCAACTGTTCGTCGCCTCCGGCGGCACCAAGTTCGGCGACCCCAAGAATTTCCCGTGGACCATGGGCTTCCAGCCCAACTACCAGAGCGAGGGACGAATCTACGCCAAGTACATTCGCGATCATTTCCCGAGCAGCAAGATCGCTGTGTTCTGGCAGAACGACGACGCCGGCAAGGACCAGTTCAAGGGCCTGAAGGACGGGCTCGGCGACAAGGCCAATATGATCATCGCCGATAAATCTTACGAAGTCAGCGATCCCTCGATCGACTCGCAGATCGTCGCCCTGCACGATTCCGGTGCCGACATCTTCTTTTCATGGGCCGCGCCGAAGGGCTCGGCGCAGGCGATCCGGAAGGTCGGCGAGCTCGGCTGGAAGCCGAAATTCTTCCTGGCCAACACCGCGACATCCGTCGCCTCGGTGCTCAAGCCCGCCGGGCTCGACTTTTCCAAGGACATCATCTCGACGGTCTATCTGAAGGACCCGACCGATCCGACCTGGGACAAGGATCCGGCCGTGGTGAAATGGCGCGAATTCATGGACAAATATTATCCCGACGGCGACAAGGCCAATTCCAACAACATCTACGGTTATGTCCAGGCCGAGGCGATGGCGCAGGTGCTCAAGCAGTGCGGCGACAATCTCACGCGTGAGAACGTCATGAAGCAGGCGGCGAGCCTGAAGGATTTCCACACCGACCTGATGCTGCCCGGCATCATGGTCAACACCTCACCGGACGATTATTTCCCGATCGAGCAGATGCAGCTGATGCGCTTCAACGGGCAGGCCTGGGAGCTGTTCGGCGACGTCATCACCGGCGAGGTCGGCCACGAACGCAGCCAGTGATCATAGGCGCCTTTTGTCGCGGGTTTAGCCCGCGCTGAGACGCACGCCGGCGCGCAGGAACTTCTGCGGATCGACCGCTTCGCCCTCGATGCGGGTTTCGTAATGCAGATGCGGACCGGTGGAGCGACCGGTCGACCCGACCAGACCGACGACCTGGCCGATCTTCACGGTCTCGCCGACCCTGACGTTGATCTCGGAGAGATGGCCGTAGCGGGTCGAGAGCCCATTACCGTGGTCGACCTCGACCATGCGGCCGTAGCCGCCGGACCAGCCGGCCGACACCACCTTGCCGTTGGCGGTGACGCGAACCGGGTCGCCGGTGGCCGCGCGGAAATCGAGCCCGGTATGCATCGCGGGCCGGCCGAGGAAGGGATCGCTGCGGACGCCGAAGCCGGAGGTGAATTCGACCTCGCCGATGACGGGCTTGCGATAGGGCACGAGCGCCAGCGTACGGTTGAGACGGTCCATCTCGGCGCGCGTGGTGTTGATGCGATAGAGCTGTTTCTCGAACGGCCCGGCATTGGCCGTCAGCTTGACCGGTACGAACGGCCCGCCCATCGCGCTGCGCGGCACGGCGGATTCGAGATTGGCGAGATTCAGGCCGAGATCACTGACGACGCCGCGCATCCGGCGCATGCGTGAATCCATGCCTTCCTCGACGGCGCTGAGCGCCGCCATCTGGCGCCGTTCAACCTGGTCGAGCGAGGTCGTGAGCCGAACCAGGACGTTGTCGAAGCCCTGGTTCTTGGCGAATTGGCTGGTCGGGGGTGCTGCGACCGTCGGAGCCCGCGACTCCAGGCGAGCCTCACGGTCCGGAGGCGCCACGAAAATCACGGTGTCGCTGATCGGCGAGGGTTTTGGCGTGCTCTGGCTCGAATCGCCGCGCTGCGGGGCCGCGCGGGGGATCGAGCCGGTCACGTCAGGCATGGCCCCAAGCGCCGTCGCCCGGGACTCCAGCGCCGTCTGGCGCTTCATGATCTGGTCGAGCTTCTGGTCGAACTGTTCCTGGTCGAGCAACTGGCGGCTGGTGGTGCGGTCGACCTTGGCGCGCAGCTCGGCGATGCGGTCCTCATAGGCGTATTGCATCTCGGCCTGGCGGGCGATCAGCCGGGTCAGGACGTCGTCACGGAACGCGAAATAGGTGGCGGTTGCCGCCGACCAGAGGCCGAGCAGCACCACCGTGCCGACCACGATCCAGAACACCACGGGCCCGAAGCGAACCTGCTTGCCGGCATGGACGATGGTGTAGGCGTCGTCGGTCGCGGGAAGGGGAATCGCTGCGGTTGCCGCGAGGGCGGGACGGCGTTGGGAGGCCCGTCCGCGGTCGTGAGGATGATGTTGGGCGTACTGCGAGTATTGGGCAGAACTTTTCGACATCGGCACTCCCGCGCCGGTCGGATGAGTCCGTACGGCCTAAATTGCCGCAGCAATCTGGGCCGCTCATGGTTAATTTTCCGGAAACGGGAACGCGCGAATTTAAAGGACTGGTTAAAGACTTCTTGCAGCTTCCAGCACCTTGTCGGCATGGCCGTCTACCCGGACATTGCGCCAGATCCTGGCCAGTTTGCCATCGGCCCCGACCAGTATCGTGGTACGAAGAATCCCGAGGAAGCTCTTGCCATACATGGATTTTTCGCCCCAGGCGCCATAGGCTTCCAGCATCTGGTGGGTTTCATCCGAGATCAGTGGGATACCGAGCTTGTGCTTGTCGCGGAACTTCTCCTGAGCCTTTAACGGATCGGCGGAGACGCCGAGCACGGCGGTACCGGCAGCCGCGAAGGCACCGGCGAGGCGAGTGAAGTCGATCGCCTCCCGGGTGCACCCGGGCGTGTCGGCGCGGGGGTAGAAGAACAGGACGAGCTTTCGGCCGGCATAATCCGCCAATGTGACGACCTCGCCGCCGTCGCGGGGCAGGCGGAAGGCGGGGGCCTTCTGGCCCTCGGCCAGGCCGGACTTCGCCTTAGGGGGCGGGGACGCCGATTTGGAGGAATTTAACTGTTTCGATGCGGCCGTATGTGATCCTGCTTTTGCTAAGGTCCCGGTTGATTTGGTCGCCGGTGTCCGCTGTGTTTTCGCGGACTTTGTCGGAGTAGAGGCCCGCGTTTTCAGGGCCGTCTTTTTAGCCGTCGGACTGCCGGAGGGCGTTTTGGACGATTTCGTTCGGGATTTCTTGGACATACGCCTTCCTTTCGACGCTTTCGGCGGGTCAACCGAAACGGTATTGCAGGTCTCGTCCGGTTTGCCGGAATCGCGCCCTCGGCTGGGCAAGTCTGGCGGCGCCGGAGTATGGTTACAAGGAATTCCACGCACCACCCCACTGCTCGTTGAACGCGCTCCCGGGGCGAAATGACGAACAGCAGGAATATTCGAGGTATGGCGGCAATGCCGGCGCAGGGAGCTTCGCTTCCCGCGGACGGCTGCGGTCCCGGCGGCGCTCAATCGTTTGACGGGCGCCTGTATCGAGAGGCAATGGCAAGGAATAAGTCGCCCCAGGATTACAATCGGGACTTCGATCGGCGCGGCGTTCAGCAACAGCCGCAGGAATGGGACGACGCCGATTGGGATCCGGATCAGGAGGCGGCCGCGGGCCATCGCGCGCGCCGGCTGTTGTCGCGTTCCAATTCGGGCTTTCATCGCTTCGGTGACGGTTTTGGCGCGTTGCGCCGCTGGCTGGCCGCCGATCGCTGGCTGAAGCGTGTCGTCCTTGTGGTCGGGACTCTCGCCGTCATCTTCATCGGCTGCTTCGGCGCCCTGTGGTGGCGGCTCGGTGCCGGCCCCATCAATCTCGACATTGCAACGCCATGGCTGGCGGCCGCGATCGAGGACAATATCGGTCACGGCAACACGGTCGAGATCGGAGGCACCCAGATCGAGCGCGCCGGCCGAGTTCGCATCGCCGTCCGCATCCGAGACATCATCGTCCGCGATCGCGATCACGCCATCGTTGCCAGCGCGCCGAAGGCCGAAGTGAAGCTATCGGGTGCGGGCCTCTTGATGGGGCACCTGCGCGCCGAGAGCCTCAACCTGGTCGATGCCGAACTCGCGATCCGCATCGCGCCCGACGGTACCGTCACCGTGTCCGCCGGCGATACCGCAAAGCCGCTGGCAACCGGCGTCGCCTCGAAGAAGGACGCGGGCCTGCCGCCGACGTTCCCGCGCAACGGCGTCCCGCCGCCGCCATTCGCCACGGGGCCCGCGAGCCAGGATCCATCCCAAGCCGCCTCTCAAGGCCCGCCTCAGGCGACGGCGCAGAGCGGCATCCTTCAGGGCCTCGACTGGCTCGACAGTCTGAGCATGACCGGCCTCGACGGCCAGAACCTCAACGAGATCGGTCTGAAGAACGGCAACCTGATCGTCGACGATCAGCAGCGCGGCAGCAAATGGTCGTTTGAGAACATCACGCTCAGCCTGCGCCGGCCGAGCCGCGGGGGCGTCACGCTCAGCCTGGGCGAAGAGGGCGCGCGCCCATGGATGCTGCGCGCCACGATCGGGCCGGCCGAGAACGGCGTGCGCTCGGTCGACATCAAGGCCGACAAGGTCTCGACCTCCAACATCCTGTTGGCGTTGCGGGTCAAGGATCTCACCTACACCGCCGACCTGCCGCTGACGGGCGAGCTCAAGGGCGAACTCGGCCGCGATGGCGTGCCGACCTTCTTCCGCGGCAAGCTCGCGGTCGGCGCCGGCAATATCATCGACACCGACACGCCAGACTATCCGATGGCGATCGACCAGGCCGAGATCAACGTCGAGTGGGACGCCAATCGGCGGGTGCTGGTGGCACCGTTCAAGATCCTGTCGGGCGCGAACCGCCTGACGCTTCTGGCCCATCTCGAGCCGCCCAACGGCACCATCAATGACTGGCAGCTCGGCTTCAGCGGCGGTTCGATCCTGCTCGGCGGCATCGACAACGAGCCGCCGCTCGTCTTCAACCGCATCGCGATCGGCTTCCGCTTCGACACCGACCACAAGCGCCTCCTGCTGACGCAGGCCGACATTAGCAATGGCGAGATCGGCGTCGCCGGCACGGGTGCCATCGACTATTCCGGCGAGCCCCGGCTGACGCTGGGCTTTGCGGGAACGCCGATGTCGGCCTCCGCGCTGAAGCGGATGTGGCCGACGCTTGTGGTTCCCGAGTTGCGCGAATGGGTGATCGAGCGGATCGAGCGCGGTACGCTCCAGCGCATCGAGATCGGCGTCAATTCGCCGACGAAGAACCTTCCGCGCAAGGGCCCGCCCATTCCCGACGACGGCCTCTCGGTCAACATCGTGGCGAGCGGCGTCGCGGTCCGTCCCGTGGACGGCATGCCTGTTGTGCACGATGCCGATCTGAAGGCGCGCGTGACCGGCCGCACCGCGACCGTGACCATCGGACAGGGCATCGCCGATACGCCTGCCGGCCGCAAAGTCACGATTTCCGATTTCGTCTTTGAGGTGCCGGATATGGCGCCCAAGCCGTCGCCGTCGCGGACCAGGTTCCGCGTCGACGGACCCGTGCCTGCGGCGGCCGAGATGCTCTCGAATGATCGCCTGAGTGATCTGTCATCGACCGTCGTCGATCCCAACACCAGCAAGGGGACGTTCACGGCGAATATCCAGCTCGGCCTGCCGGTCAAGGGCGAGCTGACCAAGGCGGACACGACCTACGCCGTCACCGCCGATCTCAACGGTTTTGCCGCCGACAAGCTGGTGATGAACCAGAAGCTGGAGGCCAACACTCTCAAGATCGTCGCGAGCAACCAGGGCTATCAGGTCAAGGGCGACGTCAAGATCAACGGGCAAGCGGCCTCGCTCGACTACCGCAAGCCGGCCGAGGGCGACGCGGATGTCAGGTTGCAGGCGACGCTGGACGATGCGAGCCGGGCGCGCCTGGGATTCGATCTCAGCCCCGCCGTCAGCGGATCGTTGCCGATCAAGCTGTCGGGCAAGATCGCCGGCGGCCCCGATCAGACGACGAAGCTCGGCGTCGAGGCCGACCTGACCTCGGTGAAGCTCGACAACATCCTGCCCGGCTGGGTCAAGCTGCCGGGCAAGTCGGGCAAGGCCAGCTTCAAGGTCGTGCCGACCGCACAATCGACGCGTCTGGAGGACATCGTCATCGAAGGCGGTGGCGCTTCGATCAAGGGCTCGCTCGAGGTCGACGCGAACGGCGACCTCATGAATGCGAACTTCCCCACCTATTCGCCGTCCGATGGCGACAAGGCCTCGCTCAAGGTGGAGCGCAGCCAGGATGGCGTCATCAAGGGCACGATGCGCGGCGATGTGTTTGACGGTCGCGGCTTCCTGAAATCGGCGATCTCCGGCAATTCCAAGGACGACAAGAACAAGATGAAGAATGTCGATTTCGACATCGACGTGAAGCTCGGCGCCGTCGCGGGTTTCAACGGCGAGGCCATGCGCAGCGTCGATGCCAAGATGTCGAAACGCAATGGTGCCATCAAGGCGTTCACGCTGAGCGGCAAGGTCGGCAAAGACACGCCGGTGGCGGCTGATCTGCGCGGCGGGCGTGCACAGGGCAACCGCGAGGTGATCTACCTTCAGACCAACGATGCCGGCGCGCTGCTGCGCTTCACCGATACCTATACCAAGGCGGTCGGCGGCCAGATGGTGGTGGCGATGGAGCCGCCGACATCCGAGCCGAACACCTCGCGCGAGGGCCTCATCAACGTCCGCGACTTCACGGTGAAGGGCGAGGCGCAGCTCGAACGCGTCGCCGCCGGCGCGCCCAACGGCACCGGCAACGGCGTCTCGTTCAGTGCGCTCCGCGCCGAGTTCACCCGGCAGAATGGTGCGCTCACGGTCCGCGACGGCGTGGTCAAGGGTCCCATGATCGGCGCCACCATCGAGGGCTCGATCGACTATCCCGGCAACCAGGTCTGCATGAGCGGCACCTTCGTGCCGATGTATGGCGTCAACAACATCTTCGGCCAGATCCCGTTGTTCGGCATCTTCCTCGGCGGCGGCAACAATGAAGGGCTGATCGGCGTGACCTATGAGGTCGTCGGCACACCGGCTGCGCCCGTGATGCGCGTCAATCCGATCTCGGCGATGGCCCCCGGCCTGTTCCGCAAGATCTTCGAGTTCAACACCGGCAAGCAAAACTCACCGTTCGAAGAATTCCCCTCGCAGTCGAACGACGGTTCGACCGGCTCGACGCGCCAGCTCTCGAGCGGCTGCAGCCTGACGCGGCGGCAGTAGGGACCGGCTGTCTCCGGCATCATGGCCGGGCTAAACACTGTCCCGGCCATCCACGCCTCACCGACACCAGGAACGTCGATGCCCGGGCCTTCGCCTCGCCGAAGCGGCTTCGGCCGCGCAGGCGGGACAAGCCCGGGCATGACGGAGATCGCTTGGAGTGTTGTCGGCCGCCTAAGCCGCGCGCACGCCTGCGAGGAATGTCCCGACTTCGCCGGAGAGCTGTTCGGCCTGCTTGGAGAGGTTGCTGGCGGCCGCGAGCACCATGCCGGCGGCGTTGCCGGTCTCGTTTGCGGCGGTCGAGACGCCGCCGATATTGGTGGTGACTTCCTTGGTGGCCTCCGCGGTCTGCGAGACGCTGCGGGCGATCTCGGCAGTGGCGGCGCCTTGCTCCTCAATGGCGGCACCGATCGAGGTGGCGATGCGGCTGACCTCCTCGATGGTGGCGGTGATGCCGCCGATGGCGTCCACGGCCTCCTTGGTCGCGCCCTGGATCTGCGCGATCTTGTCGCCGATCTCGCGGGTGGCTTCGGCGGTCTGGCTCGCCAGCGACTTCACCTCGGAAGCGACGACGGCAAAGCCGCGGCCGGCTTCACCGGCGCGCGCGGCCTCGATGGTGGCGTTGAGCGCGAGCAGGTTGGTCTGCGCGGCGATGCTGGAGATCAGCTCGGCGACGTGCTCGATCTGCTGGGCACCGTCCGAGAGCGCGCGCACGATGGTGTCGGTGCGGCGCGCGCTGTCGACCGCGCGTCCCGTGACTTCCGCGGACTGGGCGACCTGGCGACTGATCTCGGTGATGGAGGAGGAGAGCTCTTCGGCGGCGGCCGCGACGGTCTGGACGCGTTGGCTGGCTTCGGTGGCGGCCGTGCCGACCACGGCGGCGCGGCGGTTGGTGCCCTCAGCCGTGGATGACATCGACTTGGCGGTGGTCTCGAGCTCGCCGGAGCCGGAGGCCATCAGGCCGACGAGCTGACCGACGGAGGCATCGAAGCGATCGGCGAGGGCGATCAGGGCGTCGCGCTTCTCCTGCTCGCTGCGGGTCTTGGTGGCGACCTGCTCGGCTTCCAGGTTGCGCGCCGTCAGCGCGGTCTGCCTGAGCACTTCGAGTGTCTCGGCCATGCGGCCGATCTCGTCGCCGCGGTCGGTCTCCTCGACCGGCTTGTCGATGGCGCCTTCCGAGATCTCCTGCATGCGGTTCTTCTGGCGGTCGAGCGCGCCGAGCACGTCGCGAGCGATCAGCCAGGACAGCGTCGCCATCAGCAGCATCAGGCCGATGCCGATCGCGGCGAGCTCCAGCGTCAAAGCGCGCACGTCGGCGTCGATGTCGTCGACATAGAGACCGTAGCTGATCGTCGCGTTCCAGGGCGCGAATTTGCGCGCGAACACGGTCTTGCGCACGGGCTCGGTCTGGCCGGGGCGGGGATAGAGATAGGAGGTCACGCCGCCCTGTGCGGTCTCGCCGCCAGCCTTGATGATGGCGTCGGCGATCAGGACGCCGTTGGCGTCCTTGGCCCCAGTGATCTTGCCTTCCAGCTGCTGGTTGGCACCGTTCACCAGGATGGAGGTGTCGGGGTTGTAGACAACGGGATAGCCTTGGTTGCCGTTGAAGTTCATGCGGCGGCCACGCTGGTGGAACTGGGCCTTGGCGTCGCCCAGCGTCAGCTTGCCGGCGGCAACCTCTTCCTGAAGCGATTGCGCGTAGTTGTAGAGCAGCTCTACCGCAGTCCGCATCTGCTGGACTCGATCCTCCATCATGCGGCTCTTGCTGAGGACGGACGATACGCCGATGATGGCCGTGACTGTGAGAGCTGAAAGACAGACCATGCTGGCGAGCTTGGTCCGGATCTTGAGATGACTCATCAGCTTCATCGCAGCCTCGAAGAAATGGTTGTTATTGCTCGCGTCGGTAGCATGAAGTTCTTACCAATCATGAATGGACGCATGCGACGTGCTGCCGCGCGCGCAGCGTCCGCAGCTGGATGCGCAAGCATGCAGGCGGAATCGCGCTTCGCCAGCGCGTGGCGCGTCAGGTCGCTGAGACAGATGATGTCGGAGTTTGGTGGTGACCGAGCCTGGCCGGAGCGGCAATGAACCGATTCGTTCACCGCATCGTCATGGCCGTGCTGCTCGTGGCGGCCCTCGTTCTGATCTGGAACGTGCTGGGCGCGCGCTGAACCGGCACCGGCAGATCCGCCGGTGCCGTTTTGCTTTCAGGTTAATTTGCGAGTGCCTCAGCGCCGTGCGTAGGCATCGCCCGCCGCGTCGCTCTCCTTGCCCATCAGCGCATCGACGCTGACCGAACCGCCGCCGGCGGCCGCGAGATAGAGGCAGGCGAAGCAGAACAGGATTGCTGCGGTGCCGCCATTGAGCAGCGGCAGGAACACCGGCGTTTCGCCTTTGAGCATGTGGCCCATGAAGTAAGCGAAGGCCATTTCGCCCGAGAGAATGAAAGCGGTGAGGCGGGTGAACAGGCCGAGCATCAGGAGCGCGCCGAGCACGAGTTCGAGCGCGCCTGCCGTCCAGATCAGCGGCGGGATGTTGGCGAAGTAGGGGAGCACCGGAAACTTGAAGATCTTTGCGATGCCGTACTGGAACAGCAGCAATCCGGTGACGAAGCGAAACAGGCTCAAGAGAACCGGTTGAAAGCGAGTGAGATACGGAAAGTTCATTGGTTTGTGCCCTCCATCCAATGTTGCGACTTGGACCGCATTCGGTTTCGCCCTGCAAGCCGTGCACACTCGATTCGTCCTGACATTTTCGTCATGTCGGACAAAACACCGCAGGCCAGGATTTCAGCCGCGTACGACCGCACCTTTCGCGCGTATTCCGCGTCGCGCCCATCCGTAATTTCCCGGTGACGCGGATGCGCGCAAGTTACCTCCAGGACACCTAACGCCGCAAGGCGGGCACAATCAGGAATGGAATCATCCCGAGCACCACGCTCGCAAGTGCGAAGGCAAGCAGCGCGTTATAACCATGGGTCGCGTCATGGATCAGGCCGCCGCTCCAGGAGCCGAACGCCGAGCCGAGGCCACTGCCGATCGAGATGGTGCCGTAGATGGTGCCGACCCGCTTGCCCTGGAAAATCCTCATCGCCGTGGCGCTGATCAGCGGGCCGCGCGAGCCCATCATGCTGCCGAAGCAGACGACGAAACCGGTGAGCAGCAGGATGTTTGGAGAATACTGCAACAGCCACAGCAGGACGATGCCGAGGATCGAGATCGCGTAGCTCAGCAGCACCGACGGCCGGCGCCCGATCAGGCCGTCGAGCGCGGACACTCCCAACATGCCGAACACAAGCACGACGCCGGAGAAACCCCAGGCGGTCGCAGCCTGCAGCGGCGGAAAGCCGGCGTCGATCAGATAGGCCACGATCTGCGCGGCAATCGAGTACATGCCGACGGCAGTGAAGAAGAAGGTCCAGAACAGCGCCCAGAAGGCGTGATGGCGCATGGCACGGAGCAGGGTCCAGCCATTGTCGACGAAGTCAGGGTCGGTCCTCTTCACGACATGCGGCGAGCCCGCGGCGAACAGTCGCCACGGCAGCAGCATCAGCGGGAGCAACAGGCCGAGTGCCGTAAAGCCGAACAGCATGTAGGTGTCACGCCAGCCGATGTGATCGATCAGGAGCTGCGAGGCCGGCAGCAGCGCCAGCACGCCCCCGCCCATCGCCGAATACACCACCGACATTGCGGTCGGCAGACGGGGCCCGAACCAGCGGCCGAGCAGGATCGAGTTCGGCACGATGCCGATGAAGGCAACGCCGATTCCGACGCAGAGGCCGATCGAGAGCTGGAACTGCCAGAGATGTTGCGCGTGGGCTGCGACCAGGAACGCCGCGCCCAGCAGCAGCAGCCCGAGCGCATAGACGATGCGTGGTCCGGAATGGTCGAACAGGCGTCCGACGAAGGGCGCGGTGAGACCGCTCGCGAGCCAGGTCAGTGAATAGACCGAGACGATCTGCGCGCGGTCCCAGCCAAAACTTTCCGAAATCGGTTTCAGGAACACCGTAAAGCTGTCGCCGAGCCCGCGGCCGAGCACGGCCAGCGTGAAGCACAGAGCGAGCACGACGAGCGCGGTGCGAACAGCGGCCCGCTGATCGCTCCTGACGTTCTCCCTGGGCGTGTTCTGATCCATTGCCCGTCAGGGAGCGCGCATCCGTGCGCCCTGACAAGCAGCGAAAAGCTCATACGCCTATGCAGGCTTAAGGAGGACGTGCTTCTTCTTGCCGAAGGACAGCTTGATCACGCCCTCCGGCGTCAGATTGTTTGCCGACAGTGCCATCTTTTCGTCAGTGACCGGCTCGTCGTTGACGCGAAGGCCGCCGCCCTTGATCTGTCGCCGGGCTTCGCCGTTGGATGCAACGAGGCCCGCTTTGACGAAGGCGTTGAGCACGCCGAGGCCGGCGTCGATCTCGCCCCGCGGAATTTCCACCGTCGGCAGGGTTTCGGCCAGCGCGCCTTCCTCGAAGGTGCGGCGCGCGGTCTCCGCCGCCTCGTTCGCGGCCTCGCGGCCATGCAGCAGCGCGGTCGCTTCAGTGGCGAGCACCTTCTTGGCCTCGTTGATCTCCGAGCCGCCGAGCGCTTCGAGCTTCTTGATCTCAGCCATCGGCAGCGTCGTGAACAGCTTCAGGAATTTGCCGACGTCGGCATCCTCCGTGTTGCGCCAATACTGCCAGAAATCATAGGGCGAGAACGCGTCGGCGTTGAGCCAGACCGCGCCTTGCGCGGTCTTGCCCATCTTGGCGCCGGACGCCGTCGTCAGCAGCGGCGTCGTCAGCGCGAACAGCTGATGGGTGCCCATGCGGCGACCGAGATCGACGCCCATGATGATGTTGCCCCACTGGTCCGATCCGCCCATCTGCAATTTGCAGCCGGTGCGCTTGGCGAGCTCGACGAAGTCGTAGGCCTGGCAGACCATGTAGTTGAACTCGATGAAGCTCATCTCCTGCTCGCGCTCGAGGCGCAGCCGCACGGAGTCCATCGTCAGCATGCGGTTGACCGAGAAGTGCCGGCCGACGTCGCGCAGCATCTCGATCCAGTTCAGCTTGGTCAGCCACTCCGCATTGTCGAGCATGATGGCGTCGCTCTTGCCCTCGCCATAGCGCAGCACTTTGGCGAACACGCCGCGGATCGATTCCTTGTTGGCCTCGATCTCGGCGACGGTGCGCATGGCGCGCGTCTCGTCCTTGCCGGAGGGATCGCCCACCATGGTGGTGCCGCCGCCCATCAGCGTGATCGGCTTGTTGCCGGACTGCTGCAGCCAGTGCAGCATCATCATGGTGAGGTAATTGCCGATATGCAGCGAGCGGGCGGTGCAATCGTAGCCGACATAGGCGGTCGCTTCGCCCTTGGCGGCGAGCGCGTCCAGCCCCTCGAAATCGGAGCACTGGTGGATGAAACCACGTTCCTGCAGGATATTGAGAAAATCCGATTTAAATGCAGTCATCTGTCGGCATGCCCAACAATTCTTGGTTTACGTTTCGGGAGCAATTTAAGGGTCTTCCGTGGGAACCCGATTGCCGCCCGCCGCTTGGCGCTGTGGCATTATAAGATGTGTCCCTCTGGCACAAGATCGGCATGCCGGAGGGGGTCTCTTGAGGACGCTGATCCATGATGTTGACGGCACTCGGTTTGATGAGCGGCACCTCGCTGGACGGGGTGGATGTCGCGCTGATCGAAACCGATGGAAAACAGGTGAAGGCATTCGGGCCATCCGGCTACCGCGCCTATAGCCCTGCGGAGCGCAATCTGCTGCGCCAGGCCCTCTCCGAGGCTGTGCACCTGGCGCAACGTGACGCCCGGCCAGGCATCCTGGCCGAGGCCGAGCGTGCGGTGACACGGGCCCATGCCGAGGCGGTTGCCGCCTTCTTCGCCCAGAACCGCATGAAGCCCGAGGATGTCGACATCGTCGGCTTCCACGGCCAGACCGTGCTGCATCGCCCCGAGCGGCGGCTGACGGTGCAGATCGGAGACGCCCCCGCGCTGGCGAAAGCGATCCATATCCCAGTGATGCATGATTTCCGCGCCGCCGACGTCGAGGCGGGCGGGCAGGGCGCGCCCTTCGTACCGGTCTACCACCGCGCGCTCGCCAACTCGCTGGATCGCGAGGGCCCGATCGTCGTGGTCAATATCGGCGGCGTCTCCAACATCACCTATATCGACGGCAACGACACGCTGATCGCCTGCGATACCGGCCCGGGCAACGCGCTGCTGGACGATTTCATGTACCGCACCATGAACCAGGCGTTCGATGCGGAAGGAAAGTTCGCAAGCCTCGGGAAGGCCGATGAGGCCTGGATTGCTCGCGCGCTGGAGCTGCCGTTCTTTGCGCTGCCACCGCCGAAATCGCTTGACCGAAACGATTTCGCCGCCTTGAGGCTCGGCGACGTGGCGCCGGCCGACGGCGCTGCGACCCTGACCGCCTTCACTGCGACAGCGATCACCCGCATCATCCCGTTGTTGCCGCGGCGACCGCGGAGCTGGATCGTCTGCGGCGGCGGCGCCCGCAACCTCACCATGCTGCGGATGCTCCGGGAGCGGGTGGGATCGGCGACCGTCGAGGCCGCTGAGACGCTCGGCTGGGCCTCCGACGCCATCGAAGCCCAGGCCTTCGGCTTTCTGGCCGCCCGCGGCCTGAAGGGCCTGCCATTGTCCTATCCGACCACCACGGGCGTGCCGATGCCGATGACGGGCGGGGTGATCGCGCGGCCGTGAGGTCGGGTGATCAATGCAAGTGCATTGAACTTGACGAATGCATGCAGGTGCATCTATATTGGATGTAGTTGCATCAATCGCCGGGATCATTGCCATGACCACCGCACTTGAGACGCCTGCTTCGCTCAAACTGATCAGCCACAAGCTTTGTCCCTATGTGCAGCGCGCCGTGATCGCGCTGAAAGAGAAGGGCGTGCCGTTCGAGCGGGTCGACATTGATCTGGCGAGCAAGCCGGATTGGTTCTTGAAGCTCTCGCCGCTCGGCAAGGTGCCGGTGCTGGTTGTGACGACCGATAGCGGCGAGGTCGCGCTGTTCGAGAGCAATGTGATCTGCGAGTACATCGAGGAGACGCAAGGCGGCGCGAAACTGCATCCGGCGGATGCGCTGAAGCGTGCCGAGCACCGCGCCTGGATGGAATTCGGCTCGGCGATCCTCGGCGATCTCTGGGGACTGGAGACGACGACGGATCCGGCGACGTTCGAGAGCAAGCGGCAAGCGCTCGTCGCAAAATTCGCGCGTGTCGAGGCAGCGCTTGGCGCGGGCCCGTATTTCGCAGGCGATATGTTCAGCCTGGTGGATGCGGTGTTCGCTCCCGTCTTCCGCTACTTCGATCTGTTCGACGAACTGACCGAGCTCGGCATCTTCAGCGATCTGCCGAAGGTGCGGGCGTGGCGTGCGGTGCTGGCGAAGCGTCCGAGCGTACGCACCGCGGTCGGCGCCGACTATCCGCAATTGCTGCGGGCCTTCCTGGTGCGGCACGACGCGCATTTGCTCAAGCTTGCCGCCTGAGGCGAGCCGATGTCACAGTCCATGGCCTGGCTGATGCTGGTGATCGCCGGCGCGCTCGATGTCGGCTGGGCGATCACGATGAAGTACGCGGAAGGCTACACGCGAGCGGGCTGGAGCATCGCCTCGCTGGTGCTGCTCGCGGCCTTCGTCTTCCTGCTCGGGCGCGCCTTGAAGGTGCTCGAGGTCGGCGTTGCCTATTCGGTGTGGACCGGCATTGGCGCGGCCGGCACCTTCGTGATGGGCGTGGTGCTGTTCGGCGAGACCTTGAGCGCGATGAAGCTTGCCGGCATCGCGCTCGTCTTGATGGGGATCGCCGCGCTCAAGCTGGCTTGAGCTGAGCCTCTCAGCGAACGTTCGCGAGCCGCATGTCGAGATATGCCGTGATGGTTTCCATCAGCGGCTCGAGCTTGGCGTCGAAGAAATGGTTGGCGCCGGGGATGACCTGCTGGTCGATCACGATGCCCTTCTGCGTCTTCAGCTTCTCGACCAGCGTGTTGACGTCCTTCGGCGGCACCACCGCGTCCTTCTCGCCATGCACGATCAGGCCCGACGACGGGCAGGGCGCGAGGAACGAGAAGTCGTAGAGATTGGCCGGCGGCGCGATCGAGATGAAGCCCTCGACCTCGGGACGGCGCATCAGGAGCTGCATGCCGATCCAGGCACCGAAGGAGAAGCCGGCGACCCAGCAGGCGCGTGCTTCGGGATTGATGGTCTGTGCCCAGTCGAGCGCGGCGGCAGCATCCGACAATTCGCCGGTGCCGTGGTCGAACGAGCCCTGACTGCGGCCGACGCCGCGGAAATTGAAGCGCAGCACCGAGAAGCCACGATGCGCGAAGGCATAGTAGCACTGGTACACGATCTGATGATTCATCGTGCCGTGAAACTGCGGATGCGGATGCAGGATCATCGCGATCGGCGCGTTCTTCTGCTTGGCCGGGTGATAGCGGCCTTCGAGACGGCCGGCAGGGCCAGTGAAAATAACTTCAGGCATCGATGATCTCTTGATTGATCTGCTGGAGAGACGATCCTCGGCAATCAACCGATTGTGGCCTCATCGGCAGGTGCCGACGGAAGCGCGAATGAAGGGTGAGAAGGCGCGCCTTGCGGTGATGCGCTGAAGGCGCGCGGTGACTTGACGGTGCGGGTTCTAACATAGGCAGAGGGTCAAAAAGCAAGCATCTTGAACATCACTCAATGGGCTCAAGATGTTAGCGTGTCATGGTCGCGTCATCAGCTGCCACGGATATGGAATCGCCCGTTGCCAAGTGCGTGTCGGGGCGCCATGTCGGGCTGGGTAGGTCTCACAGGCCAGATTTCCAAGTATGGTAATATAATACTACATGCGGAACCGCGTTTATCTCGACTGGAATGCGACCACGCCGCTGCGCGCGGAAGCGCGACGCGCAATGCTCGCCGCCTGGGACCTGGTCGGCAATCCGTCATCGGTCCATGCCGAGGGGCGTGAGGCGCGACGGCTGGTCGAGGAGGCCCGTGCCGCGCTGGCAGGAGCGGTAGGGGCGCTGCCGCGGAATGTCGTCTTCACCTCCGCTGGAACGGAAGCCAATGGGCTGGCGCTGTCGCCTGGCCTGCGGCGGTCGTCCGGCGGCCCGGTCGAGCGGCTGCTGGTCTCGGCCGTGGAGCACGCTTCGGTGCTGGCCGGTGGCCGGTTCCCGGCGGACAAGACCGGCCTTATACCGGTTTTGCGTTCGGGCGTGGTTGACCTCGACCATCTCAGGAGCCTGCTCGGTGACGGCCCACCGGCACTGGTTTCGGTCATGGCCGCGAACAACGAAACCGGCGCGCTCCAGCCGGTCGCGGAGGTCGCCCGGATCGTCCATGAGGCTGGCGGCCTCCTGCACGTCGATGCAATCCAGGCGCTTGGCAAAATCCCATTCCAAATCAAAGATATGGGCGCGGATCTTGCGACTTTTTCTGCACATAAGGTCGGCGGCCCCAAGGGCGTCGGCGCACTGGTCGTGGCGGAGGGGCTGGCGGGCTTGGAGCCGTTGCTGCGGGGAGGCGGCCAAGAACTGAACCGGCGCGCGGGAACCGAGAATGTTGCGGGAATCGCCGGCTTTGGCGCAGCGGTGAAGGCCGCGCTTCAGACTCTTTCGGAGGATGCGGAGCAGATGGCAACCCTCAGAAAACGCTTGGAAAATGGCATCCAAGAAGTCGCCGGCGCAACGATCTTCGCGGACGAGGTCCGGCGGTTGCCAAATACCGTCCTTTTCACCGCGCCTGGCCTCAAGGCTGAGACCGCCGTGATCGGCTTCGACCTCGAAGGCATCGCAGTCTCCTCGGGTTCGGCCTGTTCGTCGGGCAAGGTCCAGCCGTCCCATGTGCTGTCGGCCATGGGGTACGATCCTGCCGTGGCCCAGGGAGCGGTGCGTCTCAGTCTGGGCTGGTCCACGGAACCGGATGACATCAATAGGGCGTTAGAGGCTTGGCGAAAGCTCGGTAATACCCTACTTAAGAGCTAAGCGATGAAACACGGCTTGAACGGTTCTAAGCGCGTGCTTTCCGCCAAAAAACATCGTAATAGACACCGTAATAATCGTTCGAGTTTGATCCACCGCGGTCCTTGAAACCGCGAGCGGAGGATGGAATGCCAGCCGTACAAGAGACGGTCGAGCGCGTGAAGCGCATCGACGTCGACCAGTATCGTTATGGGTTTGAGACCCTGATCGATTCCGAGAAGGCGCCCAAGGGGCTCTCGGAAGAGATCGTAAAATTCATCTCGCAGAAAAAGAACGAACCCGACTGGATGCTCCAGTGGCGGCTCGAGGCCTATCGGCGCTGGCTGACCATGACCGAGCCGACCTGGGCACGCGTCGATTATCCCAAGATCGACTTCCAGGATCTCTACTACTACGCGGCACCGAAGCCGAAGAAGACGGTCACCTCGCTGGACGAGATCGATCCGGAGATCCTGAAGACCTACGAGAAACTCGGCATTCCCTTGCGGGAAGTCGCCATGCTCGAGGGCGTCGAGCCGAAGCCCGGCGAAGAAGATCCCGCCCGGCGCAAAATCGCGGTCGACGCGGTCTTCGATTCGGTCTCGGTTGCAACCACGTTCAAGGCGGAGTTGAAGAAGGCCGGCGTGATCTTCATGCCGATCTCGGAGGCGATCCGCGAGCATCCCGAACTGGTGCAGAAATATCTGGGCTCGGTGGTTCCGACCTCCGACAATTTCTACGCGACGCTGAACTCGGCGGTGTTCTCCGACGGCTCGTTCGTCTACGTGCCGCCGGGCGTGCGCTGCCCGATGGAGCTGTCGACCTATTTCCGCATCAACGAGCGCAACACCGGCCAGTTCGAGCGCACGCTGATCATCGCCGACAAGGGCTCCTACGTTTCCTATCTCGAAGGCTGCACCGCGCCGCAGCGCGATGAGAACCAGCTGCATGCCGCCGTGGTCGAACTCGTCGCGCATGACGACGCCGAGATCAAATATTCGACGGTGCAGAACTGGTATCCGGGCAATTCGGAAGGCAAGGGCGGCATCTACAATTTCGTCACCAAGCGTGGCGACTGCCGCGGCAACCGTTCGAAGATCTCCTGGACCCAGGTCGAAACGGGGTCGGCGATCACCTGGAAATATCCGAGCTGCATTCTCCGCGGTGACAATTCGAGCGGAGAGTTCTACTCGATCGCGATCTCGAACGGCTTCCAGCAGGTCGACTCGGGCACCAAGATGATTCATCTCGGCAAGAACACATCGAGCCGCATCATCTCCAAGGGCATCGCGGCCGGCAAGTCGCAGAACACCTATCGCGGCCTCGTTACCGCGCACCGGAAAGCGACCGGCGCGCGCAACTTCACCGCCTGCGACTCGCTGCTGATCGGCGACAAATGCGGCGCGCACACCGTGCCGTACATCGAGGCCAAGAACTCCTCGGCGACGTTCGAGCACGAAGCGACGACCTCGAAAATCTCCGAGGACGTGCTGTTCTACTGCATCCAGCGCGGTCTCTCGCAGGAGGAGGCGGTCGGCCTCGTCGTCAACGGCTTCGTCAAGGACGTGCTTCAGCAACTGCCGATGGAATTCGCGGTGGAAGCGCAGAAGCTGATCTCGATCTCGCTTGAAGGGTCGGTCGGTTAATACCGACCCTCGCGGTGCGCTTAAGCGCTCCATGCATCATTTGAATAGACTGGACATCAAAATGGCTTTGCTTGAAGTGAAAGACCTCAAGGTTCGTGTCGAGGAGCGTGAGATCCTCCACGGGCTGACGCTGACCGTGAACGAGGGCGAGGTCCACGCGATCATGGGGCCGAACGGCTCGGGCAAATCAACGCTCTCCCACGTCATCGCCGGCAAACCCGGCTACGAGGTCACCGACGGCCAGATCCTTTTCAAGGGTGAGGATCTGCTCGAGATGTCGCCGGACGAGCGCGCCGCCAAGGGCGTGTTCCTGGCGTTCCAGTATCCGGTCGAGATTCCAGGCGTCGCCACCATGAATTTCCTGCGCACCGCGCTGAACGCGCAGCGCAAGGCCCGCGGCGAGAGCGAATATTCGACGCCGGACTTCCTGAAGAAGGTTCGCGAGGTCTCGAAGTCGCTGAACATTCCGCAGGACATGCTCAAGCGCGGCGTCAATGTCGGTTTCTCCGGCGGCGAGAAGAAGCGCAACGAGGTGCTGCAGATGGCGCTGTTCGAGCCGAGCCTGTGCATCCTCGACGAGATGGATTCCGGCCTCGACATCGACGCGCTGCGCATTGCGGCGGACGGCGTCAACGCGCTGCGTTCGCCCAAGCGCGCGATGGTCGTCATCACCCATTATCAGCGGCTGCTGAACTACATCGTGCCCGACGTCGTGCACGTGATGTCGAAGGGCCGTGTCGTGAAGAGCGGCGGCAAGGAACTGGCGCTGGAGCTGGAAGCATCCGGGTACGCCCAGTTCGAGGATGCCGCGTAAGGAATTTTGCGATGAACGTTGCTGTGGCAAAGACCGGAAACGGCCGCGCGGTGAGCGATCTCTTCGCCAGCGCCGAAGGCCGGCTGCCGGGTTCGTCTTCTGTGATCGCGGTGCGCCGCGAGGCGTTCGAGACCTATGAGCGTCTCGGCCTTCCGCACCGCCGGATCGAGGAATGGAAATACACCGACCTGCGCGCGCTGGTCGGCGAGGTGCTGCCGCTTGCAGCTTCACCCGATGCGGCCGCGTTGAAGCGCGCCGCGGAGGCGGTGAAGGCGCATGCGATCGCCGGCGCCCGCAAGCTGGTGCTGGTCGATGGCGTGTTCGCAGCCGATCTCTCCGACGTCAAGGCGCTCGCCTCCGAGGCCGGCTTCAAGACGTTGCGGGAGACGCTGGAGAAGGATGCCGGTCTGTTGAAGACCGCGTCCACCGATGCCGTGATCTCGCTCAACGCCGCGATGGCGACCGACGGCGTGGTGCTGTCGATTGCCGACGGCGCGCAGCTGTCCGCTCCGATCCAGATCATCCACATTGCGGCCGCGGCTTCCGCGTCGGCCTTCACCCGTTCGCAGATCGCGATCGGCAAGGGCGCGCGTGCCACCATCGTCGAGACCTTTGTCGCGGCGGGTGCCAAGGCCTACCAGATCAACGACGCCGTGCTCGTCTCGGTCGGTGACGATTCCGACGTCGCGCACATCCGTTTGATGGACGATGCACCTGACGCCGTGAACGTGACCTCGCACTTCGTCACCGTCGGCGCCAACGTGAAGCTCAAGTTCTTCAACATGACGACCGGTGCCGCGGTCAGCCGCTTGCAAGGTTTCATCACGCTCGCGGGCGAGGGCAGCGAGCTCTCCGCCAACGGCGTCAACCTGTTGCAGAAGACCGAACACGGCGACACCACGCTGGTGGTCGACCATGCCGTGCCGAACTGCGTCAGCCGCGAGATCTTCCGCGCCGTGATCGACGATCGCGCTCATTCGGTGTTCCAGGGCCGCATCATCGTCCGCCCCGACGCGCAGAAGACCGATGGCAAGATGATGACCCGCGCGCTGCTGCTCTCGGATGAAGCCGAGGCCGACAACAAGCCCGAGCTCGAGATCTTTGCCGACGACGTCTCCTGCGGTCACGGCGCCACCGCCGGCGCGCTCGACGACAACCTATTGTTCTATCTGAAGGCCCGCGGCCTGCCGGAGAAGCAGGCCCAGTCGCTGCTGATCCAGGCTTTCGTGGGCGAGGCGATCGAGCAGATCGCTGATGACGGCTTGCGCGAGCATGTGATCGGCATCGCCGAGCGCTGGCTGGAGCGCCGCCAATGAGCACGCACCCGGCAGTCAAGAACGGTGCCTATGACGTCGCGCGCGTGCGCCAGGATTTTCCGGCGCTCGCCCTGCAGGTCTACGGCAAGCCGCTGGTCTATCTCGACAACGCCGCCTCGGCGCAGAAGCCGAGCGCCGTGCTCGACCGCATGACGCAGGCCTATACGAGCGAATACGCCAACGTGCATCGCGGCCTGCATTACCTCGCTAACGCGGCGACCGAAGCCTATGAGGGCGGCCGCACCAAGGTGGCGCAGTTCATCAACGCGCCGCGTACGGAAGAAGTGATCTTCACCCGCAACGCGACGGAGGCGATCAATTTGGTCGCCTCGTCCTGGGGCGGGCCGAACATCGGGGAAGGCGACGAAATCGTCATCTCGATCATGGAGCACCACTCCAACATCGTGCCCTGGCATTTCCTGAGGGAACGCCAGGGTGCCGTGATCAAGTGGGCGCCGGTGGACGACGAGGGCAATTTCCTCATCGACGAATTCGAGAAGCTGCTGACGGCCAAGACCAAGCTGGTCGCGATCACGCAGATGTCGAACGCGCTCGGCACCATCGTGCCGGTCAAGGAGGTCGTGAAAATCGCCCAGGCACGCGGCATTCCCGTGCTGGTCGACGGCAGCCAGGGCGCGGTGCATCTGCCCGTCGACGTCCAGGACATCGGCTGCGATTTCTACGTCTTCACCGGCCACAAGGTTTATGGGCCGACCGGCATCGGTATCCTCTGGGCCAAGTACGACCACCTCGTCGCAATGCGTCCCTTCAACGGCGGCGGCGAGATGATCCGCGAGGTCTCACGCGAGGTCGTCACCTATGGCGATCCCCCGCACAAATTCGAGGCGGGCACGCCCGCGATCGTCGAGGCCGTTGGCCTTGGCGCTGCCATCGACTACGTCAATTCGATCGGCAAGGAGCGCATCGCCGCGCACGAGCACGATCTCACCACCTATGCCCAGGATCGGCTCCGGGAGATCAATTCGCTGCGGCTGATCGGCACGGCACGGGGCAAGGGCCCGGTGATCTCCTTCGAGCTGAAGGGTGCGCACGCCCACGACGTCGCCACCGTGATCGACCGCCAGGGCATCGCGGTGCGCGCCGGCACCCATTGCGTCATGCCGCTTTTAGAGCGGTTCAACGTGACGGCCACCTGCCGAGCCTCGTTCGGCATGTATAATACGCGGGAAGAAGTCGATCATCTGGCACAGGCGCTTTTGAAGGCGCGGGATTTGTTCGCATGAGTGACACGGCCGAAATCAAAGCTAGTCCGATGGAGACCCATTCGGCGCTGCCGCCGGAGGAGACCGAGCGGCTGACCACCGAGATCATCGCCGGGCTGAAGACCGTGTTCGACCCGGAAATCCCCGCCGACATCTACGAGCTCGGCCTGATCTACAAGGTCGAGATCAAGGACGACCGCTCTGTCGACGTCCAGATGACGCTGACGACGCCGAACTGCCCGGCCGCCGGCGAGCTGCCGACCATGGTCGAGAACGCGGTTGCCAGCGTCCCCGGCGTCGGCGTGGTCGACGTCAAGGTCGTCTGGGAGCCGCCGTGGTCGCCGGAACGCATGAGCGACGAGGCGCGCCTCGTGCTCAACATGTGGTGACGCGTAACCTCAGCATTGAATTTGCTCCGCAACGGACCAGATAGATAAGATGACCCAGGCGACACCAGCATCCACTCCAAAGCCGCGGCGGCCGCGCCCGCAGGTGATGCGGCTGACGGACGCTGCTGCCCAGCGCATCACCGAGCTGACCCAGCGCGCCGATTCCGAGATCGTCGGCTTGCGCGTCGGCGTGAAGAACGGCGGCTGCGCCGGCCAGTCCTACACGGTCGAATACGCCCACGACGTCCGCCCGACCGACGAGGTCGTCGAGGACAAGGGCGTCAAGATCCTGGTCGATCCCAAGGCCGTGCTGTTCCTGCTCGGCACCGAGATGGACTACAAGGCCGACAAGATGCAGGCCCAGTTCGTCTTCAACAATCCGAACCAGATTTCCGCCTGCGGCTGCGGCGAGTCGGTCGAGCTGCGGCCGGCCAAGATCGACGGGTAAGCCCGGCTCGCGCCGATCACTCCGTCGTCGTCCCCGCGAAAGCGGGGACCCATACCGCGTGATTTTTCTTTAGCGGGAGGTGCCAGTACCGGAGCTGGCACGACTAATAGTCTTCGCTAAACTTCTCCCTGTGGTTATGGGTCCCCGCTTTCGCGGGGCGACGTTGGGGAGAGAGAGCGCACGATGAACCGCGAATTCCTGATCGACCTCTTCGCCGATTTCGGCCCCGTCACCATCCGAAAAATGTTCTCCGGCTACGGCATCTCCGCTGACGGCATCAACTTCGCGCTGTCGCTGCGTGCCGGCCTGTTCTTGCGTGTCGACGACGTCACGATCCCGGACTTTGAAGCCGAAGGATCAAAGCCGTTTCAGTACTCGACCCGCGCCAAGACCGTGGTGGTCAATTCCTACTGGGAGCTGCCGGCACGCCTGTTCGACGATTCCGCGGAGCTCGCGCAATGGGCGAGGGCGGCCCTCGCTGCCGCCCAGCGTGCCAAGGTGAAGAAGCGGCCGAAGGCGAAGAAGGCGGTGGTGAAGAAGGCCGTGCCGAAGAAGCGTGTGGCAAAGAAGGTTGCCAAGAAGGCGGTGAGTAGGGTGGGCAAAGTGACTCGTCCGCCGTAGCTCGCAGAGCGAAGGCGGAAGCGTGCCCACGGTTCGAAATAATCATGCCGAGATCGTGGGCACGGCGCTTACGCGCCTTTGCCCACCCTCATATGGGGATTTGTGAGTCAAGGCCTGTCGACTGGCTTGAGTGAGGTTGGTCGGGTGA